>NZ_JABXKP010000019.1 GCF_017114985.1 Nostoc sp. JL33 | reverse complement strand
TAGCTCGTAATCATAGTAGCTCACCTGCTTAAGAATTATTTTATAAACACCCTCTAAGAATTTAATTACAATTTGGAACACCAGGACTCTGCTGCAAAGTACTCCAAACGATTGGAAATGTTAACCCCTGACGAGATATTAAAAAAGCTGAGGGAGTACCTATTTGGGTGCGTAGGCGTAGCCAGTCGGAGACATCGCTCACTAAACAAGCTTTAATTCCCACAGTGTAAGTTTTAACCTGAGAGGGATTAGCGGCATTGATAACCGTATAAGTTCCTGGAGGGATGCCAGAAACTATTAGATAATTTCCATTCTTCACCGCTACAGGTTGAGCAGTTTGTGAAGTGACTGTGGTAGTTGTAGTTGTAGTAGTAGGTGGGGTAGCAGTTTGAGTAATAGCATTAGCGATCGCATCTCTGGGATTAAACCCCAGAGGAAAATATAAGACACTTTTCAAGCACAATAAAGGATCTTTGATTGGGAGAGCAGAAAATGCAAAATCTGCCCTTCCTGCTGTAACAGTAGGCAAATTAAGGATTGATGCTGAAAAGTTACGAATTTGTACAAACCCGCAGGCATTAACAGTTAGCTGCTTCGTTACTTTATGACTTGGGTAAGCTATTGTGTACGCTGCATTCGGAATTTTACCAGTGATAGCGATCGCACCTGTGGGAGTCTCAAAAATTTGAGGATATCCCACTAACTCTGCACAAGTTTTAGGCAACTCACGAATATTAAAGTTAGAAGTCGGTGTAACAGTTTGATTCTCTAGAGTAAAAGTCTCATCAGACCTAACTATAATTAACCCGCATGAATTAGCCTGAATAGCTCTTTCTAGCGGCTTTTGAATCTCAATCTCTACAGCCTGATTTGGTGATAATGCGTACAAAAATAGTGAGCTATTTTTATCTTTAAAGGCTGTAGCCTGCTGTGCAGTTGCGGGTAGTTGCAAAGAAATGAGTACAGTTAATGCAGTTAGAACTCTATTCATAGGTTTAGGCGTAGGCGTAGCCCGTCGTAGACATCGCCAATTCTTAGAGGATAAAAAGCGAAGCTCCCAAGGGGAGCCGCTGCGCTAACGCTATAATCATTACCAAGATGCGGGAACGTAGCCAAAAGGAGTGCCGTCAATCGTTCGGCAATATGGAGCAGTTGTAGCATCAGGTAGGGTTGCCACAGTGTAATTTGTCGCGCCGACCATAAAAGTTGCAGGTAAAGGACTAGTAGAAGTGCCTTTTAAGATTCCGAATCCACAAGCGTTAGCAGTTACATTCCGAGTCGTCGCCGATGGAAGGCTAACCGCAACGGCTGAACCTGCTGTTTTACCAACTATTACCACTTGACCAGTTGCAGTTTTGAAATTAGTGGTTCTAGCTTCAGCAAAAGCTCCACTTACACAGCTAGGCAGGGTTTGAACTGAAAGAGTCGCGGCGTTAACAGCAACACCATCTACCTTCAAGCCTGTAAAACTTCCTGTTGAGGGAACAGAAATTCTCAATTCGCCGCAACTACCAGCAAGTCTGGCTGTTGATTTATCTTCACTTCCTAAGCTAACTGCAATTCGACTGCCAGCTGTAGCTGAAAACACAACTACTGTGCTACCTGCATCTGTTGCCTTATACACAGTCGCGCTATTGTAAGGAATCGCAGAGGCTGATCCAATATTAGATGCGATGACTGTCGTCAAAGCTGACGCTAACGCACCCACACCAACCACTAAAGCCAAAATACCTTTAATCTTCATAGGAACGCCACACCATTGACAAATAATTGTGCTGCACTCATCTTAGAGTAATAATTATTACTTTGTTAAGTGTTGAATCTAAGTATGAAAATTCGTCAGCTTCATGTAGGAAAAGTTTATATTTCGATTTTGCTATGTGCGATCGCTGTATCAGGATGTAGCAAATTACACGAGTCAAACAATTTAGGTGGAAATTCATTACTTCCACCTATGGCAGATTCTGAAGAGTGGGATGTAGTTCGCGTGTCAGATGGGGACACAATCGTAGTGAGGCAGACTGACGGGCAAGAGAAAAAGTTAAGGCTCTGTGGGGTCGATGCGAACGAAATTAAGCATGGAAAACAGCCAGGACAACCACTGGGCTTAGAATCAAAGGCGAATTTACAACGATTAGTAGATGAGGTTAACGGAAAGGTTTTAGTTACACCAGTTGAGAGCGATCGCTATGGTCGAACTGTAGCTGAGGTTTTTTCCTCTAAGAATGGGATTGAGAAAAACTTTAATTCTGAACAGGTGTTAGTCGGACTAGCGATCGTCTATCCTCAATATGTAAAAAAATGTCCCAATGGTGATGTTTTTGTAAGAGCGGAAGCGATCGCACAGTCTAACCATGCAGGATTCTGGGGTGGGAATTATCAAAAGCCTTGGGATTATCGTAAGCAGCAGCGCAATAGATAAAAGAAATTAATTAATATTGTTCCAGTCATTGCGCTACGTTCCGGCACTGTCCGCTCTGGGTGGCCTAGTTTTCTCTAAACGCTTTGGGCTTTTGTCGCTCCCAGTACCTCCACTTCGCTACATTCCTTCCACTTTCTGCTCACTGCGTTTCGGTGTTGGTCGCTTATTTCTTAAAGCATCGGAAAGATTGCTGTTGCTTCGCAGTTTTATTTCCCTTCCGTGGGGTACCACCGAAGGAGTCTTTTTTTAGAACCAAAGAGTTATTTTACCATGCCCGAAGACGTGCATGGTATAACTCTTTTTGGGGTTCTAAAAAAAGAATAGCAAATTATTTTTTTACTAAGAGATAAAAAAATAAATTGCAGGAGGAAGAAAGAAGAGAGAAAAAGGAGAGGTAAGGGTATCTCTGCAATCAATAAAATCCTCAAAATAACAAGATTTCGCATTCCTTCTTGACTGCTCACTTCGTTCGCACCCGGAAAAAAAGTATTATTATAGTATGTATACATCTTATAATATTGATAATTAGATTTTTTAGCAAGGGGAAAATTATCATGTTGAATCGAATTGGTTTTGTTGATAAAAATAAAGTTTGGGATTTTGTTAAAGCTCATGAATATTTATTAGAACCCGAAAGATGGAATAAAAAAGCAAATGTTAGCGGTAGAAAGTGTTTATGGTTTGGTTTAGGTGTTGAGTTAGGTTTAAAAAGCTCAGTTTTTGAGGGGATTAAAATTGATAGCAGATTGAGAAAAAAATGTGATCAGTTGTGGAGCGGAAGTGATTGGAATAGCATTTTGTTATATAAATATCAAGCAGGTTGTGAGCTTAAAAATCATGTAGATCGGGATATTTTTGATAGCAAAGTTATTGTAGTTAATATCAGTGAGGATAGTTTGTTGGGTGGAAATGTTAAGTTTTTTTATGATGGAAATATCGAAATCCTCAGCAATGGGGAAGTTATAGAATTTAATAGCAAAATATCTCACGGGATAAAAAAGCTTAAATCTGAGCGCTGGAGTTTGAGCTTAAGAAAGATCATTACTGCGTAATCTTCACTGCTCGTGGGTCTTGCGCTTCGCACCGCGACCCACTTCGCCCGATCGCTCCGCGAAAATAAAAACAAACCCCAGTTTTTAAAAACTATGCTTTCAGATATTTTCGATCGCTACACCTGCTTTGGTTTCTCTGGCTCCCGCAAGTGGGGTCAATCTCCCGCGCCATTGTCTTCAGCTGCTGCGGCCGTCCCTGCTGGCTCCCGCGTATTAGTTGGGTGCGCTGCTGGTGTCGATGCGTTCTTCCGGCTGGCGTTCCCTGCTGCCGAGGTTTTCAGTGTTGCGTCGGGTCGTTGGGGCGTTGGCCGTGGTGCTTTTGCAGCTCGGTCTGTAGCCTGTGTTCGTGACGTGGGTGCAGGTTGTGGCCTCTGGGTTTCCTTTCCTAGTTCAGCTTGTCCGGCTGGTCTATTGCCTGCTCAGTCTCAGTCACGGTGTTTTTCTGGCTCCGGCTCCGGGTCGTGGGCGAGTTTGGCTTTTGCCCTTGGGTCTGGGTTGCCTTGCGTCGTGTTTTTGGGTTCTCTCCCTGTTCCCCTGGCGTGGGGTTTGTCTCCGGTTCCTGGGCTTCCTGGGTGGTTTGGTTGTCCGCAGGTTCTCGCCCCGTCTCAGTCTCCAGTTCAGTTGCCACTATTTTAGTTTGCAGGGTGGCCAGTTCCCGCTCCAGCTTCTCCGCGATCGCCTCTCGCACAAATTGCAACCGACGATCGCCCAATCCTCTAAGAAATTCATCCATTGAAGCTGTAATCCGAATATTCAAAAGTCGCTCCAAGGGTTCGGTTCCAGCCGCATCAATTTTAATAGTCTTCCCAAATTCTGGGTTTCCGCCAGGCCGGCCACTAGCCAAACTACCCATGTTTTTAATCCAAATCTGCTTTTAGATTCTAGCAGGTATACAAACTACAATCTTAAAGATTCTATGAAGAATCTCCTTATTATAGAATGTATACATACTATAATGCTATAATAAGGATGTACCCGACCAAGGACACCAACCATGACACCTGATAAAACTTGCACAGCATCAATATTTATTCCTGATCTCAATGACTACGTGGAGATCGTCGGTGGCAAGTGCGAACAAATCGATGGTAAACAATATCTACGAATTATTTGTGCAGATTCCGAAGGTAAAGAGGTACTTCTAAATCCCTCAGATTTAGAGGTTTATTTCAAGCGGTTTATTGTTCCATTCTAAATATCAATTGCGATCGCTCAACTAAAGCGATCGCTCTCTCTTCATCAAGAAAAAAAAATCACAACCATAGGGCAATGACAATAAAATTTAAAGCTGATCTAACCGACACAGAAGGCAGAGTAAGGATAATCGAAATTGAACTCAGCAAAAGAATAACTAATTGCGAGTTTCGGCAGATTATCGAAAAAGAACTACCAGGGTGGAAGTTACTTAGTACCTGGAATTAGTTTAACGCGCGTAGGTTTTAATTCATAAGCGATCGCACTCTACAGCGATCGCCCCTCAAGCGATCGCACCTCTTCATCAAGAAAAGAAAAACTAAGGTATCCGACCATGACAGAAGCAGAAAAAAGACTAAATGTTTACTTCCAAAATATAGGAGGCGTACAAGCGGGAGACGCGATCAGACTAACTCAACCCTGGAATACTTTAGAGGCAGGAAAAATTGGCATTATTGGCGGAATGCGGCACAGAAAATTAATTTCTGGCAGCATAATCTTTAAATACTCTGCCTTCAGAGACGACAAAGTTGTAAGTTGTTCTGGCGGCCCAGGCACAATTACAACTGATACAAAGTTATTAATTCCAACTGGCGAAAAGATTCTAGTTTGGTTTTGGAGATGGAAGGATGGATACCCAAGAGCAAGTAATGGTGAGGATTACGGGGTAATGGTTAACGTCTGGGAGTGGGATGGTAAATCAGAAGAAGACTAAATATTACGGCTAATAATTAAGCGATCACTTCGTGGGGCTGCGCCTACGCACCCCACAGCGTAGTTTACCACCGTAGGCATCGCTCCTCCTCATCAAGAAGAATTTAAAAAGGTATCCGACCACAATGAGCAAATTTATCGTAGGAAATTTTTACGAATGCAGATCGATATGCGATCACAACTGCATATTTAAGTATCAAGTTATTTCCAGAACAAAATCATTTGTAACGATAGCCGACGAAGAACAGGTAAAGAGAAAAATTTATCTGACAAAGGAAGGACATGAATATTGTTACCCACAAGGCACTTACTCAATGTGTCCTATTCTTCACTCGTAAACGTATCACCGAGCGCGATCGCTCTCCCTTCATCAAGAAAAGAAAATCACAAAGTATCCGACCATGAATAATGCAGAAAAAGGGATTCAGATTTTACAACTAACAAATGATGGTGATGATTTATCACCAAATCAATTAAGTTTGCTCGAATTGGCAGCGAATAATCATTTATCAGAATTGGGACAACAAGCTTTTAATGATTTGTACCAAAATATTCTGGTAGGTGATTATCAAGAATATTTCCACAGTATTGAGCATCTAACTGTAGATCATGAAGGATACATTTACTGGAAGGGTAAAGTAATAGAGCATTATTCTTTTCAGGATTACGAAGAAGAAAAAAAAGCAGCAGAACAAATTGCCGCAAAATGTAGATATTTAGAATCTATCAATGTAGAAGTTTCTTGGAGTACCGTCTAGCTTGCTTTTGTACTGATCACATTTCAGGCGATCGCACCCCACAGCGATCGCTTCATCAAGAAGAAAATGCACTCGACCCACTGCGCCTTAGCTGTAATCAGGGAAAAATACTTCTCCCTATTACCGGATAGTGCGATCGCACCTTTAGAAACTGCTATCCAACTGTCAGAAAAATATCATAAAACTTGGTGGTCAATTTGGTGGAATTCTTCAAATGTTCGTACCAAAAACCGCATCAAGGAAGAATGCAACCATCTGGCTTTTGACTGCTACACCGCCATGATGGAATGCGCGATCGCAATCAATACCCACGCCGCCACTCAATCGGCACTCAACATCAAACCTCATTCGCTCTGGGCAGGAATGATTTCAACGCTGCACTCAGCATTTCGTTGGATAGAAGAAGAAAACCATTTAGAAATTAACTACCGCCAACTACAACTAAATCTGCAACCAACCACCATGAACAAACCATTTTCAGCGATCGCACACACCCGCGCTAACTATAATTACTCTATTTTTCACCAATCTTTGCTGCATGAAAATAACGGTGAAGACTATGCACTTCGTCACATCTACAGCTTAGAAAATACAAAAGTATTGCTTACAAAATGGGGATGGTCAGCAGAGCAGGTAAAAACCGGGATTGACCACACGACCATTGATGTTTATAAAAACGTTGTTTATCTCCACATCTGCAACAAAGTTACTAAACGTGGACAACTGATTAAAATTCGCGGTATCTCTCGGTTTATCTCAAAAATTGACTATGTAGAAGTTTTGATTAATCGCTGTTGGACAAAATCTGACCCTTACAAGTTGGAACCCGGCAGTGATTGGGATGAACTTATTGCTAGAGGTAACACAGGTGATTTTTATGAAGTGAAGCTCTACCAGCATGAGATCACCTGCACTTGTCACGCCTACAGTGGTATTGAGAAGGCGTTTGAGCAAGACCCAGTTGCAACCAAGCACTTAATGCTTAACTCGAAAACTCACGGACAAATCCCAGATAAGCACATATTCGCGGTATGGAAATATTTAGGCGCAGAAAGCCTACAACAGTATGAGTACTGCTGGATGGAGCGCAAGGAGGCTGCTATGAGAGAGCAAGATAAATGCTCATGGCAATACGAGCCTGAGCCTGAGCCAGAATTAGCAGATTACTAGATTTTCTGGCTGCCAGCCCACAGCCACTGAGAGAGGGCATTTAAGGAAAAGCACAGGTATCCGACCAAAGAAACTTATACCATCCTAAAAACTCATGCACGTTCTCGACTTTTATCTTAGCACCACATTTTATAACCACTCATTCTAAGCAGAATTTATTTATCAGCTATGACACCTACACCACAACTTAACGCAGCCCTCGCCAAAGCTAAGGCAGAAATCCCAGCTATCTTGGCTAACAGAAATGTGAAAATTCCTACCAAATCAGGCAGAGAAATCAGTTTTACCTACGCTGAACTAGAAGAGATACAGCCCAAAATTACGCCTACACTTTCAGCCTGGGGACTAGCGATCGCTCATCAAATGATATTCTTAGAGGAAAAATATTGCTTGCTTTCTAGCCTGAGACACGAAAGCGGTGAACAGATAGATTCTATTTTTCCCCTATCAAATAACTTCAGCGACCCAAAGGAGATTGGGACGCAGATAAGCTATGGACGCAGATATAATATCCTCTGTCTTTTGGATATAACCATAGTTGAGCCTGACAGTCAGGACTGGCAGGAAACTAAACGCAAAATTGCAAGAGAAATTAAGCAAGAGGCTGGTTTAACTCAAAAACCTAGCAATGGTAAGGAAAGCTCGATACTGCACGATATGAGTGGAGTATCAGGCGTAACGACGATAACTGAACCTCAAGCTAAGAGATTATGGGCGATCGCAAAGAATGAATTAAAACTGTCTGAATCAGATGTAAGGTCAGTGCTGGCAGGTTTTAGCCTGGAGAGAACCGCCGACATTCCTACGCAAAAATACGATGTAGTAATTCAAGCAATGCGAGATTATGGGGCAAAATTCTAAGTTTTGATTCTTTCTTTTCGGTTTTTCTTCCGGCCAAAAATGTAACTAGGCTTGTAACCAGGCCAGCACGAGTAACCGCCGCGTTGCCGCAGCAGTTTCTTTTCTTTGCTGTGTCTGGTTGCAAGGGCTGGCTCAGGGAAAGTTGCGTTTTTGGCTGGTTCCTTTTCATCAGGAGCGATGATCGCTATTCTGGCTTGACTAATTCATAAAGAAGCGATCGCACCTTCTCTTGCCAATCGGGAATAGCTTGAATTTTTGCTAGTACAGATGCTTCAATTCTTAAGCTCAACTTTGCATCTCGTGGCTCTGGTCTATCTGTAGCGAATTTTCCCTGCTTGTTTCGCGGTTGTTGCATACTTGTCTCAAATAGTTTCTCTATCCTATGCTGAAACCGTGTCCCCGTGGTATAAAAGTTTTTGATGATAACCAGCAAAACTCAGGAAATTTTTTATGAAAACTCCGTTCATAACCGTGTCCCCACGGAGTATAATTAAAGCATGAGGGAAAAAGTTCACCCCCTCAAATAAGGAGGTTAATTGACAGATCCATCTCATAAGGCTAACGGAAAAGACGAGGCAGAAATGCCTGCTATCCGGCTCTTTCAACACGAAGACAATAAATGGGTTGAAACTAATCCAGTAACCGGAGAGAAAGAGATTGTTGATAAAGAGGACATCCTAGATGACCTGGATATCAAGAAAGAAAACGAAGATAGCTAATCCGTAGCCTTAGCCCCCAACTAGCCCTTGGGGGCTTTCCTAGTTAAATTTTAGCTCATAGTGAAACACAGTTATGTCAATAATTCACCCTATTAGATACCGAGTCATTGATCGTAAAATCACACCTGAAAGGTCTTACTGGCATTTTATTAGAAGTAAAGGTTTTTATAACCCATTAAATCTGCCGAACGAAAGCGATATTGAATTTATGTTCGGCACAACAAAGGAGGAGGTCGCTCTAGAATTATTTCGGATCAACGGTGGAAAGCCGGGATACTACTTAGCCGATCTCCGCAACAAAGAATATTATTACTGTGGAACCGATCCAGAGGATATTAAAGCACAACTGCGATCGCTCGGTATTGGGCGCGAAGATCCAATGGAGAGTCAATAATTAAATCCCCAAAGAAAGAGGGCCGAAGCCCCCCAACAAACTAGCCAGCGAGAACTAGCCGACCACCCCGCGCCAACCGACGCCGCCCCAACCAAACCCGCACAACCACCACAGGAGAGAGACAAGGAACCGACACCCGCCAACGCCGACCCGTGAAGCGAACGACACAGAACGAACCAGAGCCAAAGAACCGAGAAGCAGCCACCCCAGCAAAACGCACCGCCGCCGCCTCAGACGCGAACGAGCAAACGCACACCCAACTAGAAAACGCGCGTGAAGAAGGCCGCACCACTGCAAGCCCAAGACCAGGGAACAAACGCGCCAACTCAACAACCTGGGCTGCCAACGGAGCGGGACAACCAACGAACGACCGACGAGCAACTAGAGTGGACATGGCAAACCTCAACGCGAAACGACAAACCGAGAACCCCCCGGCTATTTCTTTCTTGCGTAGCGTGTCAAGGGTGGCGATGGGGTCTGGGGTTTCCCCAGATATAAACTGCGAAGCAACAATATTCGCCACTTGCGAAGCCCTTGATACGCGTAGCCATCCTAAAGCAGCCGGGGTAGCCCTGCGGCAATGAGCGTTCCCCTTGGGGCGGAGGGGGATATCGACCGCAGGGAGTCAAGAAACAAACTGCGTAGCAACAACTTCTTATTTCGCGTAGGCGATTATGTTAGCGATAGCGTAGCGTTAGCGAGTCTTCTCCCAAGGGGAGACGCCAAAGGCGAACGAGCGTCTGCCAACGTATGTAAACTACGCTCTCCAAAAAAATATATTTTAATGAATTTGTATGCTGTGTACACAGCATACATGATATTATTTCATGATAGTATCCGACCATCGCAAAGCGTGTCGCAGACAAGAACTTATGCCTAATTACAATCCAAAAACAGAACATTTACCAAAGCAGAAAACAGCGTGGCAACATCTGCCAACCAAAGCGGTAAGAGTGCCTGAGATATTCTTAGAGGAAATAGAGAAGTTCGCGCGATCGCTGGATGGACAATGTAGCCCATTCGAGGCAATCATCTCTGCATTAGATAAACTCAGTTCAGATGAACTAGAACAAATCAAATTAGCTATAGAATCCTTGTCTAGTAATGATATTAAGGAGAAAATCGTACAAACTACACTACCTCAAGCATCTTTACCAATTCCCGAACTATCAAATCATCAAATTGCAGATTATAAAGCAAAATTTGGCTTTGTTCCCTCCAGATTTCAATTAGGAATAATTGATTGGGTTATCAACCAAAAAGGTAACGGTTGCTGTAATGCTGTCGCTGGTTCTGGAAAAAGCAGCACATTAAGAATAGTTGCAAGAACGTTGTGTGAACTGGGATTAAGACCCAATGAAATCAAGATTTGTGTTTTTGGTAAGGATAACTCTGTAGATTTAATCAAAAAGTTTGGCCCTGTCTGGAAGACTTCAATCAGTACACTCCACAGTGCAGCTTTTACATTAGTTAAACAAGAACTTCGTGTAAAAAGAAGTGAAGATATTGATATCTCCAAATATAAATATGAACGTATTGCACAGAGCTTAGATTTAATTCCTAAACGTGGTAGAAAAATAGGCAGACTTCGGCAAGAGAGCATTATCGATGATGATGGCGATTTCCTAAAACTGATTGACTTAGTAAGGCTTAACAATGAGGAACCAACAGCAGAAGTTGTAGAGGCGATCGCACGCCATCATGAAATTAATGTCCATAAACCTCAGTTAGTAGCTCAGTGGATTGCTTATTGCCTCAAAATTGGTGAGGAAATGGCAATTTCCCAAAGGAAGTTAGATTTCACTGATCAAATTTGGCTAGCTGTTAAATGGAGGTTACATCAGCAGCCGTGGTTTAAGCCTTACAAATTTGTGTTAATTGATGAATGCTTACCAGGCAACTCACTAGTTACACTTGCTGATGGCTCTCAGATGTCTATACAGTCTATTGTCGAGGGTCGTTTACCTGTATCAGTCTTGAGTTACAATGAACAAATGCAAACAATTGAAGCCAAGCCTGTTACAGGTTGGAGAAAGGTTCTTCGGCGTGATCGTCAAGTTCTCCAAATCGGTGATTTAAGGGCAACAGAGGATCACCCTGTCTTTACTCGTGAGCAAGGTTATATTCCAATGGCAAAGGCTGTTATGAGCCAAGTTCACGTAATGGTGATTGACCATGAAAAATTACGATTTGAGTATCAAATTAACTCTGAGGGAGCAATCAATTATCGTAGGGTCGCTACTTGGAGATGCTTCTATTCAACGAGGCAGTTGGAAAGGGAAGCAATGCAATGCCAGAGTAAAATTCACTCATGGAAAAACGCAACTGCCTTACTTGAAGTGGAAGGAAAAAGAATTACAACGTTGGATTGGAACATCTGTAACAGAGAAACCAGTTTCAACCGAGTATGGAGGTTTAATTCACCAAGTTTCCACACTAACTCATCCAGTATTTACGGAGATTTGGCATTTAATCAAACCAGAGGGCAAGAAGAAACGCATTACTCAAGAACTTTTGCCACTACTAGACGATTTAGCGATCGCAGTTTGGTTTATGGACGATGGGAGTATGGGACAAGTGAGTTCGACAATTGCAGCTTACTCGTTTCCACAAGAAGACCTAGAACAAGCTTGCAACTTGTTAACTCAAAAGGGAATTACCAGCAAAGTTTTGCAAACGTGCAAAGGGCGAATAATTTCAATCAATGCAGAGGGTACTCGTATTTTGAGGGAAGTTGTAAAGCCTTTCATCCACCCCTGTTTATCGTACAAATTGGGAACAATAGTTCCCAAAAATTGTGTAATTTGTCAGGACAATTTTCAAATCTACAAAGGATCGCAAATGCGGCAGACTTGCAGCCCAAAATGCGAGGGAATTTTAAGGGGAAGAATGACGAGCCAAACCGCTCTACTTTCCAGGCTCATTGTAACTTGTCCAATTTGTGGAGTAGTACACAGTCCCAAGAAAGCAGGCCGTCAAACGAAGAAAACTTGCGGGAAAAAGAATTGTGTTCAGAAAGTGCGAATTATGTCACGGAAAAATGGGTCTACTGTTTAGACGTAGAACATAATCACAATTTCTTTGCTAATAGTACATTAGTTCATAATTGCCAAGATTTAAACCCTCTGCAATTGTCTCTTACTTTAATGCTTGCAGGACTTACTGGCCGGATTTTAGCAGTAGGCGACCCGCGTCAGGCGATAATGGGCTTTGCGGGTGCAGACAATCAAAGCTACAACAACATTGTCAGGTTAACTGGAGCAACAGAACTACCTTTATCAATTTGCTATCGCTGTCCGCTCCAGCATATTGCCCTAGTTAAAAGCATATTTCCCTACATTCCGATTGAAGCAGCGCCAGATGCCATCGAAGGAATTATTCATAAAATAGAAAGTAAGGATATTGAGAAGTTAGTTAAACACGGCGATATTATCATCTGCCGTAAAACTGCACCACTCGTTAGTTTATGTATTCGTCTCATTAGTCAGGGAGTTAAAGCAACAGTCAAGGGGCGAGATGTTGGTGATTTCCTTAAAAAGGAACTTGACCAAATAGCCAAGCTCCCAGGATATAGTTTTAAATTCTTCAATGATGCTGTTGACCAATACAGACAAATTAAATTGCAGCAGTATTTAAATCTAGATAATGAAGATGAATTAAAACAAAGGTTAGCAGATAGGTTAGAGGCGATCGCAACCATCTATCAATCTCAAACACAGGCGACAAGTATTGAAAGCCTGAAATATTATATTGATGAATTGTTCAGTGATGATAACTCTCCTGTCACCTTATCTACTATTCATAAATTCAAGGGAGGTGAGGGAGAAAGGATTTTTGTTCACAAAGCTGGAGATATGCCTATGGTTTGGAGAAATCAGCGAGATTGGCAGTTAGAGCAAGAGCAGAACTTGCTTTATGTAGCACTTACTCGTAGTAAATCAGAACTGTTTATTGTGGGTGAATGTGATTGGTACAAACCACCTTCCGGGTTCGCCAGTGACGCTCCTAACGTCGCTAACGCTGCGCTAACGCAATCGACGCAATGCGCCTTTCCTTCTCTACGAGAGGCTGCGCCAACGGAACGCTACGCGAACGCGCAGCGTCTCGTAGAGAGGACTGCGACTGACTCATTGACTACAGATAAACAAATTTCCACCAGTACTGCTACACAACCTGAAAATGATGATTACTTTTCGTTATGTAGGAAGGCGCGAGAAGAACTTGATAAAGAGTTAACCCCAATCTTTAAAAATGCCAATTCCAGAGCTAAGTTTATTAAAACTGTGATTGATGATGATATTGATTTAAGAATACTTGAAAGCTCAGGCAAAATTAAGTACACTTCTTCTGAGAATAAGAAAGCTGTGTACACTGCAATAGAGAATTATTGGGAAAAATATTTTGATGCTGAAGATGAAGATGAAAATGAAAAACATGATGATTCCTCATCACTTTGGCCCAGTTTTGATGATGTAGATTTTTAAATGATTATATTGCTTAGGCGTAGCCCCACGCAGCGTTGCTTGCCGCCGTAGGCATCGCTATCATTTTTAGATAAGGCGATAGCGTAGCGGTAGCGAGTCCGCGAGCGTCTGCCTACGGCGTTAAACTACGCTACTTATCCTCTAAGAAATCAGGAACTCTAAAAACCGGATCGTCATCTGCTATTTTTTTCAGTAATCTTAATGCTTGTAGGCAATCTCCCAATGCCCTATGCCCTCCACCTAAAGGCTGCCATTTATAATCACGCCAATAGCTGCTGTATTCTCCATACCATTGAGCATACCATTCCATCAAACACACAGTTCTATCCTTGAAACCAAGTAAGGGTAATTGATGTAATTGACAGCAATAATTTAAAACTCCTCTATCAAAATCATCGTTATAAATAGCGATTTGCTTACCAGCTAATAGACTTTTGAGTTGTGGGTAGATTTCGGAAAATGCTGGCGCAGAACTTACCATTTCATTACTTATGCCATGTACATCTGTTGCCTCTGGAGAGATGGGAATTGTGGGACGGACTAAAGTATTAAGTAATGTCTCACCTTGGGAATTGATGACAGCAATTTCTATTACTTCTGCATCACTGTCTAAACCAGTGGTTTCTGTATCGAGAATTACCCAATCTTTTTTTATAAATTCCTGCACCCATTGAACAACTTCCGCTCTGTCTTTCTCAATAAATCCACTGTTTTCGTACCATTTACGATATTTAGCTTTACGAATTTGAGATTGTCGGCCAATATCCAAATTTTCTAATTGCTTTTGACTGCATTTCCTTTTAGGTTTAGCAGATGCAGAGCTATCAGGATCGTACAAATATAAATTGTACTTAGGGGTTTTTATTACACCAACTGGCTCAAGTGGAGATAGCCCCAACGCTGAAAGTTGCTTTTTAGTTTTTAGATTAGGGGGTGGCTCGTTTTTACCAAATCCCCAGTAATTGTATTCTTGCACATGAAGTTAGTAGACGCATCTATTCAATATGATTATCTAACTATTCTTCTCATGATTATTCCGCAAAATTAACCACAATAACTATATTATTGTTTGCGATCGCCCCTCAATACAAGCGATGCCTACGGCGGGCTATTCGGCGTCGCTCTCCATCCTCTAAGAATCCCACAGCTAATTTTTTTTACTTTGATTCTCGTTCTGTTTTCCGAAAATCCACCAATGCTTTAAAACCAAGCATCTACCTAAGCAAAAAACAGATTGGCAACATTTACCAACTAAACCTGTCAGAGTGCCTGAAATATTCTTAGAGGAAATTGAAAGGTATGCGCGATCGCTCGATAAGGGTTTAAGCCCTAGCCCTGATTCTTCTAGTACTACTAATGATTTAGGATCGGTGCTTAGTGCGGTTAAAAGCTGGAAACTAGGGATCAGGGTATTAACTCAGCTAAAGATTTAGCTAAAGAGTTATTAGCTATCCTGTAAGAATTAACCCCCTCCCTCTGTCTTATCTTCTAAGGAGTCTTGGGAGGAAATTTTTTTAGCGATCGCATCCAATATCGTTGATATCTGGTCAAGGCTATTTAAATTAACTTGGTAGACATTCGTAGCATGAACTTGATTAGAGCCTATTACGACTTGTAACTGGAGTTTAGACTAACGCATGAAAAAATGACTCAAAGGTACTGAGTTAATGAAC
>NZ_JABXKP010000039.1:66262-199859 GCF_017114985.1 Nostoc sp. JL33 | reverse complement strand
TCTTCTGTTTTTTTTTCAGTGCTAATCGAAGATGCTGTTTCTAGCATCTTCTTCAGTTTTTATCATAAGTTGAAGTTAGGTTGGTATTTTCTTTAATTCTACCAACTAGACTCAAAAGGCTGGGTCTGGAATTCCCGCCTGCTCATCAAACAACAGCCGCCTCTGGAATTGCATCCTACATTTTCCCTAAAGCATCAATCAAATTCTGTAATTGTTGATCTGCTTTAAAAACTCCTAAACCGCGCACCGTCACTTTCCCAAGAGAATACACAAAGCGCATTTTGAGATTTTCTGGTAAATTTAATGTTCTTATATAGTTATAAAGTAAATAATTATACTGATATTTGCCATATAATAAATAGTTAAACCGCTTAACCCTCTTTTATCACTTTGGGAAAACCCAATCGCTGAAAGCCTTTCGGGGCTTTAATTTCTACTAGGTTTTGGCTATAAATTTTAGTGACTGTTAGAAAATAAAGACTCAAAGCTTGACTCAATCAAAGTTCAGAATCTTGCTTCGATTATTGTTTTCCGAGAGTGACAAAACAGGGTTAATTTCGGTCAGAGGAGTACATCCACCTTATCTGTCAGTGTTCAGTATTAAAGTTGCTGCAAATTCACCAGTAAACCTGTGTCTCGATGCCGATTGTTTGTGTACAATAAACCTACTTCCTGATAGCCCGCAAACTTTGTAAAACCTTTTTATGTTGTGCAGTGGTGATATAAGCTATGACGTTCGATTATGGAGTATTAGGTCGAAAGCTCAAAAATGCACGTGAGAGTCTTCAAATAACATCAGAAGAGGCAGCAACACGGCTTAAAATAACCATACAGGAGTATTTAAAAATTGAATCTGGAACTGCAAATGTAACAGGAGATCAGTTAGTACTGCTAACAGTTATGTACCGTCGTGATTTTAGATATTTTGTTACTGGCGATTATCCATCAGCAGAATCTCAAGTGCAAGAAATGTATCGCCAGAATGCCGCACTTTCTCGCAGCGACCGTATTGCAATTCAGGAATTTGTTCGCTTATGTGAGTACGAAGATTTTCTAGAAAGAGAGATTTTTAAGCGTGAGCGTACACTAATTCCTGATTATACTCAATTCTCATTCAGACATACTAATTTTAAACGACAAGGTAGAGAAGCTGCTACTTTTGAAAGAAAACGACTAAGTTTAGAACAACGACCAATTGAAAACATTTTTGACGTAATACGAAGTCAAGGTATTCATGTTTTCAAACGCGAGCTAGAAGATCAGAATATTTCAGCACTCTATATCAATCACCCCATTGCTGGCCATTGTATTCTCATTAATTATTTAGAGGATTTGTCTCGGCAAAATTTCTCTGCTGCTCACGAATACTGCCACGCTTTATTTGACTCATCTCAAGGTCAAGAAGTGACATACTTAAAATCAAATAATAAATCTAAGTTTGAGTGGAGAGCTAATAGTTTTGCTGGCAATTTATTAGTTCCAAAGGAGAGAATAGAGATAGATTATTATCCTGTTTCTACCTATGAAGATTGGGTCATCCTTGCACGACAAGTGGCAGAGCGTTTTTATGTAAGCTCACAAGTAGTAATTATTCGATTTTCTGAAATTGGATGGCTTGATGATAATTTGCAGAAACAGCTACTTCAGGATAAACGTTTAGTGATTAAACGTACTGAAAAATTCGATCCTGAAACCCCACCAAGCTTGTCATCAGGTGTACGAAATAAACTAACACAAGTTATTCGTCAAGGCTTATCATGGCATTTTATTGATTTAAGTACACAAGCTTATAGAAGAGGAGAAATCACGTACCACAAGCTTCTAGATATGTTACTTCTTCCCCTAGAGCAAGGATCTCAGCTACTACGTGATCTTCTAACGTATTTGGAGGTAAGTGATTAGTGGGAAATATTGTGACTATCGATACTTGTGTGATTATTCACTTCATGTATATTAATCGCTTTTATCTTCTAAAGGCGTTAGGTTATTCTTTACTGACCACCATATATGTGCAGTTAGAGTTTGAACAAGGCTATCCTGAAAGTCTTGCCTATTACAATAAGTTACTTAATAGTGGCGAAATCTCGCGTTTTTCTCTAGAAATTGAGGATCTTGTTGAGATGTCAACTGTTCCCGAAAATAAGCGTGCAAGCGATGCAGAACTATCTTGCTTTGTTGTTGCTAAACGTATTGGTGGTAAGGCAATGACTGATGACGAAAGAGCAATTAAATATATTCAAAGATATATTTTAATGCCTACTGGTAGTATTATTCGACTAGTAGATATTTTATTGGAAGCATACCTAGCAGATCATTTAGGTGATCACGATTTGAAATTAATACAGAAGAAATTAGCGGACAATCAATTCATTATAAAAATAGACTTGGTTAATGAAGGTGCCAAAAGACGGTGGATGCTAGGAGGACAGAGTTAAGTGTGATGGCATCGATCATATCTCAAGGGCACAACGCACCGTTATCTCAAATATCCCAAACGTTACTACCGAGCTTAAGAAATTGCCAGTAGAGTAGCAAAATGCGTTGGTTGTTCGCGCTATAGAAACTTAGATGCCTAATCTCTCACAGAAAAACTAACTTACCACGAAATTACATAGATAACAGTATCGCACTTTGCATTTTGTTTGGTCTATGCCGATACATTGATCAACCATTCCAGCGCATTTCAAAGAGGCAGCTTTGCAATCCGATCAACCCATTCCTCTGCACTGGATATCGCCCAAATTATCAGCAGTTCCTCGATCGCAACTTCAACTGGTAGCTTTTGGGAAATAATGATCACTCCTGCACTATGATTGCTGGTAATGAACTCGGCAAACTCTGATGGCATTGTTTTACGGTCATGGCTGACGAGGATACGTCTTTGCTGTGCTGCGATCGCCAATACTTCAGAATCTTTTACACCTTCTAATCCAGCAGCCAAGGCAGTTTGGAAGTCAATGGTGGGTTCTTGTCGCAGAACTCCCGTAACGATCGCTTGATTCAAATCAGCATCGGCTTGGTAGCTAACATTCACGATTCTACCTGTTGTCTTGCTGCCTTGGCTGCCATGAGCTTGTTATACAAAGCAGGATCGGCGGTTTGTAGTGGTTGAGGCATAGTATCAAATGCTGCTGACTCGGCTTTTAGATAAGCATCAATATCAGCACGATTGGCTAGATAAAACGCGATCGCTCCATAAACTTGTTCAAGTGTCAGTAACGGAAAAGAATTAACAATGCTTTCAGGGGATAATCCTTTTTGGAAAGCATAAACAATCGAGTCCAGGGAAATCCGAGTTCCTGCAACCCAATAAGCATCTTGACGATATTCTATGTAAGATTTAGCTGTTACAACTGACATAGATTTGTTTTGACTCTACCTATAAAGTTAGACTACCACTCAAACAATAGCTGCCTCTGGAATCGCACCCTGCATTCTCCCGAAAGCATCAATCAAACTCTGCAATTGTTGATCTGCTTTAAAAACTCCTAACCCGCGCACCGTCACTTTCCCTGGAGAATAGACAAAGCGCGTCTTGAGATTTTCTGGTAAATTCGCCGCCAATAAATTCCAAGCAGGTTCCTCCATCGGCGTTTCTAAAACGACGTGCTGCTTTTGTTCTGGTTTAATCCGACTAAATCCGATTTTTTTCGCTAGCTGTTTGAGTTCCATAACTCGCAAAAGTTGATTTGCAGGCACTGGTAAACTACCATAGCGATCGCTCCACTCGGCTGCAATTAGCTTTAATTCTGATTTAGATTTAGCTGTGGCCACCGCTCGATAAGCACTCATCTTTTGATCCAAATCAGTAATGTAATCTGCTGGGATAAACGCCGTGAGATTGAGGTCAATCTGGGTATCCTCCACTTTCGGAATTTCTTGTCCTCGGATTTCCCGAATTGCTTCTTCCAGCATTTCCATGTATAAATCAAAACCGATGGCATCCATTTGACCGGATTGTTCTGCACCTAACAAGTTACCCACGCCTCTGATTTCCATATCGCGCATCGCTAGCTGATACCCAGAACCTAGCTGAGTAAATTCCTGAATCGCTCGTAAACGTTGCCGTGCCGCATCAGATAACATTCGCTGCTTTGGATAAAATAACCAAGCATGAGCTTGGATACCTGCACGTCCCACACGACCGCGTAATTGATACAGTTGTGCCAATCCAAAGCGATGAGCATCTTCAATCAAAATCGTATTTACTCGTGGAATATCTAAGCCAGATTCAATAATTGTCGTACAAACGAGGATGTCTGCATCGCCATTACTGAAGGTGAGCATGGTTGATTCTAACTCGCTTTCATCCATTTGACCGTGAGCGATCGCAAATCTAGCTCCCGGTAAAACTTCTCGTAAATTGGCTGTTGTCTCTTCAATTCCGTCCACCCGTGGAACTACATAAAAAACCTGACCCCCTCTGTCTAATTCTTGACGAATTGCAGTGCGGATACTTTCGGAATTAATCGGTGATAGATGGGTTTTAATCGCGCGTCTGGTTGGGGGTGGCGTGGTAATTAAACTCATTTCCCGAATTCCCGACAAGGACATATACAAAGTGCGGGGAATGGGAGTGGCTGAAAGGGTAAGCACATCCACTTGAGTTTTCAAGCTTTTAATTTTCTCTTTCTGGTTTACCCCAAATCGCTGTTCTTCATCTACTACCAACAGCCCTAAATCGCGGAATGCCACACCTTTACCTAAAAGTTGGTGTGTACCTACGACTACATCTAATTCACCTGTTGCCAATCGCTTTTGAATATCGCGGCGTTCTTCAGCCGAACGAAAACGGTTGAGTAAACCGACATTTACGGGGTAGGGTGCAAAACGTTCTTTGAGTGTATGGTAATGCTGCTGTGTTAAAATTGTTGTTGGCGCAAGGAGTGCCACTTGTTTACCGGCGATAACTGCTTTGAAAATAGCACGAATCGCCACTTCCGTTTTTCCGAAACCGACATCGCCACAAACTAAGCGATCCATTGGGCGATCGCTTTCCATGTCTCGTTTCACATCTTGAACAGCTTTGAGCTGATCCGTTGTGGGTTGGTAGGGGAAAGAATCTTCCAATTCCTCCTGCCAAGGCATATCACCTGGGAAGCTAAAACCTTGTTGTTGCGATCGCGCTGCATACAGTTTCAACAAGTCGACCGCCAATTTTTTGATCGCTTTGCGGACTTTATTCTTCGTATTTTCCCAAGCTTTCCCGGTCATCCGGTTGAGTTCCGGTGCTTTATCTCCTGCGGCGCGGAACCGGGATAAAGCACCTACTTGATCGGCTGCGACTCTGAGTAACCCATCAGCATACTGCACCACCAAATAATCACGGGTTTCGTTATTAATCGTCAAACTTTCCAGCTTGACAAATTTACCAACACCATGATTTCTGTGAACTACATAATCGCCTGGACGCAGCTTATTGGGATCAACTTGTTTAGAAGTAGCTTTGTGGCGCTTGCGGATATAGCCGGGAGTCGCCAAAGAATGCTGCCCAAAAAATTCCCGATCTGTAACGATTACTAATCGGTACGTAGGCAGGATAAAACCTTCTAGTTCCGCCAGACCAGAATATTTTAAGGCTATGGGAGTATGGTTGATTTGGAGCTTATCGATCGCTTGGTAGTCGCGGGGATTGGGGATAAACTGAGCCGGACAATCATGTTCTTGCAAAAGCGAGACAGAACGCGAAGGTTGAGCAGAAAGTAGCCAGATAGAGAAATTGCGATCGCGTTGTTGGCGGATGGTTTCAGCTAGTTTAGCAAACTGGTGCGGCGTGACTGGAACAGGTCGGCTGGCCAGATTGATCCCACTATTTTCTTCTGACAGTTCCGATAAATATAATGTTTTAAATTTAGCAACATCAACCAGACACTCATCAAACGAACGGTGGATTTTCGGCAATGATAAGGGAGTAGGGAGTAGGGAGTGGGGAGTCGGGGTAGATTCTTCACCATTCCCTACTCCCCATTCCCTATTCGCCATTCCCCACTGTTCCTCAGCATTTTCTACCCAGCGATCGCTATGAGCATGACACTGTTCTGGCTCATCAATGGCAATCAGGGTATTTTCTGCTAAGTAGTTTAACAGAGATGCTGGTTGCTCGAACGCTAACCCCAAAAAGCGACGACTACCCTCAATCAGTGATGAGTTATCAGTGCTAAGTTCTAAGTCAGAATTTAACTCATAACTCCTAACTCCTAACTCAGAACTATTCTTCAATGCTGCCATCACTACGGGAGTAAAGCTAGTCGGGGTAAGAACTAACTGATCAACTTTGTCAAGGGCTGAACGTTGGGTTGCGGGGTCAAATTCCCGCATTTGCTCGATTTCATCGCCAAACCATTCCAACCGGACTGGAAACTCAGATGAAACTGGGAACACATCAACAATATCGCCCCGCCGGCTCCACTGTCCTTCTGTTTCCACCAAAGGCACTCTTTCGTACCCCAAAATAGTTATTTTCTCACTGAAGGCATTCAAGTCTAATTCCATCCCCCGCTTCAGGGTAAGACAGAATTGCCCAAAAGCTGCTGGTGGTGGTAAGTGGGGTTGCAGCGCCCCTTGAGTAGCCACAATCGCCATCTTAGGTAATTGAGAATTGGAATTTGGGATCTGGTTTTCTTGCCTATGCCCTATGCCCAATGATGCCCCATGCCCCATACTCAAATCTGCCAATACCTGCATTTGCCCCCAACTCATCTCAGTTTCCGGGTCAAAAGGTTCGTAAGGAGAAGCCTCGGAGGTGGGGTAAAAATGTACTGTTTGCCATCCCATTGCCTCCAGTTGTGCGTAAACGCGTCCAGCTTCTTCCAGAGTGGCGCAAACCACGAACAAATTCTTGCCACTAGACTGCGCTAATGCCGAAGCCACTAGAGTCTTGGGCAGCCTGGGAATGCCATTTAACCGCAATTCTTGTTGTCGGTTTAGCTTAGAAATAAATTCAGTAGTCAGCGGCGATCGCGCTAAGGCACGCACAATAGAAGAAAATGACATAAGTACTACTAGCGATGGGAGTCTTTGTGGTCAGAAAATCTTGAGGCAGTTTATGTCAACCATTTTAAAAGTGTTAACAGCCTTCTTAATTCCTTCGGTGGAAGAATAATGTATAGCCACTAATAAACTTAAGAACTATAACTATTACTTTGTGTACAGTCAAAGTATTTATAGAAGCATCTTTAATACTAGATACTAGGGATTGAGCTACGTTCGCTCTGATAAGCCGCAATTTTAAACATGTCCTCCATCACTTTTGAAATTTTAATCATTTTGGTGCTAATTATTGCCAACGGCGTGTTTTCTATGTCTGAGATGGCGATTGTCTCAGCACGGAAAGTTAGGCTACAACAGCTTGCCAATCAAGGAGATCCCAAGGCAAAGGCAGCATTGAAACTAGCTGAGTCTCCAAATCATTTCCTGTCAACCGTTCAAGTGGGTATTTCCCTGATCGGTATCCTTACAGGTGCTTTTGGAGGAGCGACAATTGCCAACCGACTGGCAATCTATGTAAAACGTGTCCCCTTGTTAGCACCTTATAGTGAACCGCTATCTTTCGGAATAGTGGTTTTGCTGATTACCTATTTTTCACTGATAGTTGGCGAATTAGTACCAAAGCGTCTGGCATTAAACAACCCAGAAAAGATTGCATCAATTGTAGCTATTCCGATGCAAGCCTTGGCGGCGATCGCTTCTCCAGTAGTCTTTCTCTTAAGCGCTTCTACAGATTTAATCCTGCGATTACTGGGAATTACAGCTTCTACCGAGCCGCAAGTCACCGAAGAAGAAATTAAAATCTTAATTGAGCAAGGCACCGAGGCGGGAACCTTTGAGGAAGCCGAACAGGATATGGTAGAGCGAGTCTTTCGTTTAGGCGATCGCCCTGTCAGCTACTTAATGACACCCCGCCCGGATATTGTCTGGCTAGACTTAGACGACTCTGCCGAAGAAAATCGTCAAAAAATGGTTGATAGTGCCTATTCTCGGTATCCAATTTGTCAGGGAGGACTTGACAATGTGCTGGGTGTTATCCCTGTCACCGACTTATTAGCCAGGAGTTTCCGAGGGGAACCGCTAGACTTGACAGTGGGATTGCGACAGCCCGTATTTGTGCCAGAAAGCACCCGTGGTTTGAAAGTTTTGGAATTGTTCAAACAAACCATCACTCATATGGCGTTGGTAGTCGATGAATACGGTGTGATTCAAGGATTAGTCACTCTCAACGACATCATGAGCGAAATCGTGGGTGATGTTCCTTCCACAGATGGGCAAGATCAACCACAAGCTGTACAACGCGAAGATGGTTCCTGGCTTTTGGATGGGATGTTGCCTGTAGAGGAGTTTTTGGAACTTTTCGGTATGGAAGAGTGGGAATCTGATGAACGCGGTAGTTATCAAACTTTAGGCGGTTTTGTGATCACCCATTTAGGTCGGATTCCCGCCGCAGCAGATTATTTTGAATGGCAAAGTATGCGAATTGAAGTGATGGATATGGATGGTAATCGCGTTGATAAGGTGCTAGTCGTACCGAAGGCAAGTAAATCAGCAGAGACGAAAAAATCTGAGTAAGCTGAAAAACATCTAAATTGCATAACCTAATTAAACCTAACTCTTGTGGGGTGGGCCGGAAAGCCCGCCCTAATGGGAGCAAGTTAAATGTGGAACAGCTTAGTATTGGGCATTGGGCATTGGGGATGGGGGATTGGGCATTGGGCATTGGGCATTGAGAATTAATCCGATCTGCGACTTATTCTTGAAACCCCGCTTCCATTCCTCTCCCCCCTACGGTGTACACACAAGTCCAATTACCCCCCTTAATCCCCCCGATGTATTGGGAGGAAACAGGAAATCCAGTTCCCTCTCCAATATATCGGGGAGGGTTAGGGTGGGGTAATGTTTATTCTTTTCCATCCACTGTGCCAAATGCCCTATTTATGCAAATTGTCAACTTTGAGACAATCGTTTCACCTCTGCACCCGCCAACATCTGATGGGCTTGTTCCAGAAGTTGGGGGATTTTATCAGCGTGGGGATTGCCGGCGAGACATTGGCGCAAGTTTAATTCATCTAGTCGATCAGCTTTATTGCCGGGGAACCAGTGGCTGCCATTGCCAAGCAGGTTGTAGCGCATTTTGCCATAGTCTACCAGATTGTAGGCGATCGCTAGATTTCGCAGCCACAAAATCACCCGAATATTTACCTCACCAGGGGTTTCCTCAAAGGTTGGTAGATTTGTCTGCCAGGATTTTACCCAATCTTCTCCCAAAGTAGCGATCGCTTCTGATTCCAACCTTGCTAAAATTGGTGGCAAAATTGACGATGCATGATCTACTAATTCTAAAGTCTTCAGATGTTCATCAAAATCTTCTGGTTTTGCTGCTCCCAAGCTCAGGGTATGCACCTCTTGATGACTCAAACAAAACAAATCATTAAACACCATTGGACTCAAAGGGGCGCAAAGATTGACTAATTTTTGTGGAGGTTCATACAACAAACCTCCTTTATTAGATGGGCTAATGATAAACACCCCCATATCATGGCGTTTAGCTGCTTCAATTGCCGCCCAATTCCATTGATTAATGTAGTACCAGTGCAGGTTCACATAATCAAATTGATTGGTATTAATTGTCTGCACAATCGTATCTGTTGATCCGTGTGTAGAAAAGCCAATAAATCTAACTTTTCCCTCAGCTTGCAACTGCTGGGCTACTTCTAAACAGCCACCAGGACGGATGCTGTAGTCTAATGACTCAGGATGATTAATCCCGTGCAACCCCAGCAAATCAACGTAATCTAACTGGAGATTTCTTAGTGATTTTTCAAATGTCTCACGAAATTCTTTAGCATCTGCCTGTGGGTTGATTTTAGTTTGAACGATCAACTTTTCGCGGGGAAACTTGGGCAATATTCTCCCCAATTGCATTTCGGAAGTACCATAACCACGGGCAGTTTCAATATGATTAATCCCAACTTCCACTGCCCTTCTAATAGTGGCTTCTAGATTCGCCTGGTTATCAGCAGGAATTTCATTATTGGGAACATCCTCCCATTTGAACTGATATCTCATGCCACCGCAGGAAAACACTGGCATCTGTAATTCTGTGCGTCCAAATCGTCTATATAGCATCAGTAGATCGTGGATTAGGGATTGCTTACCAACTTAAAATCTCAAAACGACAGTCATTCGAGCTTTCAGTGCCACAATAATTACCTCTGTTCAATCTGTGACACTAGCAAGATTCATCGCATTATTAAATCGGTCAGGTCTTTTGATTATTCGACTATCAGATGATGTAGATCATAGCCCCTCCTCGCTAGCGGGGAGGGGTTGGGGGTGGGGTTCTTGTACTTCACTCAAGCGAGAACCGCTACATCAGTATTCCAGTTCCACAGAGTAATTATCTCATCCTAATTACCACTAGCAAGCATTTTTCGATTATTCTCTCAATTGTTTTTTAGACTCAGAAATGGCAAAACTACCCAGCTAGCTGTGCTGAGTTGATACCCTTCGGGTGACGCTCGTAGCGTTAATTCTTTGGAGACTGTGCCTGCGTTAAGCAATTTCTCAATATTTCAGCTAACACCTGTACATGGGGTTCCTTAAGTAGCTCAAGGTGAGAACCAGGAAGGTAATGGATATCTAATCCTCCAGCCACTAGGTCGCCCCAGCCGAATTGAGGATCGTATCGAGTGCCTATAGCTTCGCTGCGATTTTTATCCTCTGTCCGCAAGAGGATAGCTCGACCAAGGTAAGGTGAAAAGATATATTCACTGATGGCTTGAGTGTTAGTATCTATAATCTTTAAGTGCTTGTCAGTTTCAGGTAAATGAAGTACCCCTTCCAAGTAACGTTTATATCTATTTTGGAGATGCTGCTTACGCCAATAGCTCCATTCTCCAGACTTTTGCCAAAGGTAGATAGGCCCTTCTTGAATAATATTATTTAAATGCAAAAAAATTCGCTTCAGAAATGATGCCCGCCAGCTATAACCTGGACGACAACTATCAACTATAGCTAGAATACCAACTTCTTCGCCTTGCTCTTGGAGTTGCCGAGCCATCTCGAAAGCAACTATACCCCCAAAAGAATAACCTCCCAGAAAATAAGGCCCATTGGGCTGAAGCGTCTGAATTTCTTGAATGTAGTGAGTTGCCATATCTTCAATCCGCGTATGGAAAGGGTGTTTTCCATCTAGCGCTTGTGGCTGTAGTCCGTAGAATGGTTGGTCTGACCCCAGATGCAGTGCCAATTCCCGGAAACACAAGACTTCTCCACCCAGTCCGTGAATACAGAAAAAAGGTGGCTTGGAACCATTGGGTTGAATTTCTACCAGGGATGACCAGCTAGATTTTGATTTGTCTAAGGTATTTCCTAAAGCCAAGTTTCTTGCTAAATCTTTTTCTTGGGAGATTATTTTGGCTAGAGCCTCTACAGTCCCTGACTGGAACAAAATCGCCAGAGGCAGATTTTTATTAAATGTCTTCTCAATTTGCCAAAACAGTTTTACCGCTAATATGGAGTGTCCTCCTAGCTCAAAGAAGTTGTCCCTGATGCCGATAGGCTGGACACCTAAAATTTCTGACCAAATTTTGGTCAGCTGGAATTCTAATTGATCACGGGGAGCCACATAGGTGTTTTCTGAATCAAGCCTTGTTGAGTCTGGTGCTGGTAAAGCGCGGCGGTCGATTTTGCCGTTGGGGGTTAGGGGTACGGTATCTAGTAAAACGAAAGCACTAGGCACCATATATTCTGGCAGTTTCTGTTTGAGGAAGTGGCGCAGTTCGTCTGTGCTTGGTGTCTGTTCTGGCTGAGGTACGATGTAGGCGACTAGTCGCTGGTTTTCTGGATTATCAATAGCTGTGACAACAGTTTGCTGTATAGCAGGGTGTTCTGCTAGGAAAGTTTCAATTTCTCCAAGTTCGATGCGGAAACCACGAATTTTTACCTGATGATCAATTCTACCGATGTATTCAATGTTGCCATCGTCAAGATAGCGGGCTAAGTCTCCAGTTTTGTAAAGTTTTTCGCCTTCCTTAAAGGGATGGGAAATAAATCGCTCGGCTGTTAAGTCTGGACGGTTAAGATAGCCTCTAGCAACTCCGATACCACCAATATAAAGTTCGCCGATCGCACCCAAGGGAACTGCTTGTAAATGGGAGTCGAGGATATAAAGTTGAGTGTTAGCGATCGCTCTCCCAATCGGTACACTTTTTAAGTTGCTCTCTTTTTGACACTGCCAAAATGTGACATCAATTGCCGCTTCGGTAGGGCCATAAAGGTTGTGTAGTTCACATCCCATTGGCTGAAAAAACCGCTCCTGGAGGTCAACTGGTAAGGCTTCTCCACTACAAAACACCCGTTTTAAAGATTGACAACGTTCTAGTCCTTTGGTTTCTAGAAATATCTGCAACATGGAGGGGACAAAATGCAGTGTTGTAATTTCCTCTTGGACGATGGTGTTGATTAAGTAAGTCGCATCTCGTTGTCCGCCTGGTTGAGCCATCACTAAACGCGCCCCTGTCAATAGCGGCCAGAAAAACTCCCAAACGGAAACGTCGAAACTAAAAGGCGTTTTTTGCAGAACGCGATCAGTTTCAGTTAGTTTGTAAGCGTCTTGCATCCACAGTAAGCGATTGCAAATTCCTCGATGGCTGTTCATCGCGCCTTTTGGTTTGCCGGTGGAACCAGAGGTGTAAATTACATAAGCTAGATCCAGAGGCTTGACATTTGAATTGGGATTGCTTTGGCTTTGTTGTGAGATTGTTTCCCAGTCGGTATCTAAACAAATTTTTTCGGTATTTGTAGGCAGATGATCAACTAAACTCTTTTGGGTTAACAGCACTGGGGCTTGACAATCTTCTAGCATATATGCTAGACGCTCTTGAGGATATTCCGGATCAAGAGGGACATAAGCGCCGCCAGCTTTCAGAATCCCTAACAATCCCACAACCATTTCTAAGGAACGCTCAACACAAATGGCTACGAGTACATCTGGCTGGACTCCACAAGTTTGCAAGTGGTGTGCTAGCTGATTGGCGCGACAATTAAGCTGATGATATGTAAGGTGCTTGTCGGCAAATTTTACAGCGATCGCATCTGGTGTTTTCTCTACCTGCGCTTCAAATAACTGGTGCAGACATTGAGATAAATCGTAGTCAGTTTGGGTATTATTCCACTCTACTAGTAGCTGATGCTGTTCGGCTGCTGTTAACAGAGGTAAATCTGAAATCTGCTGTTCTGGATTGGCGACGATCCCTTCAAGTAAAGTTTGGAAATGCCCTACCATTCGAGCGATCGTTGCCGCATCGAATAAGTCTGTGTTGTATTCAATTCCACCTTTGATCCCGGCTGAAGTTTCTTCCAGGTCGAGGGTAAGATCGAACTTTGCAGCACCGCTATGCACTTCTAAAGGAGTAATGGTCAATCCCGGAAGTTCCCAGAGTTCGCTTGGGGTATTGTGGAAGGCAAACATTACCTGAAATAGCGGTGAGTGGCTGAGATTTCGTTCTGGCTGTAATTCTTCTACTAGCTTCTCGAAGGGCAGGTCTTGGTGGGCATAAGCTTTTAATGTTACTTCTCGAATTTGAGTAAGTAACTGCCGGAAACTTGGGTTGCCTGAAAAATTAGTGCGTATGGCTAGGGTATTGACAAAGAACCCAATCAACCCTTCGGTTTCAACTTGGTTGCGACCAGCGATCGGAGAACCGATGAGAATGTCTTCTTGCCCAGTGTAGCGGTGCAATATTGTCCCAAAAGCCGCCAGCAATGTCATGAATAGGGTGACACCTTGCTGATGCGAGAGTTCTTTTAGCGATGCACTCAGGGTTTGGGGTAGCATCAGGGATTGCACTGTTCCCTGGTAAGTTTGGATTGGTGGGCGTGGTCGGTCGGTTGGTAATTCTAATACAGTATTAGCACCTGCTAACTGGGTTTTCCAGTAGTTGATTTGGCGCGAAAGTACCTCACCCGATAGCCATTGGTGTTGCCAGACAGCAAAATCGGCATACTGAATGGGCAATTTTGCCAGGGGGTTCGGCTTCCCGCTCAAAAAGGCTTGATAAACGGCTGCTAACTGCTGCCAGAGAATGCCTATTGACCAGCCATCTGAGGCGATGTGGTGCATGACCAACAGGAGTATATGCTCCTCTTGGTCTACCTGGAGCAAAGTAGCTCGCAGCATCAAGTCAGATTCTAAGTTGAAGGGGCGTTGCGCCTCTTGATTTAGGAGATATTCCGTTTGCTTTGGTGTTACCTGAATAATTTTCAGTTCCACTGACCGAGGCGTGCCAATTACTTGTATGGGATTACCATCAAGTGATCTAATAAAGTTTGTTCGCAGTGCCTCGTGATCGACGACGATCGCATCTAGTGACTGTTGCAATATACCCGCATTTAACTTACCCGTTAAGCGCTGTGCATTCGAGACGATATATGCTCGGCTGTTGGGTTGCAACTGCTCCAAAAACCATACTCGCTGCTGGGCAAAGGATAAAGGGGCTGACTCCCGGTTGGCTAGTTGGGGAATAGTCTGATTTTGGGGATCATCTTCTTGAGTCTGTTTTTGGGCGAACGCTTCAGCTAAAGTAGCGATCGTGGGATTCTCAAATAACAGTTGCAGGGGTATTTCTATCCGAAACACTTGGCGAATCCTAGACATGACTTGAGTCGCCAGCAGTGAATGACCTCCCAATTCAAAAAAATTGTCGTGGATGCCTACTTGTTCCAGACGCAAAACTTTCGCCCAGATGCTAGCTAAGACTTCTTCTGTCGAATTCTGAGGTGCAACAAACTTAGTTGACAGCCCAAGAGTAAATGTATCCGGTGCAGGCAAGGCGCGGCGGTCTATTTTACCGTTGGGATTTAATGGTAGGGTGTCTAAAAATACAAAGAAACTAGGCACCATGTATTCAGGTAGCCGAGTTTCTAAAAAGCGACGCAATTCAACCTGGCTAGGAATTTGCTCTGGACTGGCAACAACATATGCCACGAGTTGCTTGTCACCAACAATATCCTCTCTAGCTATGACTAGAGCCTGTGTCAGTGCCGGATGTTGACCTAAAATGGCTTCAATTTCTCCTAATTCAATTCGGAAGCCACGTACTTTTACTTGGTGGTCAATGCGACCAAGGAACTCGATATTACCATCATTTAAATAACGTGCTAAGTCCCCAGTTTTGTAAAGACGTGCCCCAAGTTCAGAGCTAAAAGGGTTGAAAATGAATTTCTCTATGGTCAATTCTGGACGGTTCAGATAACCTCGCGCTAGACCAATACCGCCAATGTGCAGTTCACCTGATTCACCAACAGGCACAGCCTGCAAATTTTCATCGAGGATGTGAATCTCTGCATTAGTAATGGGGCGACCAATGGGAGCAAAGGCGTAATTAGTGCCGCGCTGGCAACTCCAGAAAGTGGTATCAATGGAAGCTTCTGTTGGCCCATAGCAATTATGCAGAACATTGTCCAAATTAAGTTGGGCATAAAAGCGTTCTATGAGTTCGCCAGGTAAAGCTTCACCACCGCAGGTAATGTGCCTGAGCTGACAATTTTCAATTCCCTTCTCTTCCAGTAAGACACGGAGCATGGAAGGCACTAAGCCTAATACAGTGATTTGCTGCTCAGTAATCACCTTCACAAGGTAGGCAGTATCTTGATGTCCACCAGGGCGAGCCATGAACAATTGCCCCCCGAAGCACAATGGCCAGAATATCTGCCACACTGAGGGGTCGAAGCTAAAAGAAATAGTCAGTAAAACTTTGTCTACCGCAGTTAATCCAAAGGTTGTTTGCTTCCAGTGGAGTTCATTGCAGATCCCCCGGTGAGGGATCATTACACCCTTGGGCTGTCCTGTAGAGCCAGATGTGTAGATTACGTAGATGAGATTATCAGTCGTCGTCTCATTTACAGGATTTTCTTGACTGTTTCGGATATTCCCTTGCCAGTTTGAGTCCAGACAAATTACTTGCGCCTGATGCGGGGGTAAGTTCTTCACCAATTTTTCTTGAGTTAACAACACTGGTGTCTGGGTGTCTGACAAGATGAAGGCTAAACGCTCTGAAGGATATGCTGGATCTAAGGGCACATAAGCACCTCCAGCTTTGAGAATTGCCAGCAGTCCGATGATCATCTCCAAGGAGCGATCTAGGCAAATGCCTACAAGTACTTCCGGCCCAACGCCTAAAGTACGTAAGTGGTGCGCTAGTTGATTAGCCCGTTGGTTTAACTGCCGATAAGTAAGTTGTGTATTTTCAAATACTACAGCAATCGCTTGGGGCGATCGCTCAACTTGCATCTCAAACATCTGATGGATGCACAAATCCTGATGATCAAGTGCTTGGGTGTCATTCCATTGCTGTAAAACTTGAGCGCCAATGATCTGAGTTAAGGTATCTAACGGAATATTTGGCTTATATTCTGAAGTCTGGCTATTATTTATTTGCATTTTCTTCTATATAAATTCGGTGGTATCAACCGTCCGCAGTCATCCACAGCAAGGTAGCGATCGTGTTTAGTACAATCGCACTTTGATAACAATTAAATATCAAAGCACTTCAACTAAAGTTTAGACAAAAGGGATGTGAGCAAATACAGTCCCCAATCTATAGAAGATGAGAGAAATCCCACTAACTCTCATATGCCAATATAATAAAATTTACCAAACTCAAAACTTAGTGTCTAATTTTTGACTATTACCAAGACCTTCATTTCAGAATTGAGCAGAGGTTGATGATAATTATAGTCAGCTATTCAAGAGGCTTGAAATGGAGATAACCAAGCTGATTGTATTTACTAAGTACATCGCAATTTACAAAATTCCTATATTTATTTTTTCTGAAAGAGATAAATTGTTTACTCTATCTGGGTTTTCACTATTTACGAATCATTTTTGGGCCGCAAAATCAGGTTAAATTTTAAACTATTTAGGCGCAAATTGGTCAGCAAACGCCACTTTTGTGTGTTCAAAAAGCTGCCTAATTGATTTATCTTTAACTTCCTGATTTCCATACTTTTACCCGATACTTTCTCGATTAAAACTCTAAACCGTAATTAAACCCAAAGGATTAACTATTGATTTTAGCCAACAAAAAACAAGCATTATATTTAACACCTCATGCTTAGTTCAAAAATAAATTTGTGTTTGATTGTAATCAAGCCATCATAAAAGTACATTATCCTTTTTTAATAAAATCCACTAAACGAAAAAATAATTCTTACCGAATCTTCATTTTGTTTCCTTATATATAAAATTAATGTAAAGTCATAATATTATTTTATTATTGAAAAATTACGCGAACTTCGGAAACCTAGGTGGGTGGGCTTCATTTCTGTAACTTCTGTCTTCTAGTTGATACAGCCCCGTCGGTAAGGTAATTGCCCTTTTGGCGCTTTAAAAACTTAACAACATCAGAATTAATATCGGGTACTTACCCTCCAGAATGTAATCTAGAGCATCAGTTGATTAATCAAAAACTTAAACCCCCAGCCCCTTCCCCTACTAGCTACGGTGTACACAAAAGTCCTAAAATCCTTGCCTGTTAAGATACAAGCCTTGGTAGGCAAGGTTTTGAGTTGATCAAGCTGATTATCAATAGTCTCAGCTTATTGATAGAGGTCTAACGGAAAATTCGTAAGGTAAAGTTTTGTAACAATAATCAACTTTTTGATGCATTTCGTTATATGTTGTGTGTGTAAGTTTTGTTAATCAGTAATTATGCGTAAAGAAACAGAGAAGCTTCTAAGCAAAACTGAACTATTCTAAGTAAAGATGTTAGAATAATTTCGGAACAAATATAATTGTCCCATAGAAGCGAACTCTGCAATAGAACTGTAGTAATTTAGTTCATGTATTACGCACCTTAAAAATCCTAATATTTTTACCTGACCTGCTTAATTATTAATGATTAATGTCAGGAATTCTATTCAACTAGAAGTTAACTCACCAACAAATGCTTCTTTGGCATCAAAGCTCAAAATTTCCAGACTAAACTGAATTCTACCCACGAAGAAAAGCTAAGTATCTGGGTAGTAACCACACTCAAACCGGACCTGGAAGATGCTTTTGAACAAGAACTTAAAGTTACTCCGAAGAAAATGCTTAAGAGTAGACTACAAAGGACAGGTTTCTTTGAAATAAAAATGTGAGATACCCCACTTATCTTATATAAGTTTGCACCAAATTTTAACTACACCAAGTGTTACTAACTATGAGTAATCAAAGCATTACAACAAATAAATTCAGTGAAGTGCCTTTGGATTTACGTGCATCTGCATTTGTCAGGGTACGCAAGGGTTCATGGTGGTTGAGATTAACAACATTGTTTTTAGTAGACTATACTCTTTTATTCTTAGCTTGGGTTGTAGCTGGATATCAATCTTCTTATGGGGATTTTACTTGGTATATACCGAGTTATTATTTCCCGATTTTAATAACTATTGGGATTCAAATAGGATCGCTAGCTGTCGAAGGTATTTATCGAGAAGGTCAAAAACGCTATGACTATTTCAATATTATCAAATCGCTAACTTTCGCTCATGGATTAATACTCCTTGTTTCTTGTTTGTATAAACCAGTTGTTGATATTACACGTCCAAGATTAATCTTATTATCTTGGTTGTTGAGTATATTATTTATTTGTACTGGTAGATATGCTGTAAATCTTACTCTTGAATATCTGCGTAAACAGAAAAAAATAGTTCGATCTTCAGTATTCATTATTTGTGATCCCCAAGATCATGAGCAGATTTCTAGCTTTATAAAAAAAGAAAAACACTACATCGTATCTGGAACGGCGAATGCTAAATCATTAGACAGATATCAACGTCAACAAACATTGAAGCAACTTAATGAATTAGGAGTGACAGAAGTTTTTATATCTTGGGATGCTCTAAAAAATAGAATGTTTTTATGCTGGTTATTTCAAGCATCTGGCATCCAAGTACATATTTTGCCGATGGAATTAAAACCAATTTATAAAAACGTAGAATTTAATAAAATAGGAGGAATGCCTTGCCTGAGTCTGGATTGTCCGATACTTACAGGTAAAGATTTTTGGATAAAGCGCAGTTGTGATTTTTGCTTCGCAACTTTATTTGTAATGTTATCATTCCCTATTTATATAGCTATAGCTATAGCTATCAAACTGGACTCTCCCGGCACAGTATTTTACAGGCAAACCCGTATAGGTTTACATGGGCAACAGTTTAAAGTATGGAAATTCCGCACTATGAGGTCTGATGCGGAAAAATTACAGAAAGAATTAGAAGCATTAAATGAAACGAAAGATGGGATTATCTTTAAAATTAAAGACGATCCTCGCATTACCCGTGTTGGAAAATTCCTTCGACGTTACAGCTTAGACGAATTACCTCAACTCTTTAATGTTATTTTTGGAGAAATGAGTATAGTAGGACCTCGCCCTTTACCTACTAGAGATGTGGATAAGTTTTCTGAACATCATTTTATCCGACATGAAGTTTTACCTGGTATTACAGGTCTTTGGCAAGTCTCAGGTCGCTCGGATATTTTAGATTTTGAACAAGTAATTAATCTTGATCTTAACTACATTGAAAATTGGTCGCTTGGGTTAGACTTTGAAATTCTCCTCAAAACTTTTATGGTAGTTTTGAAAAAAGAAGGTGCCTACTAGGGTAATAAAAAGCAAAGCATACAGGACAGCAATCATTTATCCGGTTTAGGTATTGATACAAATATTGCACTTGATAGTAGACTTTTTCACGCATTAAATTTAGATTTTTCTAGTTTAGTGAGTGAAAAACTACCTATTTAAGGGCGATAAAAGCTTTCGGATTTACAACCCAAAAGGTTTGTTAATAAATCTTGGTATGGGTGGCACACTCAAACATGCAATGACAGAAGCTAAACGAAAATGCATTTTCGTACTTGATTCGGATGACTGGTATGTATGGAACAGCTCAAAAAAGTTCTAACGGTATATCAGAAAAAGTAAGCTATCAGATTTATAGGTATTGGTAATTCCAGATTAACGAAATAAGCTGATTAATAATTTCAGAATGGTAGAAAAGTACAAATTCATAAGTAATTCGCTCTCAATGATAGTCAATCGGTTAGCGCAAAGCATTACAGCCTTTGTATTAACTGCTGCTATTGCTCGTACTCTAGGAGCTGAGGCTTTAGGCCAGTATTTACTAGCGTATAGCTACTACTTTATCTTTGTGGGCATTGCTTCACAGGGGCTAAAGACATTGTTTACTAGAGAACTAGCCCGTGACCCACAAAAAACACCAGTTTATTTAATCAGTGGTACTTGGCTACAGTTAATATTTAGTTTTTTCAGTTATGGGGCGTTGGTGATTGTAGTCTTTTTACTTCCCTATAGTTCCAAAACCTCGACTATTTGCTACATCATGGGCTTAACGATTATTCCTTTTGCCCTTTCCAACATTACTGAGGCAATTTTTCAAGCTCAAGAAAAGATGCATCTGATTGCCATTTCTACAGTGCCAGTATACATACTACGCATAATAGTAATGATTTGGGCGATGCAACTAAAATACGGAATTGAATACCTGGGAGCGATCCTATTTTTTTCAGAAACACTAATTTTGGTAATTGAATGGATTTTCATCATTCGGTTAGTCAAAATAGAATGGCAGATTGATGGGAATTTTGTCTTTAATACAATCAAAAGTGCGCGGACATTTTTTGCTATTGAAGGAATGGCTGTAATTACTGGCAGAATTCAAATATTGATTCTTTCATTGTTAGGAAATGAGTTTTTAGTCGGTCTCTTTGGTGGAATAGCACAATTGCTACAACCCTTTTCGATTATTGCTAACAGTATAACTTTAGCAATGTTTCCCAGATTTTCAAAGGCGAGAGAGGAAGGGCAGGACAAGCAGAGGCAGATAACGGAAAATATTATTGAAATTCTACTAATTATGGCATTGCCCTTATTTATTGGGCTGTTATTTTTTGGCAGAGATTTACTAATTTTCCTCTATAATTCTAGCTTTGCTCAAGCAAATCTAGCCCTTAGTTTAACTGCTGCATCACTGATTTTTTTGCCCTTCATCCGCTCACTGTCCTATCTACTTGTAGCCAATGGTTTTGAGATAATTAACCTGCGTGAAGTGCTGATTACCACTACGTTAGGAAGCTTGGGAGGTGTAATATTAGTTTCCCAATATCAGTTACTAGGTGCGGCTTTAATGGCATTATTAATGACTATTCTTGGTTTTAGTCAGTATATTTACTTCACTTATACTCGCCTATTTTCGTTAAATTTATGGCGAATTATGCGCCGACCCTTACTAATAACCCTTTTGATGCTACCTATATTCATTTTATTGCAAAAAATTAGCTTAGACTTTATGTTCACTCTAATTATTGCAACTTGTGCCTATGGTTTATTTGTAACTTATCTAGGTATTCGTGCATTTGGCGGGTTTCGTTTTTTGTGGCTCAAACTTTTAAGACAGTAATTGTTTAATATAAAATCCTACTAGTAAGACATCCAAATTTGTGCAATAAATAATGGAAGTGAGAATATAATTTTAATTATGATTAAAGTTGCTTTATTACATTTTTGCTTTGAAGACTACACCATCGAACTAGCAAATAGTCTGGTTAAATATGTTGATTTAACGCTAATTCATCCGGAAAAAGTGTCGAATTTCTGTAGCAATGTTCTTGATCCTAATATCCGCGTCATTAGCTTTAAAAAACCACGGATTCGCGACCCGCGCAACCTGTTGTCTATGAACACTATGATGCATATCATCAAAGACATACAGCCAGATGTTTTACATGTGCAAGAAACTAACGATCCCTGGTACGATTGGACTTTGTTACTCAACCAGATGCCACCATTGGTGACAACCATCCACGATATATTCCGTCACCCAGGTGATAAAATTGCTGTATTTGGTTCCGATTATACCAGGCGTATTGCCTTCTACCGTTCCCAACAATTGATTGTCCATACTCATCAACTAAAAAAGATTCTAATTGAACAATTCCGTATACCTCAAGAGCGAGTCAATGTTTTACCACATGGGGAACTTGGTAGTTTGTATCAGCGCCGGGGTAATCACAATAGTCAGCCTCGTGATCCAAATACATTGCTGTTCTTCGGACGCATCTGGCCCTATAAAGGATTGAAATATTTGCTTGAGGCTATGCCTTTAATTGCTGAACGTGTACCTGAAGTCAAGCTGATTATTGCTGGAAGGGGAGAAAACATAAGCCAGTATTTCCCTAATGGTTATGATGAAAAACGCTACGAGATTATCAATGACTTTATCCCCATTGAAAAAGTAGGTAATCTATTTCAACGCAGCACAGTAACAGTTTTGCCATACGTCGAAGCATCTCAAAGTGGTGTGGCAGCTTTATCTTATGGAATGGGAACGCTGGTTGTAGCTTCTGAGGTAGGGGGATTGAGTGAGATAGTTCAGCATAAAAAAGATGGGTTGTTAGTTCCACCCGGTGATGTTCGAGCTCTAGCTGATGCGATAATTTCTTTGTTAAGCGATCGCGACTTGCAACAACGTATGCAAACTGCGGCACTAGCTCGTTGTCAGGAAGATTTAAATTGGTCAAATATTGCTGCTCAAACAGCCCAAATTTATTATAAAAAAATGAATATGCAAAATAAATATTAGTTAATTTATGAGAAAACTACTAATTTATGCGGAGCAGGGATTCACAGTTATAGCCTTGCTAATTTATTCAGGCGCAATATTAACTCTCCTCTTGTCAGGAGGAGCAGGACAGAATGAGGTGGTAGAATATGACAGTTTATTGAATCGGATTAGTTTTTTCGTAATCTATGGAATTACCTTATTACTACTAATTTTGCGTTGGAAGAAAACTCTTTATGTCCTTGTCTTAAATAAAGATATCTTCCTTTATTCTTTAGTAATGTTGACAGTTGTTTCTATTATTTGGTCTTTTGAACCTTCAACAACATTAAAAAATAGTTTTACCCTCATTGGTTCCAGTTTATTTGGTCTGTATTTGGTTTCGCGATACAGCTTAAAAGAGCAATTCTATTTATTTGCTTGGACTTTTGGGATTGTTATAGTATTGAGTTTCATTTTTGCTATAGCCTTGCCTAAATACGGGATACAGAACGACGGTACTGGTAGACCACTGTTGCGTGGAGTATTCACGCACAAAAACGGTCTGGGAGCAAGGATGGTAACTAGTAGTATAGTTTTTTTCCTCCTTGCTTATCAAAGTAAAAGACGTAGTTGGCTTTTCTGGGGGGGGTTTAGCTTATCAATACTACTCTTACTTCTTGCCGGTTCCACTTCATCTCTACTTAATCTATTAATTCTAATATTGGCATTTTTTGCTTTTCAAATTTGGCGTTGGCCATACCAGGTGACAGTACCAACCCTAATAATGATCGCAACTATCAGCCAAAGTTTATATTTTTGGTTCTCTAATAACGCTGGTGTCCTGTTAACTTCACTTGGTAAAGATGCGACGCTGACCGGTCGAACAGACTTGTGGCCATTAGTAATCGATATGATTTTGAAACATCCTTGGCTCGGTTATGGTTATGGCGGATTCTGGCAAGGATGGGATGGCGAATCTGCTTATATTTGGCTCAATGCTGGATGGACGCCAAACCACCCCCACAATGGTTATCTGGCTCTTTGGCTTGATTTGGGTCTTTTAGGGTTAGGGTTATTCTTATTAGGATTTTGGCGCAGTTACCTGCAAGGATTGGCTTGGGTGCGTAGTAGTAATACAGCATTAGATATTTGGCCACTTATGCAGATGACATATATATTTTTAGCTAGCCTTACTGAATCTACCTTGCTGGAATCGAATAGTATTACTTGGATACTCTATGTGGCGGCATGTTTCTCAGTAAGAATGGGACATGAAAGAAAAATAAAATCATGAAACAAAAAAATACCAAATAATTGAAAAAGTACAGCCCATGTCTCAAACTGAAACTCTCAAAATTATCCTGTTAGGTCCTAGCTTACTCCAGCAGGGTGGCATTTCCAATTACGAGAAGCTTTTTTTGGAGTATGCTCCTTCTGAAGTTCAGATATTTCATATTATTACTCACGAAGATGGAGCTATAGCAATCAAAATCATGGTATTTTTGAGAGCTATATGTACATTTTTGTGGATGTTAATCAGGGAAGAAGTTGATATTGTTCAACTTGAAATTTCACAGCGCGGCAGTGTTTTACGACAGGCGATTATGGCACTTTTGGCTTGGGTATTTCACAAGCCGATAATTATACATGCTCACGGGAGTCAATTTCATGTTTTCTATGCTGATCTGGCAAAATCGATACAGCAATTGCTAAGTTGGGTATTTTGCAAGTGTCAACGCTTAATTGTATTATCCGAAAGTTGGAGAAGCTTCTACATAGAAAACCTTGGTCTGAAACCCGAACAAGTTGTAGTTTTTTATAATCCAGTAAAAATTCCTCCTGAAGTTCCACACCGTTCCGGATCTAAAAAAGTGAACTTACTTTTTTTAGGACGAATTGGTCAACGTAAAGGAGCATTTGATTTGATCGAAGCCTTTTCTCTTTTGCCTACTGAAGATAAAAGTATATCTAGTCTGATTATGGCAGGAGATGGAGATATAGAACAAGCACGCAATTTAGTTACGACTTTAAATTTAGAAGATTATATCAAATTGCCTGGCTGGATAGGGTCACATAAACGTGATATTCTTTTAACTGAAGCAGATGTTTTTGTGTTGCCCTCTTACAATGAAGGTCTTCCATTAGCAATGCTGGAAGCAATGGCTTGGGAGTTACCAGTCATAGTTACACCAGTAGGAGGTATACCTGAAATAGTTACTCAATCTGAAAATGGATTAATCGTTAATCCAGGTAATACCCAGCAGTTATCAGATGCTATTAAGTCTTTGATTGAAAATGAGACTCTGAGGCTTTCTCTAGGAGAAAAGGCGAGAACAAGTGTTTTTGCTCTTGATATCAAAAATCACTGGGTTTCTTTCCTTGATTTATATCGTTCAGTGTTAAATTCAGATGATAACTTGAGTGTAAACAGCCAATAACTGCAAGACTGTAAGCTATGAGGATGCAGATATGTAGGTTATTCAGCCCAGTTTCGCCAGGTATGACTATAAGTTCCCCAAGGAAGGTAGATTTTATACTTGACTAAGTGAGTGTTTTTTTAAACTAATTAAAAATTGAGATTATTATGGCATCACCAAAGAAAGTACTAATTATCGTTGAAAATCTGCCAGTTCCCTTTGATCGGCGGGTATGGATGGAAGCAACTACTTTGCAAAAAGCTGGGTATGAAGTTACCGTAATTTCACCGACAGGTAATGGTTTTGAAAAGGACTACGAAGTTATTGAGCAGATTCACATCTACCGTCATCCTCTACCACCGGAAGAAAGTTCGGTCATTGGCTATCTCCGAGAGTACAGTTGGGCGATTAACTGGCAATTCCGTTTAGCTCAAAGGGTATGGCGGGAGCGTGGTTTTGATGTCATACATATTTGTAACCCGCCGGATTTACTTTTCTTAGTAGCAGGATGGTTTAAATTATTTCATGGCATATGGGTTATCTTTGATCATCATGACCTCAGTCCGGAGATGTATGAAGCTAAGTATCAACGGCGCGATATTTTTTATCATGGATTACGCTGGGCTGAACGCTTGACCTATGCCACAGCAGACATGGCAATTTCAACGAACGAGTCACATCGAGAGGTAGCTCTTAACCGTGGGCACAAGAAGCCAGAGAAGGTCTTTGTAGTTCGTAGTGCGCCTGACCTTTCGCGCTTTCGCCGAATGCCCCCAAACCCCAATTACCGTAGAGGTAAAAATTATTTGGTAGGGTACATGGGTATCATGGGCGAACCAGAGGGAATTGATTATCTCCTGAGAATGGTATATTACATTGTCCAGAAAAAAAATCGCTCCGATATTCACTTTATGCTAATCGGTAGTGGACCTGCTATTGAAAAACTCAAGGACTTATCTAAAGAGTTAGAAGTGACTGAGTTCGTAGAATTTACAGGGTTTAAGCAAGGGGAAGAACTTTTAGAGCGGCTTTCCAGTTGTGACGTGTGTGTAGAACCCTCTCCAACATCTGCTTATAACGAAAACTGCACGATGAATAAAATCCTCGAATATATGGCGATGGGAAAAGCAATTGTCCAGTTTGATTTGCGAGAGGGAAGACGTTCTGCACAGGAAGCATCTCTTTATGCCAAGCCTAATGATGAGGTGGAATTTGCCGATAAAATTCTGGAGCTTCTAGATTCTCCTGAACGTAGAGAAAAGATAGGAGCCGAGGGGCGACGCAGAATGGAGGAAATCCTGGAGTGGCAATATCAAGCTCCTAAACTGTTAGAGGCTTATGAGAAAATTTGGCAAAGCTAGTAGCTACTTTAAATTTCAGAATCACTATTATCACTATTAAGTGAGGCTGAGTAATGAGTAGATGTTTATCGTCAAAAATCGCAACCTGGCTAGACGGGGAGTTTTTTTACTTGGCTGAGGAACTTTGGCCAGCATGGGTGATTTGACAAGGGGTAGAGCCATATCATATTCAAGGAAAAAAATTCAAGTGATAATCTCGAAATAAATTTTAATACTAATGGCTAATGGTAAAAATTTTTAATTGAACGTCCTGCTCCTAAAGGTTGATTTATGCTGTTGCAGTTAGGACACTGTTAACTAACCTCAAATCCCAAATTTACCAAAGTTTTTGCTCAATAGAGATACACAGAACACTGTGTCACATTTGTACCCAAACAAATGGAAACTAAATTTTGAATTCAAATAGTCTATACTATTGTCATATTGTAAAATAATATCAGTCTTGCTTGTCAATTGCACTGATTTGTCACTGCTCTAAGTCAATTTTTAGTTTCTTGCTTAAGACGTGTACTTTGGAAGATTTATGTCAGAAAAATCTATGGAATCTAGAGAATCTATTGATTTAGACCTTAGTCGTTACTTATTGATATTGAAACGATGGTGGCTACCTGCTACTGCAATATTTGTAGCTACAGTTATGCTCAGTGCTATAGCTACACAATTTATCAAGCCAACCTATGAAGCAGAAGGGAAACTGTTATTCAAAATTCCCTCTTTTAAAGTAGCAGGAAATAATCTTTCGCCTGGTTCCTCTGAAGGAGGAGACTCAGGAGATTTGAAATCCTTGGTAGCAACTCAAAATCCTATAAGCAGTCAGATAGAAGTTATTTCTTCTCCGACTTTTTTGCAGCGGACAATAGACAAATTACAACTCAAAGACAACGAAGGTAAACCTCTGGAAGTAGAAGCGCTACAAAAAGCCCTGAGCCTAAAAATTGTTGGTGGGACAGATGTATTGCGAATTAGCTATAGCAGCCATGACCCCGAAGAAGCAGCGGCAGTGGTCAACACAGTTATGAATTTTTATTTAGAAAATGATATTACGACAAATCGCTCTGAGGCAGGAGCAACTCGTAAATTTATGGCCAAGCAGCTTCCTAAAACTCAAGCCGCTGTTGATAATGCAGAAGTAGCGCTACGTATATTTAAACAAAAGCATCAGATTGCAGATTTATCAGAGGAAACAAAGTCAGCGGTTGCGACTATTGGAAATCTAGACAATGAGATGAATACTGTTAAGGCTCAACTGGATGAGGTAAACGCCCAAACCAATGAACTGCGCCAGAAAGTAGAGCTAAATTCTCAGCAAGCGATCGCTGTGAGTGCCCTGAGTCAGTCACCTGCTGTACAGGGAGTTCTTACACAACTTCAAGAGACTGAGCGGCAGTTAGCGATTGAGCGCAGCCGTTTCCTAGATGACAACCCCGTAGTTATTAACCTAGAAGCAAAAAAAGCTAATTTAAAATCTCTCCTTCAACAGCAAGTTGGTCAGACTATTGGCAATCAAACACAAGTTCCCCAGAGCCAATTGCAGATTGGACAACTCAGACAAGGACTGATCCAAAGTTTTCTACAGTCAGAAATACAGCGCTTTGGCTTAACTAAAAGACTCTCCTCTCTATATAATTCCCGTTCTACCTACGAACAGCGGGTGAAACTCATACCCCAGTTGGCACAAAATGAGCGGGAGTTAGAACGGAAAGTTGAAGTCGCAGAATCGACGTATCAAACTCTATTGAAAAAGGTTCAAGAATTACAGTTAGTTGAGAATACAAATACAGCTACTTCCCGGATTATTTCTCAGGCTTTAGTGCCCAAACAAGAAGTAGTAATCAAAAAAATAATTGTTTTGGTGCTAGGGGTGATGTTCGGTTTATTTTTTGCGACTACAACTGTGCTCTTCCTAGCGATGAGAGATAGATCTCTAAAAACACTTAAAGAAGTTAGAGATGTATTTGGATATACTTTGCTGGGAATTGTTCCTTTGTCTGTTAAAAAGGTTCGCTCCCGTTATTCAAATGCAGAATCAACAATTCAAACAATTGCCGTTAGAGATACTCCCCACTCTTTAACGAGCGAAATGTATCGGATGATTCAAGCCAATCTGAAATTCCTGAGTTCAGATAAAGTGCTCAAAACTATCGTGGTAACTAGCGCAGTTCCTAAAGAAGGGAAGTCTACAGTTTCAGCTAATTTGGCCGCGGCGATCGCTCAACTAGGACGTAAAGTTTTACTAATTGATGCAGATATGCGAATTCCTTCTCAGCATCATCTCTGGCAACTAACCAATGCAGTTGGTTTGAGTGAGGTTCTTGTAGGTCAGGCTGAATTTAACATTGCTGTATCTAAGGTAATGGATAACCTTGATGTTTTAACTGCTGGAGTTAGACCTCCCAACCCACTTGCTTTGCTTGACTCAAAACGGATGGCATCACTAATTGAAAATTTCTCATCTCAATATAACTATGATTTTGTCATTATTGATGCTCCTCCCCTCCTTTTGGCAGCCGATGCTTTGACTTTAAGCCAAATGACTGATGGGATTTTGTTAGTAGCTCGACCTGGGGTAATTGATTCTAACAGTGCAGCGGCTGCTCAAGAAATGCTAGAGAGATCCAGTCACAACGTCTTAGGTTTAGTTGTGAATGGTATCATTGATAAAAATGAATCTAGTAGTTATTTCAACCATGCTAAAGAATACTTTACTTATCAAGATTTGACAAAACAGGTTAAGCAACAAAAACGTATTCCAGACAAAAGCTCTGTATAAAGTAAGGTTTTGTCTGATAAGTGGACTGAACACCATAACTGGTATATGATGTTTAATTTTAATTAGCCACAAAATAATAAGCCTGCAAAGGCAAGCTTATTATTTTGTGTAAGCGTAGACTGAAGTCTGACGAAACTATGGGCAGATATCAGGACATGATATTAATATTACCGATATTCGTATGCCCCAATATCATATCCACTACCAGCAGGACGGCGTTTACCTGCATAATCAGTTTTCAAATTCTTCCAATAGTAACCCCTATTGATCGCCGGACTCCTTGCTTTGAGTCTAAAGTCAGCATTTGAGGGATTGACAAACTGTGGGTCTCCAATAACATCGTGAGGTCCCATCACAGCGATCGCGGCACCCTTGTTGTAAAGATTGTAATCATAGGTGACGTTGTTATTCTTCATGTTGCTGTTCGCATTTCGACCACGGGAAACATAGATAATGTTATTGAAAATCTTGACATCAGATGAATAACCAGCATATATTTCCCCTTTTTTAAGGTTTAGACTTTGCGCGTTCGCATATGCCGTGTTGTTGACAATATCGACATGCTCACTTTGATGGGCATGAATACCCGAACCGCCATTCCTGTAGGTGATATTGTTTGCAATTAAAGTTCGTCCTCGATATGGACCATTTTTACCAAGTTTTGAAATATCGACAATAATGCCATTACCGTCTGAGATTGTTCCGGATTCAATCCAGGGAATGTACATGCGATTGTTGTAGACCTTGTTGTTGGTCACGAACATCTTGTATCCCCGGTTGTTGTCAGAATTGTAATTCATCAACAACGAAATGCCGCTGCAACCATAAACACTATACCAGGCGTTATTAAACACAGTGTTATTATCTATCTTCACATAATCAGCCCCGATTACTGCGATACCTGCTCCTCCACAGTTATGCACTTTGTTGTTCAGAATATTTATGTGATGAACATGACGAGTGCGTCCTTCAATGTTTATGCAGCTTCCGTTTGTACTCCGATTTGATGAGTTCCACTTCTGACTTAATGCATAACCAAGGCTTATATTGGCATTGTTCCCTATGACCTCTAGCCCGTCGATCTCGATATATGAAACTCCATTTGACAACCCGATACCACTCCATGTATTGTGCTGAATTTTTGGGGAATGCCCAGGATATGCTTTATACCTAATCCATGCTTTTGCATTTCCAGAACGTTCAATACTTACTACACTCCCAGCATTGCGTGGATTTTTGTACACTCCGTTCATAATCAATACTGTGTCGCCAGGGCCAGTTAGATCTGCTGCCCTTTGAATTGTCCTAAAGGCGGATGAGGTAGTGAGTCCACTATTTCTGTCGTTTCCCGTACCACTAACATAGTATGTTGTTGCAGTTGAAACCGCGCTGATCAGCTTGCGGCTAGGTAGTGGCATTTCCTGAACAGTGGATGACTGCCGAACATTTTTAACTAAAGACTCTGTTATTCTCTCTCCTTGAACCAGACCTGTTAATGCCCAGGGAAGTACAAGAGATGCGCTCAAACCGAGAAAACCTAAACCATGAATCATCATAGGGAAAAAATAGGGTATGTTGCAAAAACTGAATCGTCAACGGTCAGTAGCTCTAGCCTTAGTCAGTAACTCAGTATTGGATACGGTCGTGTAACAGCCATATATAAATTTATACACAGCCTCTCCGGTTTACATCTGGGCATTTCACCTAAATATGGATAAAATGCATTTTTAGCTTATCTTCTAAAAAACAGCAACTATCTGGTAATAGTACTGAAGAAGAATTACCAGTATCCAGACCCACGCATTAATGGACACCAAGTAACCGTAGAAATGGCGTCATTTCCAATTCGACATCATTCTACTGTGTATACGCGGTATCTGTGGTTAAGATAGTATATCTGTTATAAATCAGTTAATTTACTTAAACAATTCTTATGATAATAAGAATCACTAAACTAGCATAAAGAAGGCAGAGAGTAGCATTTATCGCCTCTGCCTTCTAAAATATTCTCATTATCATAATCAATTCGAGTACTTACAACAAAGTTTGCAAAAGCCTATCAATGCAAATTAAGAATTTTCAGTGAGAGTTTTAGAGTCTAGGGTATGACGGGCTACGCCGGAGCCAAGGGAAAAGCAGTTTTTAACCCTACGGCTCTTTAATCAATATCATCAGAGAATAAAGCCAAAATTCCTACGGCACAAGGCTTTTGACCAAAAAATCATGATTTATAGCATTGTGTTATAAAATAAAGCCTTCAATCCTCTGACTATATGAGGCTTAAAAGTTAGCTTCGATTTTTAGTTGGACAGAGTGATGGAAGAGCGATATTAACTCTTAACTATTGAGCTTTGATTCTAGGATAGTGCAATTTTAGGGACGAAGAGGGTTGACCAACGCCCCCAATTTGCATGTATATCTTAAACTAGAGTCCGAAAATGTTCAGAAGATTAAGGATAATACCTAGAGGTCCAGTTATAGTGTTTATGGTATCGCCAGTCTTAGCTGCACCAGATCGCTGGACTAGCACAACGTCATTATTACGGAGTATAGGATTAGTTTGCTCATTAATCCCAGCAGAGAAATCCACTTTTACTATACGTTTAGTGACAGAACCATTAGGATTAAGGCGAATCAAATCAACAGCATCGCTACTAGATCTGGCATCATTAAATCCGCCAGCAGCGAGTATAACTTGATTTAAAGAGCTATTCGGCTGAACGTCTGTTAACCCTGGTTTTTTAACTTCGCCTACCACACCAACTTGAATGCGCGCAGGAGACAAAGTAGTGGTAGCTAATTGAGTAGCTTCTGCGGGGTTGATTTCAGTTGCCGTCGGAATAACAATCGTATCTCCGTCTTGCACGATGATGTCTTGATTGGCGTCACCACTCTGCAATAGTTGCCAAAGATTAATATCTATAGCTTGTTCTGAGCCAGTTCTTGTCGGCCGGCGTAGCTTGAGATTACGAACATCAGCCTGTGCTGTAATTCCCCCAGCTAGTTGAATTACCCGCGTCACATTTGGTAGACCAGTGGGACTGGCAGTGCCACTGTTAGTGGTTGCGCCCGCCTGCCCATCTGTGTTGCCTGGGGTGACAAGATACGAACCGGGACGGTTAACTTCACCAATAATTGTGACTGTGCGGGGTGTGGTTTGGCTGGCGGCAAAGTTAGCTGCAAATATATTGCGGGATTCTGCCACGTTGAACTTGGTTGCTGTTGGCACAACTATAGTGTCTCCATCCCGCAAGGTAATATCCTGTGATAATCTGCCTGTTTCGATGAGTTCCTTCAAATTGACGCTGACTGTTTGCTCTGAAGAACGTCCTATTTTGCGCCGTAATTGAACTTGAGTCACATCCGCAGCCAAGGTTACACCCTGCGCTGTTGTCAATGCTGCCAATATAGTCGGATATTGTACGCCTGGATTGTTCCCTGCGCCTCCGCTCAAGCTTAGAGTATAAGCTCCTGGACGTGTCACCTCTCCGGCAACGAAAATATTGATGGGACGAGGCGATAACAAATTGACTGAGATTAAGGGACGTTTGAGGAAGCGAGAATATCTTCTAGCAATTTCATCAGATGCCTGTTCAGCTGTTAGCCCGAGAACGGATACACTGCCAATTAAAGGCAGGTTGATCGCTCCACCTGGCGGAATTTGATATTCACCTGTATATTCGGGTACTTCAAATACATTTACACGGATGAGATCCCCGCCTCCTAATGAATAATTAGTATCTAACTGTGTTGGTGTGCTTGGTGTTTGTCTAGTTGGTGCTAATGGTTGTCCCTGAGCTAGACTGACATATGGCACAGCGACATTGACAGCACTTAACAAAGCCACACCCACAACTGGCTGAGTTAGGAATTTAAACAAACTTGTGTTAAGCATATTTACCTGAGACTCTGAAACTACGATCAATAAAGTACTGTCTAAACCTAAACATTTTTATTTTGACTATACCTAAGTACTCAAGTTCCCCGACACTCTTATTTTCCTAGAAAAGTGTGATTTTCCGGAGGAAATTTGTTTATTGAATTTGAACTTTTAGTGAAGTTAACTTAAAGTTAACGCTGCTGAAATAGAGCAATTATCAAAAAATATAGGATTTACGCAACTAAACGCAGTTTATACAATAAATTCTCTGTTAACCAATAAATACAAATAACCTTAAAAAGAGATCGGAATTTGATTTTGTGTAGGTTAGCTTGAGAAAGATAAACTCAACAAGGCAGAGATTTTGAGTTTTGTTCCTAAAAGTAACCCAAATTTTACTCTTTGGCAAGAAGCAAGAAGACTAATTAAGTGAGTTATTTTTTCTTTGGATTTGTTGAATAAAAAATTCTTCTAGAGAGTGACGGGACAAGTTTATGGCAATAATTTTACCCTCCATGAGACGAAGACTGGAGAGGAAATCATAGTAATCATCTTGTAGTGTACCTTGCCAGGAACCATCAGGCTCAAATCTGAGAGTAGGTATCCATTTTTTGAGAATTTCCCAGTCACCACCTTGACCTTTAACGTGATATGTGTTTTCCCCGCCTAAGAGTTCATTCAGGGAACCAGAGCAAATTAATTCACCTTGAGCGAGGATGGCAATGCGATCGCAAATCTGTTCTACTTCACTAAGAATGTGGCTGTTGAAAAAAATCGTCTTGCCTGCTGCTTTTAGCGCCAGGATAATTTCCCGCATTTGGTAGCGTCCCACCGGATCAAGACCAGACATTGGTTCATCTAGAAAAACCAAATCTGGCTCGTTAATTAGCGCCTGTGCCATACCAACACGCTGTAGCATTCCTTTAGAATAGCGGCGCAGGAGCTTTTTACGGGCATCCCCTTGGGATAAACCCACTAATTCCAGCAGTTGGGGAATGCGTTGGCGTTGTACGCTGTTGGGAATTTGGAATAACCCAGCGGCTAGCTGCAAAAACTCCCAGCCGGTGAGATAGTCATACAAATAGGGATTTTCTGGCAGATAGCCGATATGTTGCTTAACACTGCGATCGCCTATGGGTTTACCCAATAATAATCCCCGTCCAGAGGTAGGACGAATAATTCCCAGCAACAATTTTAAAAGGGTGGTTTTACCCGCACCATTTGGCCCCAGCAACCCAAAGGTTTCACCTTTGTAAACTGTTAAAGAACAGTTTTTGAGACATACGACTTTTTGATTTAGCCAAAAACCAGTGCGATAGACTTTTCGCAACTCAGAAGTTAGGACTACTGGCGGAGTGTCGGTCGTACTAAGTTGAGAATCAGGGTCATCTGCAACAGACTTCATCTCGGTTCAACTACCATTTACCAGCTTGGTATTAATTACAAGTTACCCGGTACGCTGATAATAACCATCACAGAGCAGTGTGTCAATTATTGCAAACAGAGTAGCATAAATAAATTTCAGTCCTGGTAAGTAACTCTGGCTAGCTTTACAAAACGCCCTTAGAACTGGGAATCAGGCCAGCACGACGGGGGTCGATTTCCAGCGCCAGCCGCGTTGCCCTCGCAAACGCCTTAAATGTTGCTTCAATAATGTGATGGGAATTAGTGCCATCCAGTTGCCGAATGTGCAGTGTCATTTGGCTATGGTTCACCAGTGCCACAAAGAATTCTCGCACTAATTGGGTGTCATAGCTTCCTACCCGTTGAGTAGGAATTTGCAAGCCGTAGCTGAGGTGAGGACGTCCAGAAAAGTCTAGCGCTACCTGAACTAAAGCTTCATCTAGTGGTGCGAGAAAATTACCAAAGCGGACAATGCCTTTTCTGTCGCCTAGTGCTTGGTTCAAAGCTTGCCCTAAGGTAATGCCTACATCTTCGTTGGTGTGATGGTCATCAATTTCCCAGTCTCCCTTGGCTTGGACATCTATATCAATCAGCCCGTGGGAGGCAATTTGATGCAACATATGATTCAAAAACGGAATGCCTGTTGCTGCTGTGCAAGTTCCTCTACCATCCAGGTTGATGGTAACTTGCACATCAGTTTCACCAGTGGTGCGGTGAACAGTGGCAATCCGAGGCGTTTTAGTTGACTGGTCGTAGTTTGAATTAAGTTTGCTAATTTGCATAGGGAGTGGAAGGAGTTAGGAGTTAGGAGTTAGGAGTGAGGAGTGAGGAGTTAGGAGTTAAAAATTCATAACTCATAACTCATAACTTTATCGCGTCACATTCCCATAATTTCATATCCTGCATCTACATACAGAACTTGTCCGGTAATGCCACTGGACAAATCACTACATAAGAAAGCCGCCGCGTTGCCCACTTCTAGCTGAGTGACGGTGCGTCGTAGCGGAGCTACTTCTTCTACATGATGAATCATATCCAATATTCCGCCCACTGCTGAAGATGCTAAGGTGCGGATGGGGCCTGCGGAGATGGCATTGACGCGGATATTTTGTGGCCCTAGTTCTGCGGCCAGGTAACGCACACTCATTTCTAACCCCGCTTTGGCAACTCCCATGACATTATAGTTAGGAATTGCTCTGACACCGCCTAAATATGTCAAAGTGACGATACTACCTCCCTGTGTCATCAAAGGTTTCGCTGCACCAGTTAACTGCACCAGCGAGTAGGTACTGATTTCTAAGGCGGTATTGAAGCCAGAACGAGAGGTTTGGCTAAAATCTCCAGTTAAATCGTCTTTGCTGGCAAAAGCAAGACAATGGATCAGGATATCTAGCTTTCCCCACTGTTCGCGGATTGTCTCAAAGGTAGATTGAATCTGTTGATCATTTTGGACATTACAGGGAAGAAATAAGCTGGGGTTGAGGGGTTCTACCAACTCCGCGACTTTTTTCTCCATCTTGCCACGTTCATCCGGCAGGTAGGTAATACCCAGGTTTGCTCCGGCTTTGTGCAGCTGTTGGGCGATACCCCAGGCGATCGAGCGGTTATTGGCAATACCTGTAACAAGGGCATTTTTTCCAGTCAGATTCAGCATAGAAATTGTTAATGCGATCGATCATTAGGAGCATACTAGAATCTGAGGCGCGTTTTGTCTTTGTTTTACACAGGATTTGCAAAAATGAATATTGGTAAGGGTGTTTGCTGTGACAAAATTCTTGATTTTTCCTAAAGATATTGTCAAATTATCTTTATTTGTTCTTCAAAAAACCCTTTTTAATACAGCTATTGTGACTACTTATCAACAATTAGTAGCTGAAAGGATCAAGAATTATGTATCATTATAAACAAAGAGTTATGAAGAGATTAGTTTGAGTATAGGAAAGTACAGAAAGGTTGACGGTGCTTTATTCATTTTTCGGGTGTATTCTTAGGTAATCAGTTTTTGTTTTTCCGGCATTGGGTAGGGGAAGGGAGATGATCGTGACACAAGATAAAGCCCTAGCAAATGTATTTCGTCAGATGGCGACCGGGGCGTTTCCGCCAGTTGTGGAAACGTTTGAACGCAATAAAACGATCTTTTTTCCTGGCGATCCTGCCGAACGAGTTTATTTTCTTTTGAAAGGTGCTGTTAAGCTTTCCAGGGTGTACGAGGCAGGAGAGGAAATAACGGTAGCGCTGCTCCGGGAAAATAGTGTTTTTGGTGTATTGTCATTGCTGACGGGAAATAAGTCGGATCGGTTTTACCATGCGGTTGCATTTACGCCTGTGGAATTACTGTCAGCGCCAATTGAACAGGTCGAGCTAGCACTCAAGGAAAATCCAGAATTATCAATGTTAATGCTGCGAGGTCTGTCTTCGCGCATTTTACAGACAGAGATGATGATTGAAACTCTCGCTCACCGAGATATGGGTTCTAGGTTGGTGAGTTTTTTGTTAATTCTTTGTCGGGATTTTGGGGTTCCTTGTGCAGATGGGATCACTATTGATCTGAAGTTATCTCATCAAGCGATCGCCGAGGCAATTGGTTCGACTCGTGTTACCGTTACTAGGCTACTGGGGGATTTGCGTGAAAAAAAGATGATTTCTATCCACAAAAAGAAGATTACTGTGCATAAACCTGTTACTTTAAGTAGGCAGTTCACATAAAAACAATTGGAGAAAGGGGAGTCGGCGCGTGTTGTGTTTTGAAAAATGACACTAATAGCTAGAGGTAAATCTAAAATTGAGCAATTTCAGCTATTGCCAATCTCCACTTCTCCACAGACAATGCTTAAAAGTAGTAGGCTGTATCTGGAAGGATTTCGGTAGCTAAAGATGACCACCGGATACATCCTCATCGCAGCAATTTTAATTCTGGGAGGCGTAATTGCCACCGTGGGCGATCGCATCGGCACACGAGTTGGCAAAGCCCGCCTCTCACTTTTTAATCTTCGTCCAAAAAATACTGCTGTACTGGTAACAATTTTTACGGGTGGTTTGATTTCAGCATCAACATTAGGGATTTTATTCGCTGCCGACGAAGGCTTACGAAAGGGAGTCTTTGAGTTGGAGGATATTCAAACAGACCTAAGGCAGAAGCGGGAACAGCTAAAAACCGCAGAAACTCAGAAAAGTCAGGTAGAGAGTGAGCTAAATCAAGCAAGAATTGCCCAAGCAAAGGCACAACAAGACTTGCAGGTAATCAATCAATCCTTGCAGGCGGCGAATGCCAAACAACGCCAAACACAAGCTCAGTTGAACCGCACCATTAATCAACAAGCCCAAACTCAAACTCAACTCCAACGCACTCAAGGTCAGCTAGAACAAGTTGTAACTCAGTATCAAAAAGCCATAGCTGAACTCCAAAGTGTTTATAATCAAAGAAAGCAGCTACAGGCGGCAGTTGAGCTACTGAAGACAGAACGTCAACGCTTGTATGCTGAAGCTAAAAAAGCCATTGGCGATGCCAAAACAGCTATTGAAAAACGCGATCGCGAACTCGCTAATCGCCAAGAAGTTATAGAACAGCGCGATCAAAAAATTGCCCAACTCGATCAACTAATTCAAAAGCGTAATCTAGAAGTTGCAGCGCGAGAGCAAGTGATTGCCACACGGGAATCACGCCTCAAAGAATTGGAAGGACAACAGGAGCAACTAGAACTGGAAGTTGCAAGGCTGGAAAAATATTATCAATCCTACCGCGACCTGCGTCTGGGTAAGCTAGCCTTAGTTCGCGGTCAAGTTCTGTCTGCTGGTGTCATTCGTGTTACCCAACCTGGTGCTGCTCGTCAGGCAGTGGTACAACTTTTACAAGAAGCCAATCGCAACGCCAACCTGGAATTAAGTGAGCCGGGTGGAAATGTTGTAAATGTAAAGCTACTGCGCGTAACCCAGGATAGGGTTGACCAGTTGAGCAAGCAGATTGGCGATGGTCAAGAATACGTGGTGCGAATTTTCTCGGCTGGTAATTACGTCAGGGGAGAAAAGCAGATAGAATTTTTCGCCGATACAGCTCGGAATCAATTGGTTTTTTCGGGAGGCGCAGTGCTGGCCACAACTACTACCGATTCCAAAACCATGACATCCTATCAGTTACAGCAGCGCCTGGAACTACTGATTTCTGCTTCCCAATTTCGTGCGCGTAATGCCGGAATTATCGAAAATGTGCAAGTAGACGGGACTTTTCTGCGCTTTGTCACCCAATTAAGACAGTATAATCAACCATTGGAGATCAAAGCGATCGCCGCAGAGGACACTTATACAGCCGGCCCATTGAGAGTAAAATTAGTGGCAATAGTCAACGGACAAATTCTTTTTAGTACTTAAAAAATATTTTGCACACTGTTATTAGTAAGATTTAAGCATATTTGAACAGCAGCTAAAATGCTTACTGTAATTGCCTTTCTTAATTTGGAATTTTTAAATTTTAATTTATTATGACTTTTCGTGAATTTTCACCAACGCAACCAGTCATCTTGGGGTTTGATCCAGGTCGAGATAAGTGTGGTTTAGCGGTGATGGGACTCGATCGGCAACTGCATTATCATCAGGTGGTGCTAGCAAAAGAGGCGATCGCTACCATTGAGACACTGCGTCAAAAGTTTCCCATTTCCTTGATGGTCATGGGCGACCAAACTACAGCCAAGCAGTGGAGACAGCAATTATATCAGGAATTGACAGAACCCCTGAGTATTATTTTAGTGGATGAGCGCTACACAACGTTAGAAGCACGCGATCGCTATTGGCAGATGTACCCACCCAAAGGGCTAATAAAGCTATTGCCACAGGGTCTACGACAGCCACCAAGACCGATAGATGACATTGTTGCCATCCTCTTAATCGAAAGATACTTAAATCGCCTCACTGAATCAACACTAAGCAGTCAGGAGTGAGGAATTAGATCATTAACTCCTGTACAGACGCGATTAATCGCGTCTCTCCTAACTCCTAACTTTTAAAGTTCTGCCCGAATAGTAAAAGCATAATCTCCTCCAGGCTCTAGCTGGTAATCTTGTTGCTCCAAGAATCGACCGAGGGGTTCTTTGATTAAGGCGCGGCCTTGGGAAGGCTTGACGGCAAGTTCTCCCCGGCGAAAATGCCACTGGAAATGCCACTCAAACTCACCCGCATTCACTTCGCCCTCAAGGAAGCCGTGTTGCCAGGATTGGCGGGTAATTCTGACATGGGCAATGGTTTCTGGCAGACGTTTTGCACTCACAATCCTTTATGTCAAGTGTAGAATAACAGCCGATCATGTAGGCTACTTATTTTATTTACCGGAATTAATGGGTTTAAAGCCCCGTCGTCCTACGACGACTTTTGTTCTATTAGTGATCGAAGAAACTCCCTTATGATATCTGTTTTGGTTCGCTTTGATTTTTTTGCATATCGCTCAAGGGCCTTCATCTCTTCTTGGGAAACTCTAACGTGCAACTGTTTTTCAAGCATTTTGTGTACCAATGTGCTACACTAATTATAGTGGAAAGGTAATCAACCACTGGCAGAGAAGGTATCGCTAAAAAATGGTAGTCTGTGATACCGTTTTTTCAGGAATGTACAAAAGCCGATTTATAGAGATAAATTATAAGCTGAACTTATAAAACTGCGGGTAATTTTGGTTAAAATTTTAGGAATGAGTGTATCCTAGAAATTGTATATCTGATGCTCTTTTCATCAGTGTATTGTGGATTAATTGGAATTTCCTGGAAGGATTTCAGCACAATTACAGCCCGATAAAGCTTAGAGTATTTATATTGCTTTTCTTGGATATCAAAACGCAGAATATTTTCTAGCTGATGCTCGATAATTTGGTTGCCACGCAGACTTTTACGTTCGATAAATACCTTGTCAATACTTTTATAGAAGGTGCAGGTAGTTACAGGTGATGTGGCAAAATAAGCAGCGATCGCCATAATAATCAATATAAATAAACTTAAGAAAAATAGATAATTTCGCTGATTCTGCTGCACTAATAGGGAAGTTTGCCCAGAGTTGATAAAAACGTTGATTTTCAAGGCAATTTCCTGATTCTCTTGATAGCTAACATGTGACAGCAGTCCAAAGTCTCCAAATGGAGTTACAATCATAACTTGATAGGTTTTGCTCCCTTTGCTACCAGTCTTTGTAAGAACGTATGCTTCCTGGAGATCAAATATTTTGAGTTTCTCCATACTTCCCAGCAAATTAAACCGCTTCAACTCACAGTTAAGTTGGTTTGGTGAAGGTCGAGTACAACTGAGACTAACTGAAGCAGAATCAAAAACTAAGCAGTAAATCAAAAAGCTTAAACAGATAGTAAAAATGCACCACCCGCTAAACCAATATCCGAGTGGTCGATGCTTTAGCTGCAATCTGGTACGGGTTTCCTCTACAATTTTCATCGGTACTTGTGTATAGAATCTTTAACCTCTGAGTAGAGTATTCCCCTTGTAGACCATTCACTGATCACCAAGTCTAAGTACTAGGGAAGATTTATGATGAATCGCTAAAAAATATTTGGCTAACTGATAGATAATTGGGGCAGAAAGCTATAGCTAGAAGCATGGAAACCAAACAGCTAGGAAAAACTGATATATTTGTGAGTGCGATCGGTTTGGGTGGTATGCCCATGTCAATTTCTAATCGCCCTGCTGAATCGGAATCAATCCAAGTTATTCATCGGGCGTTGGAGTTGGGTATTACATTTATTGACACTGCCGATTCTTACTGCAAAGATGAGTCAGATAAGCACCACAACGAGCGGCTAATTCACAAAGCACTTAGTAGTTATAAAGGTGATGTTAGCCAAGTAATTGTGGCAACTAAGGGCGGTTTGATGCGTCCCAATGGCAGCTGGACAAGTAACGGTAGCCCAGAACATTTACGCCAAACAATTAAAGTTAGTTTTGAGGCGTTGGGTGGTGCTAAACCCATCGATGTTTGGCAATACCATTCTCCCGATACTAATTACACCATTGAAGAATCCCTTGCGCCAGTGAAAGAAGCAGTGGAGGCTGGTTTGATTCGGTTTGTGGGAGTTTCTAATTTTTCCGTTGAACAAATTAAGCGATCGCGGGATGTGGTAGATATTGTTTCAGTGCAGAATCAATACAGCCCTTGGCAACGACAGCCAGAAAATGACGGCGTGTTGAAGTATTGCGAACAGCAAGGATTGACCTTTTTGCCTTGGAGTCCCTTTGGTGGTAGGCGTCGTCATCAGGACTTGCAAGATATTCCTGCGATCGCTCAGTTAGCTAAAGAAAAAGGCGTGTCGGTGTATAATATCGTCTTGGCGTGGTTGCGTTCCAAGTCGCCTGTTATTTTGCCAATTCCTGGTGCTAGTAAGGTTTCCAGCATTGAAGACTCAGTACAAGCTATCAATGTGAAACTATCTGATGAAGAAGTGCAAAAAATTGATCGGGCAACTTAATCATTCCACTAGCTAAAGTAGATGTGGTAAAAGTCGCCTAAGATTTTCGTGGCTTGTTTAGCTGCATAAATTCTTTGATTGCCTGCACTAAACGCATAAATAAAAGACATGATCTTAGAAACACACCGCTTGCTAATGCGTGACTTTGTAGAGACAGACTGGCAAGCGGTTTTTGCCTATCAATCTGATCCTTTGTACTTGCGTTACAACTATTGGACGCACCGCACAAAGAACGATGTTTGCGAGTTTATCCAGATGTTTATTGATCAGCAAAAAGAGCAACCACGGACAAAGTTTCAGTTAGCTGTCGTCCTCAAAGAAGAAAATCGGCTTATTGGCAATTGTGGCATCCGTGTAAATGACCCGGAAATGCGGGAAGCAAATATCGGGTATGAACTAAACACTCAATATTGGGGACAAGGTTATGCAACAGAAGCAGCACAGGCAATTTTAAAGTTCGGCTTTGAAGGACTGGGAATGCATCGTATCTGGTCTTGGTGTGTTACAGAGAATGTTGCTTCTATAAGGGTATTAGAAAAAATCGGTATGCGTCGTGAGGGTCATCTGCGGGAAAAAGAGTTAATTAAAGGTAGATGGTACGACAACTTTCTTTACGCTATCCTTGACGACGAAAGTTTTTCTATTTAAGAGGTAAAGAAATGAATGAACAGATTAGTAAACGCCGTTTTAAGTTTTGGGAGTACAACGTGAGTCACAATCAACTTCTAATTCGTAGCCCTAAAAATAAGGAGTTTAATACGAATATAGATATTAAGTTTATCGGCGTATCATACTTAGATATACCTACAACCATGACGGGTTTTTTATTTTCTGAACCTAGCATTGACGAAGCGAGTAAAATTAAGCTAAATCTTCCTGGTAAGTCCGAGTCTGATCATATTTTTGTGCTTTCTAGTTTATTAGCTGCACACTGATGGGTAAACCCTTACTATCAAAGCCTACAGGAATTGCGATCGCAGGTTAATCTTCGCTTCTCAATCGTTGCTGGTGCTGGCTACAACAGAATAAGGCTTTAGGTAATTAGTGATAAGTTGAGCTTATAGTGTCGTTTATTAGTGAAATTTGTCTACATTTTTAGGCAATGTATTAGCAAACAGAGTTTACAAGTCAAAACTTTTTCTAATTAAATTTAGAGGAAATCCACTTTCAATAAAAAAAAGGATTTAAAAACCACACTTTGTGATGTTGTCTAAAAAATATTAGATTTTTCAGACCCGAAAACAGACTACAAATGCTTTAAAGCGTGTGGTATTTTTTACGCTAAAAGCCAAGAAATGCTAGAAGAACAGAAATGGCTGTTTACTGATGAAAACATCACAGTCATTATCTATTGCTGAACTGTAACGTTCTCAATCTCAGCCAACTTCCTTCTAAGCTTTCCCCGGCGCTTAACATGCTGAACTACTATGTTTTCTTCATTCTCTTGAATGAACTGCTCTAAGTCTTCTAGGGCGACTTGGACAGTCTCACCATTTTTTAAAAGTGCAGTAGGCATAGAATTAATCTCTGTTCACTGGCTGTAATGGGATCTTACTCCAGTTTATTGCAAGAATGTTTCTATCTGCTTAACTTTTACTCACAATGAAGCTCCTTAATAAAGTTCCGAAAAGTAACTAAAGTGAATATGTAGTTTTCATTTTGAGAATTTGGCATTATATTGCCAAGGCTGGACGATGATCAATCCAAGGGTTAGCCGCTTCTAATTGTGCTGCTAGGCTGATGAGTGTGGCTTCAGCCGCAGGTTTACCAATTAGCTGCACACTCATCGGTAAACCCTTACTATCAAAGCCTACAGGAATTGCGATCGCAGGTTGTCCAGTTGCATTAGCAGGCGGACAAGGGGCAACCCATTGAATAATATTTTGGAATGTCTCTTCTGGACTCAGCGAAGCCCATTCCCCAATCATGATCGGTGAATGTAGATAAACTGGCAATACCAGCACATCCACGGTATCGAAAAACGCCACAATCTGCCGTGCGACTATCTGCATTTGAGAAACTGCTTGCAGGTACTCGGCAACAGAACCTGTGCGGGCAAATAGCCAGCGATTCACTGGTTGCAAGGCTTCAACTGGAAGTCCCGACGCAGCCACCCCAGCTTGCCAGACGATTTGAAATGGTTCAATTAAGCCGCTAAAATCTGGAGATTTCTGTTCAACTTGGTGGCCGAGTTGTTCTAATAACTCAACTGTTTGGCGGACACCTTGCTGACAGTTGGCGTCAGCTTCTCCCAAAGGAGAAATGTTAGTGTCAAAGGCAATTCGCAAAGCACCGAGTTTTGTTTGAGTGGCGGCGAGAAATGATGGTTCGGGATCTGGCAACCAGTAAGGATCGCCTGTGACATAGCCAGAGATCGCATCCAAAAGGGCAGCAGCATCAGCGACAGTCCGGGCGATCGGGCCGTTGGCGGCAATTCCAGCCAGGCGTTCGCCTACGGGTGCTTTACTCACCCTGCCCCTGGATGGTTTGAGTCCCACCAAACCACAACAAGCGGCAGGCCCCCGAATTGAACCACCGCCATCAGAACCTTGAGCGATCGCACACAATCCTGCTGCTACCGCCGCCCCCGCCCCGCCACTGGAACCACCAGGAGTATATTCTAAATTCCACGGATTTCTGGCTGCGGGAAAACCCGTAGGTTCGCTGTAAGGTAATGAACCTAATTCGGAAGTGGCTGTTTTACCGAGGATCGTAAATCCAGCTTGCTTAATCCGGGTCACAACCCCATCATCATAGTTAGGAATATTGTTTAGTAATGCTGGATTACCATAAGTACAGGTAACACCTGCTACAGCGTTCAGGTCTTTAATGGAAATCGGCACACCAAAAAATGGCGGTTGTTCTGAGGTAGTTGTCAATAATTCTGTTTTGGCTTTGGCATCTGCGATCGCTAGTTCTGCCGTCACCGTAAAATAACTTCCTAATTGCGGATTCAACTGCCCAATCCGTTCTAAATATATTTCCACCAACTCTAGCGGTGATACTTCCCGGCGACGAATTAATTGCGCCAACTCTAGCGCTGGGGTAAATGCTAAATCAACTTCATTCATACGTTAGTGAATGGGTAATTTTGTCTTTCTCTGGGATTTTAAAACTTAAATTGTTACTTTAGCAGGATTTCCGGGAACTATATATTTTATGGCTCCTGAGATTTGTCACTTAACTAGGATGCTCAAATGCAACAAGCGTGGTTACGGTCTTGCTCAAGCCATTTTAATTGTTTCGCATAAACTTTCGACAAATCCCTAAGAAGTATTTATGGCTAACCTAGAAGTACTTGTGAATGAATTACCAACACTGATTCAGAGCCTAAAACTGACTATTGGCGATTCTAATCAAATCACCGAACAAATTATCCTGATCAATAATGCTCAGGAAGAACTACGGAATATTAAAAAATTAATTGCTCAGGAATTGAAATTTGATCACATCAAAAATTCCGCGATCGCTACACTTCCTCGAATCGGTATAGCTAGTTTGTTTATACCTAGTGTGGGATTAGTAGATCCAGCTGTAGCAGAAAAATTTGGCCACTCAGAAACTAAAATTTCATTAACTGATTTACAATCCAAAATTGATTCTTGGATTGAATGGGGTTATTTTTTGCAGGCAATAACTGCTGATATTCTCAGTGATGTTCAGTTGGTCAATCAGCTAACTTCTGATATTAATCATTTCAGCCTAACTGCCAACTTTCAGGTAATTGCTGAAAGCTTAAAGATTAACTTAGACTTTAGCAACTCTAATATTTTAGAGCGCCAAATTCAAAAACTCAGCAATTCTCAAAATGAGCTATTAGAATTAGAGCAAAAATTAAATTATATTTTTAATACTATCAAAAATAGCCATAGCTTATTAAATATTTTATTAGGCGTGTCTGCTTTTTATGGTAAATCTAGCTTCGTTTTAGAGTGGTTAGATGATGACCACGAATTAATTATATCGAGTGATGGAAAATTTCAAGAATTGACAGATATTCTTAATGATTGTGATTTTTTACAAGAACAAATGGCTACTTTAATTATTCAGGGTGACACTTTAAGAGAACAAGCAGAACAAGCCTTGAAAAAGATTGAACAGGAAAGTAGTAAAGAACCAATTATTAGCCAGCAAGTAGAAATAGTACCATTTTCGACACAAAAAATAGTACGTTCGGCTTTGTTTATAGCCTCAAGTTTATTAATCTTAGGTTTTGGTGGTTGGAAAATTAAAGAGCAAAGTCCACAATTGCAGCAGATAAGTCTAAGTTTAACTCAAGAAGGAAGTGCGATCGCCAAGTTTAAATCTGCTGAAAAACTCGGTATGGAGGCTGCTTCTCTGGTTCAAAATCCGCCGCATCCTCTACAAGTCTGGCAAGAAGCAGAAACTAAATGGCATCAGGCAATAATCTTGTTAGATAGTATTCCTAATGAAACATCAGTTTCTGAGCGAGCAAAGAAGAAATTGGCTTACTATCGAATTAACTATAAATCTATAAGTCAAAGAGTGTTAATTGAAAAAAAAGCCTTAGCAAACTTATAGTCAGCCCAAAAGCTAATAACAGAAGCTAATTTATTTGTACAAAATTCACCTCATTCACTATTAGTTCGGTAGGAAGCGCAAGACAAATGGCAACAGGCAATCGATTTATGAGAGGATATTTTAAAAGGATCAGAAGATATAATTTTGGTGTTCTCACTTAGGTTAACTTTGACGGTAAATCAAGGTTTTAGCGATATATTGAAATACATTGTTGTCCTAACTAAGAAAGCAAAAGATCCTTTTAAAACATCCTCTTAGTTACTTTATGAGTTTGATAGAATTGATTGGAGTTAAATTGTAATAATAATACTGATTCGCACCTAGAGTATACGGACAATTGGTTCCATTCGAGTTTTTACATAGCTGGACCTTAGCGCCTCCGGTCTGGTTGTTGAAGACCCCGTGGGCATTGTACTGATTATAAAGTTTGTAAGTACCGTAACGATAATATTTATTAGTGGGTTCATTACGAATGGAAACCTTCTCTGGATAAATGCAAACGTACCCAGATGGACATCCAAACCTAGTTTGCGCTTGTGCAGGAGATGTAGCAGTCGTACCGAGCAACAGCAAAGCGCTCAAAGAGAATAAGCTAGAACCTATTGAATTTAAAAGTTTCATAAAATTTCTCGCAATAGTCTATCTAAACTTACAACTTAAAATTGAACTACAAATTCCAAGAATTACGAAAATTGATTAGTAATCTTTACAATCCCTAAACCTTTATAAAACTAACTATGCGGCGATCAGATAAATAATTCAAAACTAAAAACCGATTACGATATTTATGATTTATCTAAGAAGTCACGAATCCGAGGCTTTCGATTTTCGTAAAAAAATAAAGAGGCAAATCGCCCTCTTTCGACGCTTCACCTCTCTTTACAACAAATAATTAAAACTAACAATTACACCTTAGAACGGTCAGTCAAAATCTCATAACCAGTTTCCGTCACTAACACTGTATGCTCAAACTGAGCCGATAAAGAATTATCCACAGTGACTGCTGTCCAACGGTCAGATAATGTCCGGGTGTGTCTAGAACCCGCATTTAAAATTGGCTCAATTGCCAATGTCATCCCCGCACGGAGTTTAACATTTGGCATCTCGCGGGTACGGTAGTTGAATACTGAAGGTTCTTCATGCAAGTTACGACCGACACCGTGTCCAGTGAACTCTTCGACTATACTAAAACCGTTAAGTTTCACATGGTCTTCAATTGCTCCAGCTAAGTCAAGCAGGTATACACCAGCCTTAACTTGTTCAATGCCCTTATATAAAGCTTCTTCTGCTACGCGAATTAATTTAGCAGCTTCTTGGGTCACTTCACCGACAGCAATTGAAATGCAAGAATCACCATGAAAGCCTTGGTAATAAGCACCCGTATCTACTTTTAATACATCCCCCACGCGAATTACTTTCTTTGGACTAGGAATGCCATGCACTGCTTCATTGTTAATGCTAGAGCAAATAGAACCTGGAAAACCGTGATATCCTTTAAAACTAGGCGTTGCACCCATTTCGCGGATACGTTTTTCTGCATAAGCATCCAAATCAGCAGTTGTCATTCCTGGCTTTACTAGCTCGGAAATTTCTTTTAGGACAGTTGCCACAATTGTCGCTGATTGCCGCATGATTTCAATTTCACGCGGCGATTTAATTTCAATTCCTCGGCGTTGTTTTTTCGCAGTTCCAGGCTGAGTAGCTTGAGAAAGTAAGTTACTGAAAATGTTCATAGGAAATTAATAATTACAGGTGGCTTTGCCGCTTAAGTATCAATGCTTTCTCTAGATTACTTGAGAACTAATATCTATAATTTAAGTTATTTTAATCCCTGATAGGGATTCTTCCAGTTTAGCCGCTAACGTATATAGAATAACACATTCGCCTACTCCTGATGTGTTGTACTTGAATCAAAATCGCCATAACTGATTTTTGGCTGCACACTATAGGACTTAGTATAGCTTTGGGTAAAATCGTGGGGAATTGAGGGTTGAAATTTTAATGCAAAGGGCAGGCAGCGCGTTGCGGGGGTTCCCCGCGTGTTCCACCGAAATATTTGCAGCCAAGCAATAGTTGGGAAATTAACAGATGTAATTCCGATTCAATATAAATATTTGTGAACTAACGTAAATAAGCGGTTCATTTCTATGGGTACTCCTAAAAGTGATGAGTACAAGCGACTCATACAATTTTAAAGAAAGGATTGTTTGTGGCGATCGCGCTACGGGAAACCTTAAATAAAATCATAGTCCTAAACAGGTAATGATGAATATTGGAACCTACTTACTGCTTGCATGTGGCGTGTTCTGGTCACTCACCTATGTTCTACTGATTAAACGTGGCTTTCAAGATAAAACGTGCGGAATGCCATTGGTTGCTCTGTGTGCCAATATTTCATGGGAATTCATTTTCTCATTTGTTCATCCCCACTTCCCACCGCATCTGTGGGTCAATATCATCTGGTTCATCCTTGATCTAATTATTTTGTTTCAATTTCTATATTTTGGGCAGTCTCTGTTTGCAAAGAAGGCGCAGAAATTGTTTTACCCTATGTTTGTGTTGACTTTGGTGACAAGCTTTTGTTGTGTATTTTTTATCAGCTATGAGTTTAACGATTGGAGCGGTGCTTATACAGCTTTTGGATCAAATCTTATGATGTCCATTCTCTTTATTGACATGTTGCTCAGACGCAACACTCTTTTAGGTCAATCAATCTTCATTGCCCTATCTAAAATGATCGGAACTACATTCGCTTCCATTGGTTTTTATATTGCCACTCCTACACGGCGGGGGTCGCTGCTGTTGCTGTTTCTATACAGTGCAATATTTGTCTTCGACCTCATCTATATAATGATGGTCGCTATCAAGTTGAAGCAGACCAGGAATCCACAGGTAGGTGTCATACAGTGACAGTTGAGAGTGTACAAGAACCCCACCCCCAACCCCTAAGAGCAAGCGAGGAGGCGGCTAAGATGCACCTGATGTGATTAGGAAAGGCTATATCTATTTTATTAACTTAAGAGCTGCGGTTCTATCGCTCCCTTTATGGATAATTAATACCAAAATAGAGTGATCTCTATCTAATACTGGTTTTTCTCTACTAACACAGATGGGCCAGCAGTGACGACCACGATTTGATCTGGGTGGAGTAACTCACGAGCTGCTTGATTAACTTGGTCAAGAGTGACTTTCTGGATTTTATCAGTGAAGGAGTGCAATTCTACTTTATCTAGTTCGTACACCTCATTCATCAGAATTCTATCTGTTAATTCCTCTGGGTTTGCCAGAGAAACGTTGTAGTTGCTGATCAGGGTGCGTTTAGCTGTTTCTACTTCTAGTGCGGTGACACCTTGTTGATGGATTTGCTGTAGTATTTGGCGGGTGCTAGCGATCGCTTTAGTGCTATCTTCTGGACTAGTTTGCATCTCAATCACAAATGTCCCTGCATTCTTAAGAGCTTGGAAGTAGCTATAAATCCCATAACTCAAACCTTGGCGATCGCGCACTTCTGCACCCAGTCTACTAGATAAGGTATCGCCTCCCAAAATCTGGTTTAATACTAAGGCTGCGTGAAACCGAGGATCATAACGGTTAATCCCTGTGCAACCCATATATGTAACAGCTTGGGTTTTATCTGGTAAAACTGGGTTGATACTGACTATTTTATCCGGCATAGATACCGTGGGATATTTTAATCTGGGTGCTTGGCCGCTAACTTCCCAGTTACCAAACTTATTTTTAAGGAGCGATCGCACTTTGTCTAGATCAAAATCTCCCACCAGCGCTAGCACTGTTGTATCTGGACGATAATGTTTAGCTTTGAAATCAATCACATCCTGGCGCTGAATCTGCTGTAAACTCTCCTCTGTGGGAAAGGTATGTAAGGGATGTTTTTTCGGGTAAATAGACTGAACAAATACTCTTCTGGCTACTTCTGATGGCTCATCTAATTCCTGTTGCAGATCAGTTAAAGTTTGTTGGCGATGCAATTCCAACTCTTTGAGTGGAAAGGTACTATTTTTCAGAACATCTGCCAATATCTCCAGGAGTATCGGCAAATCAAGAGCTAAACTATCACCTTCGATATGCACACCTTCGCGGTAGGTTTGAAAGTCTAGACTCGCTCCTCGTTCTGCCAAAACTTTGGCAATAGTTAAGACATCCTTGGTATTAGTGCCATTGAGCAAATTCTCTGCGACAAAATCAGCCAGTCCAGCTTTATTCTCTGGATCAAATTCCGTCCCGGCTTGAATGTGGCCGCTCAAGGTAACAGTAGGAGTACTATTATCTCTTAACAGTAATATCCGCAGTCCGTTGGTAAATTTAAATTGCTGCGGTAGGATTTGGGCGATGTCTTCTTTATGTTCGCGTAGCGTGTCGTAGACAGAGGCTGACGCAAGACTCAAAGAGGCTGCGCTAATGCCGTCATTGACAAGCAACGCATCTGTAGCGGAATCTACAGGCGGTAGGTACTTCATCACCTCAGAAAAAAGCACAGGTGCGCCAGGAGAGAAATTTTCTGTAGTATGGGCTGAGTCTGGTTTGTCACCAACTTCTGTTATCCGCTTCTGGGTTGGTTCAAAAAAGCCTACTGTCCGCGCTTCTTTTGTCAGGTATTTGTTAATCACAGCTACAATATCCGTCGGCTTCACCAGACGGACAGCTGCCAAATAACGGTCTGTGTAGCGATAATCACCAGTAGTTGTCTGATCATTGCCCAATCGCATTGCTTGAGAGGTGATATCACGGTTGCTCAAAATTACATCTGCTGTTAATTGGGTTTTGGCTTGTTCTACTTCCTCTGATGTCACGCCTTTTTCTGCTACATTGGCGATCGCACTACTCAACACTGAGTCAATTTTTTTCAAATCTTGTTTAGATCCAGCCGTTACCAAAACCTCATACCAGCCAGATTCTCGCAAACTGGTAACGGATGCTGTAACTTCACTAGCTAAACCTGATTCTACCAATGCCTGATAAAGTCTACAATTCCGTCCCTCTGTCAAGATGTAATCCATCACATCCAGCGCTGGGACATCTGGTTGATTTGCATCCGGTAGCGGATAGACAACTTGTAAGAGCCGGCTTGCTCCCGGTTCTCGCAATACTATCGGAGTACTAAGTGAGGTTGATGGGGTAAAAGTATTTTTACTCTTAACTCCTAACTCCCGTTCGGCTACGCTCACGGCAAGCTCACTCCTAACTCCTAACTCCTCACTCCTAACTCTCTTCGCTAGTTTGCCAAATACTTCTTTAATTGTTTCAAGGGTATTTGCAGTTTGAAAATCTCCAACAATCACTAAGACAGCATTATCGGGAGTGTAAAAATTGCGGTAATATTTTTGTACCTGCTCAACTTCAAATTTCTCGACATCAGCTTTGGTACCACCTACAGGCAACCCATAAGCATGATTGGGAAACACCGCCTGCATTACGGCGCGGTTGAGGCGATATTCTGGACTATTTTCGTAACCCTGCAACTCGGAAATTACTACTCGCTTCTCACTCGCCAGTTGTTCTGGCTCAATCTGGGAATTTTGCATTCTGTCTGCTTCCAGCACTAAGAGCGCTTTCAGCTTGTTTCGTTCCACAGTACCGTAATATGCAGTTTGGTCATAGCTGGTGAAAGCATTGGAATCACTACCTAAAGCGCTAAACAAACGTCCAAATTGAATCGGACGATTTAGAGTACCTTTAAACATCATGTGTTCTAACTGGTGGGCAATACCATTCACCCCTGGTTCTTCGTTGCCTGAGCCAACCTTATACCACACCTGCACCGTCACTACTGGCGCAGTATGCACTTCCTTTGTCAGGACAGTTAGACCATTCGCCAGCACTGTCTTGCGGACATTTTCTGTCAATGTTGAGGACATTATTCTTTTTACTAGCAAGGTTTACTATTATTTTTATTTGTTAAATGTAGTTCCATTTTGGCTATGAGTAGATTAATCACTCAACAAAAATCCGCTACTAGCCATAAGCTTAAAATTAATAACAGCAAGGGATATTTATAAAATCTGGAAAATCCATAGTTTTCTATTTATTTCAAGGACTTACGCAAAATACCTCTCAAACTCTTATTCCTCCGTGTTCTCTGTGTCTCTGTGGTTCGATTTTCCGTTACCTGTGCGTAAGTCCTATATTTTAACCACATCTGTCGTGGGGGCACAGCATGGTCTGTTTAGCTGAAAATCGCTGTAAGTTAGATAATTATTTTGAGGATGACGATAATCTAAATTAAGCAAAAAAATTTGTTAAGTAGATCGGCGTAAATAAATATAATATGTTTTGTCATTGCGAACGCGAGTGCGTCTCGTAGAGAGGAGGAACGACGTTCGCGAACAGCGTGTCGCAGACAAGCAATCGCAAAGACTGGGATTGCTTCGTTCCTCGCAATGACATCTTATGTTTAATTATGCCCGCCTACTTACCTGAGCAACAATACAGAAAAAGAATATATTAGCAACAAAGGTAATAAAAAAGCTAAATTATCGGAGTTTTGCCAAAATCCGAATGAATTCCAGAGGTAAGCCATCGGTATCGGCGATGAAAGCCACTTCGTAAATGCGATCGCCTATTTGCTGTTGTGTCGGTTCTAATAATACTTTCAAAGGTTGTAATTCTTCGGGTTGACTCTCGGCAGCTAGTGATATACGTTCTTGTAAATTTGTCAACCAGCTAGGTAAATCTGGTGTAATCTCAGTTAAATCGAACGAGAGATGATAGTATCCCACATAATGTTCGTCAGCAAACGCATCTGGGGCTGGTTTTGGTTCAGGAATTTGGATCAGTTCAATTCTGCCGCCCAATCCTTCCATCCAGCAAGCTAGAGTGTAGCCGGTAGTAAAGCGTTCCGAAATTGTAAACCCTAAATGTTCGTAGAAAGCGATCGCTCGATGAATATTCGCAGTCCGAATAGAAGCGTGGTGCATAACAAAAGTTAGGAGTTGTAAGTTATGAGTTATAAATTGAATTTAACTCCTAACTCCTAACTCCTAACTTGTACAGACGCGATTAATCGCGTCTCTTTACTCAAACAACCTGAAATAAGGGTAGCGCACAGGGACGCCAGGCTCTTTTTCCAAGTCAAAATTAATCACTTGCCAACAAGGATCTTCTGAGGTATCGGGGCTAAATTCCACGGGTAAGCCATACAAACGCGCAGCAGTAGCTTCCGGCACTCCAGAACGCCAAGGTGTGCTGCGTTCTAAATAGCCACTCATCAATTCCTGATAGCGTCGAGCAATAATCACTTTTGTTGCTCGATAGCCTTGGGTATAAAGCTTGTCTAATGCTTCGTGAATTTCAAAGCGAATACCATCGGGATGAGTATGCTGTCTATACCATTCATTATTCCACCTTTGCCAATGACGTCCCGATTGCAAATGGATTAACTCTCCATTTTTAGGATTAGCTTCAAACGCGCCATGACGCGGACACAAATAGGTATCTGTCAGTGTCAGCGCCGGAATAGTCTGGCGACAATGGGGACACTGTATTTCAGGCCCAAACATCGGGTACTGCAAACCTGGATTCATCATGAAGTGCGTACAAACATAATTTTGTCTTCACCAGCAGTACTGGGTTGGATTATACACTTCGGCCCAACCACTTTGGGTTCCTTGCTCACTGCTGCATAGACACGGAGTTGCGGCAGGAACATTGTTTACTAGTGTTTTCCTCAGCGTAGAGGCTTAACGCTGTGATATCCTGGTTATGCAACCAGCCTCAAAGGTTGGAGTTTCTCCACTGTTCCTGGGTACCATATTAATATTCTATCGTGTCTACCGCTTCTTACTGGACATCTCCTGATTTTTCTCAAGCTGCCTTCATTGCAGCCAATGCTATTGTTATGGGTTCGGTAAATATAGCAGCAGGAGTGAGCATTTGGTATGGAGCAGTGGTTAGGGGAGATGTAGAACGCATTGAAATTGGCGAATGCACAAATATTCAAGATGGTGCAATTTTACATGGCGATCCTGGTTCTCCAACAATTTTAGAAGATCATGTTACCGTAGGGCATCGCGCTGTGATACATTCCGCTTACATTGAGTGTGGAAGCTTGATTGGCATTGGCGCGGTGATTTTAGATGGGGTACGAGTAGGTGCTGGTAGTATTATCGGTGCTGGCGCAGTGGTAACTAAAAATATACCGCCTCTGTCCCTAGTTGTCGGCATTCCTGGCAAAGTGTTACGAGAAGTAACAGAGGTTGAAGCCGCAGAACTGATTGAACACGCTAAACGTTACCAAAAGTTAGCTTTAGTTCATGCTGGTAAGGGTACTGATATCGGCTTTAACAAGTCTTAGAGAGTGGCGAGAAATCAATTCACGCATTCACGCATTTAAAATTGTTCGCGCAGCGTCTCGTAGAGAAGAAAAGACTGGGGGAGATGTAGTTATAATGTAAATATTCTTTACATATTCGGTGGGAAAAATTGCCCACTTCAGCTAACAATAAAAATGAGAGCAGTTGACAAAAGTTTAATTTCTACTTAAAAGAGGGGTTCTAGATATGGATATCGATTACCGTATAGCGATTGTTTTAGCACCAGTAGTCATTGCTGCTAGCTGGGCAGTGTTTAATATTGGCGCTGCGGCTTTAAGACAAGTTCAAGGCTTTTTCGATCGGGAAGCCTAAATACGGCTCAATAATATCGATCTTCAACCGACTGTTTCTCTTCACAGAGGCAGTCGGTTTTATTCATAATGATTAATTTAATGGGGCATGGGGCATTGGGCATGGGGCATTGGGCATTGAGCATTGGGCATTGGGCATTGGGCATGGGGCATTGCATTAGTTATTCTTTCTCCCCCTGCTTCCCCTGCTTCCTCATCTCCCTCATCTCCCTCATCCACCTCATCCACCTCATCCCCCTCATTCCCCTCATCCCCCTCATCCCCACTCCCCACTCCCTTCCTTGGATATCGATTCTGTAATACAACCTCTTCAACGCTTTGGTGTCCATCTAGGACTCGATCGCATTGTCAATCTATTGGCGAATCTTGGCAATCCCCATCACCAAGTCCCGATAATTCATGTTGCTGGCACCAATGGTAAAGGTTCGGTCTGTGCCTATCTTTCTTCAGTACTTACTGAGGCTGGTTATCGTACAGGACGCTACACTTCCCCCCATTTAGTCGATTGGACAGAACGTATTTGTCTGAATGAACAGCCAATTTCCTCTGAGGAATTGAGTCAATTATTCCAACAAGTCCAAGCTGCTATTCGCCCTGAAGACGAATCGGCAACTCAGTTTGAAGTAATTACGGCGGCGGCTTGGTTATATTTTGCCCAGCAGCAAGTCGATGTAGCAGTGGTAGAAGTCGGACTAGGAGGGCGCTTAGATGCTACCAATGTCTGCTTGGAACCTTTAGTTACGATCATCACTTCCATTAGCCGGGAACACTGGCAACAACTTGGCCCTACCGTTGCTGACATTGCGAGAGAAAAAGCAGGTATTCTCAAACCTGGATGTCCTGTTGTGGTTGGGCTATTGCCACCGGATGCAGAGAAAGTTGTGCGATCGCGTGCTTTAGAATTACAATGCCCGATTTTTACGCCTCAACCTGCCCGTGAAACAAATCTAGGATGGGCAGAATATCAAACAATTCAAAATTCAAAATTAATTAAATATCCTTTGCCATTAGCGGGACAGATTCAATTAACTAATTCAGCTTTGGCTTTAGCTGCTTTAGAAATTCTCCAACAACAGGGTTGGCAGATTTCTGAAGAAGCCATAACTAACGGCATGGCAAAAACTAAATGGCCGGGGCGGATGCAATGGACTACTTGGAAAAACCATAAATTATTACTTGATGGCGCTCATAATACCGCCGCCGCCCAAGTTCTTCGCCAGTATGTCGATAGCTTAGACGCAGTTAACCACAAACCCGTCAATTGGATTATCGGAATGTTTTCCGATAAGGATCATGCGGATATTTTTACCGCCTTGCTGCGACCAGGCGATCGCCTTTTTTTAGTACCAATACCGATAGAACCTTGGCCTGGTAGGACTTCTGCTGATCTACAGGAATTAGCAAACCTAGCTTATAGCCTCTGTCCAGAATTAAGCGATCGCCAAATACATCCAGATTTATTCACAGCACTAGAAGCCGCAACCTCAACCGCTACCACAGACGATTTAATCGTTTTATGTGGTTCCCTTTATTTAGTAGGCAATTTTTTACAAATGGGGAGTGCGTAATAGCGATGAGGGAGATGAGGGAGATGAGGGAGTAGGGGGAAATAAACAATGCCCAATGCCCAATGCCCAATGCCCAATGCCCAATGCCCAATGCCCAAATCTATCTTAGATCCCACTCTTGCGCCGCATCCTCTACAGCTTTATCTACAGTCTTTTGATCTAACATTGCTGCTTGTAAGTTCTCGTAAACTGCCTTTTGCAGTTTGTTGAAATCCTTCAAAGTAGGGGTTAATATTTCTGCCTGTGGCAGTTCTTTAGCACTCATAACTCGCGCTTTTTCTATTGTTGAAGCATTAGCTGGAACATCTTGAAAGTAACTATCAGACAATGCTTTGACTGTAGAAGGTAGGACATTTGCAGCTTTAGCAAAGGCTAACTGATTTTCGTCATTGGTGACAAATAAAGCAAATTTCACAGCGCCATCTGGTTGTTTAGTGTCGCGGGGAATAACTATGTTCATCACCGCGACATTTTTTTTGCCTGTGTCACCAGTGAGTTGGGGTGCTATTCCCGAAGCTTGAGCGATTTTTGGGGCATTATTAGCGATCGTTTTCAGAAACTCTGGCCCAGAAGCTAGAAACGCAGTCTCTCCAGATTGGTATAAATCGATCGCGTGGCGATGTCCTTGCGTCAAAACTTCTTTAGGAAGCAGCCCTTTTTTATACAAGTCTACCCAATACTGAAACGCCGCTTTACCTTGTGCTGAATTAAACGCCGCTTTCCCCTCAGCATCTATTAAAGTGACTCCCATTTGCACGAAAGATTCCACCACTTCCCCGGAATCTTGCGGTACGAAAGTCACAAAAAAGGCATATTTCCCCGTCTTATCTTTAATTTGTTGGGCTGCTTGTGCCAATTCTGCGTAGGTTGCGGGTGGTTTATTGATACCCGCCTGTTTTAACAAATCGGTGTTATAAATGGTTAACCGCGTGGTGAGATACCAGGGAATCCCAAAACTCTTGCCATTGAGCGTGCTTGCTTTCCAGATATTCGGTAGATAGGAGGAACGTACATCGTTTGGGACTTTCGTATCTAAATCTAACCAGGCATTTCGTCCGGCAAGTTGGGAAGCGAAACCCGGATTGAGGTTAACTACATCAGGTGGCGTTTTTGCGGAGACAGCTGTTAAAATTTTGTTCTCCATCGCCGCCCAAGGTACATCAACCCAGTTAACCTTTATACTTGGATTTTGCGATTCAAAATTCGTAATTAGGCTTTTGAAGTAGTTGGTAAATTGAGGTTGGAGTTGCATTGTCCAAAACTCAACAGTTGCCGCTCCTGAAGTAGCTTGTTTCGTACTTGTACCAACATTACCTGTGCTGCAACTTACAATCCAACTGGTTAATAAGCCAAACAGTGCTAAAGCAACAAGTTGTTTAAATTTTCGTAATTGAATCATTTTCCCAGTATTTTTACGCTTGCTCAGTCTGAAAAGCTTAGGCAGAATTGTCGAGATTATAGGCTAAATAAATTACCTAGCACAAAATCCATCTTTTAGTACATTTAAATTTCCAATTTAGCAGTCCACCGGGCACAACTGTGGTAAAAAGCTTCACTAGTCTGTTTGACAAAGCGAATAAAGGGGCCGGCATTGGACTTGTGGCCAAAAGGTTCAATGGTCTGTTTGGCAAATCGAATAAAGGGGTTGGCATTGAACTTGCTCCCGAACGGGTAAATATAGTTCAGCTACGCAAGCACGGTCAAGGCTTGAAACTAGAAACCTTTACATCGGTAGCAGTTCCAGAAGGCATAGTTACCGATGGTCAAATCACCGACCCCGCATCAATGGCCCAATTAATCCAGCAGGCGCTAGCTGAGAGCAAAATCAAAACTTCTCGCGTTGCTACTGGTGTACCGGGGCGAGATTCCATCGTTCGGATAATACCGATGCCAACGGAGTTAGATGACAAAGAACTACGAGAAATGGTGTTAAACCATGAAGCAGGTTTGTATTTACCCTATCCTCGTGAAGAAGCTGATGTAGATTATCAGAAACTTGACTACTTTGTAGATGAGGATGGTATTGAAAAAGTACACGTACTCCTAGTTGCTACCCGCAAGGAGATAACGGATACCTATATAAGTACATTCGAGCAGGCAGGATTACAAATTGATGTTTTAGAAATTAACAGTTTTGCTCTGATTCGGACTATTCGCGATCAGCTGCGACAATTTGGGCCGCAAGAAGCAGCAGTACTAGTTGATATCGAGTTCGATAGTACAGAAATCGCCATCATCGTTAACGGAGTGCCGCAATTTTCGCGCACAGTCCCAATCGGGACTTATCAAATGCAAACTGCCTTAGCAAGGGCAATGAGCTTACCCACGTCACGAGATATGGAACTGTTACACGGAATGATTATTCCCTCAACTCCCATAGACGGCGGCAAAACCGGCGTTACCGAGATCAATCCTGGTATGGCAGCCATATTGAGAGTATTGGGAGAACTAACAGATGAACTGCGCCGTTCCATCGATTTTTATCTTAATCAAAGTGAAAATTTGGAGGTAGCACAGATATTATTAGCTGGGCCAGGAGGTGGACTCCAACAGCTAGATGAATTTTTTACCCAACGATTGAGCTTGCCAACTACCCAAATAGATCCAATTGGGGCTTTGTCCTTGGAAGTTGACATTGATAAATATCCACAGGTACAACGCTCTGGCTTGGCGATTGTACTTGGTCTAGGAATGCGGGAGGTGTAACAGAATGTACAGCCTAGATGTTAACTTTCTTAAAGACCGCCCAGCATACCAGGGAAAGCCTGAGAGAAAGGCAGGAATAGCCCTAAAGTTTCCTGCGGGTAATTTAATGCCACTGTATGTGGGAGTTGGACTAGGTGTAGGTCTTCCAGCTTTATTCGGAATTAGTTGGTGGTTTTTGCAAGGGAAGATTGTGGAATTACAGGCGACAGGAGCACAATTAGACCAAGAAAGCAAGAGGTTAGATACAGAAATCGGAAATATTAACAAAATCAAAGCCGAGACAAATGGAGTTAAAGGGGAAACCCAAGCTTTAGTCAGCGTATTTGACCAGATTCGTCCTTGGTCAGCAATGCTGCAAGATTTGCGCGATCGCACCCCAGCAGCAGTACAAATCGAGAACATCAAGCAAATCCCACCCGTTGCGGCAGTCGTAGGTCAGCCAGCAAACAATCCCGCCGGGGGATTAGAAATTACCGGATTGGCTCGTTCCTTTAACGATGTCAATGATTTCTTATTGATTTTACAACAGTCTCAGTTTTTGAAGTCCACAGAAAGCAGAATTGTGACGGCAACGTTAGTAGATGCTCCCTTAACACCAGGTGTGGGTCAACCTACTACTGGTGTAATAATTAAGCCACCCCAAGTAGTGAAATACACTATTCAATCGAGCATGAGCGATGTTCCAGCTTCGGAATTAATCCGGGAGTTGGAAAAAAAAGGCACAGTGGGGTTAGTGACTCGAATTCGTAGTATGCAAAAAATAGGAGTCATTCCAAAATGACGCTGAGTGATGATTTAAATTTTGGCGAACATGGTGGGGAATTCGAGGCGGAAACGCCAGCCTCCCCGGTGATCTTTGGTATTGCCTTCACACCAAAAATTATTGGGATTTTGGTGGGGGTAATTGGTATAGCGGGAGCAGGTTATATATTCTTAAACCTACTGATGCCAGCTTGGGAAAGCTATCAGCAGCAGCAAGCCAAAAACACCGAACTGCAAGGGCAAGTTGAGCAGAAAAAAGCCAGTATCAAACAGATTGATAAAGTTAAGGACGAGCTAGCACAGGCAAAGCAGCAAAAAGTTCAGGTTTTAAGTTTATTTGCTAACGAAAAAACCTTAGGTACATTGCTGTTGGATGTGAATCGTTTAGTTGAGTCTGGGAATACTCCAACTTCTATTAATGGAGTGAGAGCCAAACTGAATAAATTTGTGCCAGTTTCCCCAAAACCAGAACCGATTATCGATGGAAGTCTAGGACTACTGGTTAATGGCAAGCTGCAACGCAGCAGTATCAATGCCGAAATTACAGGAACTTATGAACAAACACAATCGATAATTCGTAACATTGAGCGTTTGCAGCCTTTGTTAATAGTTAAAGATTATCAAGTAACTTTGGCTCCAGTAGAGTCAAGATCCCCATTAGATAAAACGCCGATGCAGGTAGGCCCAGGAGCGATTAATACATCATTCCAATTACAGGTATTGATGCCACTTAGTCCAGAAGAAATAGCCGCAGCAGCAGCGAAAGCTGCGCCGAAAAAGTAGTTAAAAGTTAGGAGTTAGCAGTTGTGAGTTAGGAGTTGTGAATTAGGAGTTAAGGATTTCCAAATAAAAAAATACTCAACTACTTCTTGTGGGGTGGGTCGAAAAGCCCGCCCATAGCCAAAGTCCGCAAGATTGAATAATTTATTTGTTGCAAATCCCTATTGTGAGTTGTTATTCCTCATTCTTAACTCCTAACTCCTAACTCCTAACTTCTAAAACTCAGCACTCATGGCGAACTACTCAAAATTGTTTGTAAACAAGGTTTTATAGTGTGAGGAATGAACTGTGAAACAGCTTCACGGTAATAGTTTTATTTTAGGTACTGCCGCTTTTGTCTTTTTGGCAGCTCAACCAGTTTGGGCACAAATTAGTCAAATTACTGATGTCGAGTTAAATCCAGTTGATGGTGGAATTAAGGTTGTTTTGAAAACTTCTTCAGGGTCGCGGCCCCAAGTTTTCACGACAAAAAGAGACAAGGCTTTAGTCGCGGATATTATCAATACTCAATTACGATTACCACAAGGTAAAAGTTTTCGTCAAGATAGCCCAGCACCAGGAATTGCGTCTGTCGAGGTTAGTCAGCTTGATGCCAATAGCATCCGGGTGACGGTAACTGGTAGCAATAACACACCTGGAAGTCAACCTGTAGTGCGATCGCTAAATGGAATTACACTCAGCTTTAGCCCATCGGCAGGCACTATAGTGTCAGTACCAAGGCCAATAGCGCCAACATCCACAGCACCAGCCGCTACTACTCCAGTCCAACCTGGTCAAAAGCCAAGCGTTCTCGTTCCCAACCCGCAAATCACCATTGACGGACAACCTGCACAAGCTGCTGGGTCAGGTCAACCTGTGAGTCAGGCTCCACCTTTCTTACCTAGAGCCGTTGCCCCACCGGTGGGAGATATTGCTATTTCTAATACTGATGCTTCTCCTAGCAGCATTGACTTAGGAACTCAAGAACGTGTACCCCGCTTAGTGCTGCGAGATGCGCCGGTGCGTGAGGTTTTGTCATTGCTTGCCCGTGCTGCTAATCTCAACCTGGCTTATGTGGGAGGTGAGCAAGCTGGTGCTGCTAATGCACAAGCAACCTCTCAAACAATCTCTTTAGATATAGAAAACGAGCCAGTGCAAGATGTGTTTAATTACGTTTTGCGCTTGAGTGGTCTAGAAGCTAATCGCAGTGGTCGGACAGTTTTTGTAGGGGCTAAACTACCTAATGCGACCCGTGACATGGTTATGCGTAGCCTGCGACTTAATCAGGTGACAGTGGGAGTCGCCCTGAACTTTTTGGTCGCCTTAGGAGCAGAAAGCGCGGTCAGCCGCGAACGACAAGTTACCAGCGTTAATGCTGTGCCTGTTGGGGCTGGAGCTACTCCTATCACCCAAACTCAGACGACGACGGAAACCAGAGTTGAAACTCAACGCGTTTCTTTTACAGACTCTAGCCCATTACTGAGAGGTTTACAGGTATTAGGAGAAGAACGCACCAATGCCATTACCTTAATTGGCGCTCCCCGGCTAGTTGAGATGGCGATCGCTCAACTAACTCAGCTTGATATCCGCCGTCGTCAAGTGGTAGTTAACGTCAAGATTATTGATGTTAATCTCAATAACACCCAGGACTACAACACTAGCTTTTCCTTTGGAATTGGTAACAACTACTTTAGCAATGATGGCGGTGCAGCAACTCTAAATTTTGGCGGTTCGAGGCCAGCTAGTAGTGCTGAAGCGAGAAGCAGTGTGACTAGTACACCTACAGCCACTAATCCACTTAGTGCCACAAATATTTTTGTTAGCCCAACAGCTACTGCTGGCGCAAGCTCTAATCCACTACAACCAGGTATCACAGCATTTACACCAGGAACAAGTACAACTTCAATTGTGCCAACTGCGATTGATCCTATTACTGGTTTAGCGACTCAATTCCAGCAGCAAACCACGATCACCCCTGCAACAACCACATACGGCTTGCCAAGTCTATACCAATTCCCCAAACGTCTTCTCACTAGCTTGCAAGCTCAAGTGACAAATGGCAATGCCAAGATTTTGACTGACCCAACCTTAATTGTGCAAGAAGGTCAGCAGGCTCTTATCAACCTGACTCAAGAAGTAGTGGGAAATATAACCCTTCAAACGACGGATACTTCTGGTGGTTCTAGGACAGAAAGAACAATTGCGAAACAAGCAGTTGGCTTAACCCTGAGTGTGAAAATTGAGCGGATTGACGATAATGGTTTCGTTTCTCTATCGGTTGCTCCTACTGTCAGCGCTCCTTCAGGCACAGCAGATACAGGAAGTGGAAGTATTACTTTAGTGTCTCAGCGCTCCCTTACTTCTGGCTTAATTCGCTTACGAGATGGTCAAACGCTCATTCTCTCAGGCATCATTCAAGACCAAGACCGGACAAATATCTCCAAGATACCTATTTTGGGTGATCTTCCCCTTATTGGTGCGCTGTTTAGAAGTACAAACAGATCCAACCAGCGCAATGAGGTGATTGTATTACTCACACCTCAGATTATGGATGACTCTGAGAACTCCTCCTACGGCTATAACTACACCCCTAGCCCAGAAGTGCGGCAAATCCTTGAGCGTCGAGGCTTGAAGCTTCCTAGCAGGTAATAAAGATAATGGGTAAGTGAGTCACCTCTGGCAAAGGCTCAGATCCCCGACTTCTTTAAGAAGTCGGGGATCTTCTTGTTCACAAGTAGGATTAAATTTAAATGTCATTTTACAATAAAAATACCCAATGACATTATAAGTAACAGTAGTGGGTAAATACTACATAAGTCATTTTCACCAAAACCTAAATCAGTTATTTTAGTTTTTCTGCGTTTACTTTTTTCTTTTGGTGCAAATTGATTGAATAAAGTAGCTTTGAGTTGACCATAAATATTAGCAGTTTGCTGGTCAACATTGTAAATATAAATACCTGTAATAAAATTTATTACTAATGCTAAATTAATTTGTTGTTTTTGAGAACTTGCTGCCATATCTATTAATTCTCCCTGGACAATAACACAAGTTGAAACTAGACTTTTTTCAACCTCAACAAGGCGACTTAATATATTGACATTACCTAAAATAGCTAGACTACAGTGATTTGTATCGATTAGGTACATTATTCAAAAGGATTATCTTCATTAAATTCTGCTTGACCACGGCAAGCTATTACTAGTTTCAGACACTCTTATAAGTCATCACCTTCCCAAGTCCCTATAGTTTTCAGATGTTCTAGAAGTGAGCTTCCTGTGGAATTAACAGTAGTATGACTAGCAAATTCTACTTGATGTTGTGTTGCTTGCACTTGGTTTTGCTTTGTTTTCAAAAAACGTAAAAAATTAAGTGTTTCAGTCAAAAGTGCATCTGGTGCTGATTCAATTTCTTCGATAAGTAGTTCTTTGATTTTCATATTTACGCCTCTTTAACTGACATCGTTTAGTAGTATAAAACAGCAAGTATGATTGTGGCTATGTTGGTAGACCTCCAGCTTGAAAAATCTGTTCGGCTGTTAAATTCAATTCCGGGAAAGTAGGCGAAGCGATGCGATCGCTGCCTCTAAATTGAGTAACTTGGTATTCACCATCGATTAATTGATAAATAGATATAGTAGGCTGTTTAGGGTTGCCAGTGAACTTTTTAGCGCCTAGACCGAGATAATCTACAACCCAGTATTCAGGAATTCCAATACCCTCATACTTACCCTGTTTTGTGTAATAGTCATCATCCCAGTTGGTGCTAACTACCTCAATTACTAAGGGAATTGATGCTGCAAGGCTTACAGTTGATTCTTTTTTCCATAGCGGCTCATTTATTAAATTAGGGCGATTCAGTAATAGCACATCTGGGGAATAGGCAGATTCCGAATTAGTTGGTTTAATGAGCGCAGTTTTGGGGATTGTATAAGGTAGACCATTACGAACGTACTCAATAGCAATTTTTTCAACCAAAAACCCGACAATATCCTCATGGTCTCCTACTGGTTGTGCCATTTCAACAATCACTCCATCATGTAATTCATATCTTCCACCTTCGGGTCGCCACGCTGCAAAATCTTCAAAGGTTACTAGTTTTGGTATGGCTTGAGTCATAATCTATTACCCCTAGTAGTCGTTTCGATCATATCGCTTTCTTACGTTCAGCCTTAACAGTAATATTAAGGGATACAGTACTGGAAAAGGTTTGTTGCGGAGAACTGAACTCTGACTTTTCACGGTATCTGGAAAACCTCTCTTCTTCATCTCTCTCCTAAAAGGAGAGAGATGAAGAATTTTCCCCCTTAGAGCGTCGGGAAGGGGGTTAGGTTTTTCGTGCGCTTTTCCACATAGTCAGAACTAAACTATGGTGGCAACAACAACATTCGCAGAAAATAGGGTTTTACCCCAAAACATCAGTTGGCAAACATTTAAAACCATGCTGGCTGAAAATGTGAGTCCATCTGAAATTTCAGAGGATTTTCCTGATTTAGAGCCAGAAGACATCCAGGCTTGTCTGTTATTTGCAGCCTGCCGCACAGACTTTCCTCGATTGACTGCATGAATATCTGGATTGATCCTCAACTACCTCCAACCTTGGCAGTTTGGCTAACTACCACCTTTGCAGTCAGTGCTACAGCTTTAAAAGATTTGGGCTTGCGAGATGCCCAAGACGTAGAAATCTTTGAAGCAGCGCGTGGGGTTTTCCCAGTGATTATGACAAAAGACAGCGATTTTGTTGATTTAGCTTGTTGGTTAGGGACACCTCCACAAATCGTAACCTCCGGCAGATTCTTACGGCTACATTTCCAGATGCTTTAGAACGCCTGCGACAAAGTGAAGCGATCGTAGAAATTAGCCCAGAAGCCTAGCTGTAGGGGCAATTCATGAATTGTCCCTACTTGAAAATTACTCTTTTCGGCTATTGTTTGCCTAAGTCTTGTATTTGTAGCGCGTATTCCGTGAACAACAAGATCCCCGACTTCTTAAAGAAGTCGGGGATCTGAGCCTTCGATTTTCATAACAATTGGTTAATCTCAGCAATAACTCTTCAACATCGGTAATTAATCCTAACAAACCCTAAGCATCTCCCATGTTCACACTCCCCTGTTTCCCTCGTGATCCCTGCGGGGGGCTGCGCCAACGCGGTTTTTACTAGGTATTTTTTCCTAGTTTTGGGGTGGTTTTTAGTGAAACAACGCCGTAATATTACAAAAAATCCTGAAATCTATATAAATTAATGGTTTCATCTATCCACATCAGGCTACAACACCTTAGAATGATTCATTGAAAAGTCGAGCCGATGGGATGTACAGCCGTTTTGAGTAAAAGTACTCCTAAAGGATGATTTTTGTATTTCCGCGAACCGAGATTTCAGTACAGATGTGTCAAGGTGCATCCGTAAAGAATCTCAAGTAAACCTTCAGGAGTTTGATATGAACAAGGGTGAATTAGTTGATGCCGTAGCTGAAAAGGCTAGTGTTACCAAAAAACAAGCGGATGCAGTCTTAACTGCCGCTTTGGAAACGATTATTGAAGCGGTTTCCTCTGGTGATAAGGTAACGTTGGTAGGATTTGGCTCATTTGAATCACGGGAACGTAAAGCCCGCGAAGGTCGCAACCCGAAAACAAATGAAAAGATGGAAATTCCAGCGACAAGGGTTCCTGCTTTCTCGGCAGGGAAACTGTTTAGAGAAAAGGTAGCACCCCCAAAAGCATAGGTTCTGTCTTCGGGAACCCTTTTTTAATGCGGCAACCTGCACACGGGGGAAATTTAGCCTGGGCAGCAGCACTGGCTGGCTGTCCCCCTGACGCTATTCTGGATTTTTCTGCTAGCATCAGCCCGTTGGGGCCTCCAAACAGCGCGATCGCTGCTATTAAGTCCCAAATTGGTAATCTTAAGCACTATCCAGACCCAAATTATAGTGAACTGAGACTAGCTCTCAGTCACTTCCATCAATTACCGCCTGAGTGGATTCTGCCGGGTAACGGCTCCGCAGAATTACTTACTTTAATTGGTAGGGAATTAGCTCAATTAGCCGCGACAACTTTAATAACTCCAGCCTTTGGCGATTACTACCGAACCTTGGCAGCGTACAACGCTAATGTGCTGGAGTGTCCTTTGTCATTGGTCAATGGTCATTGGTCATTGACCAATAACGAAGGACGAAAGACAAAAGACAAAGGATTATTGCTGAATAATCCCCACAACCCGACCGGAAAACTATTTTCACGGGACTCTATTTTGCCTTACCTAGAGCAATTTGCTTTGGTTGTGGTGGATGAAGCATTTATGGATTTTGTGCCGCCCAATGAGGAACAAAGCCTGATTCCGGTGGTGCAGGAATATCCGAATTTAGTAATATTGCGATCGCTGACCAAATTTTACAGTCTCCCAGGACTGCGATTGGGATATGCGATCGCACACCCTGACTGTCTAGCTAAATGGCAGCTATGGCGTGACCCCTGGCCCGTAAACACGCTAGCGGCGGCGGCGGCAATTGCGGCACTCCAGGATACGGAGTTTCAGCAGCAAACTTGGGCATGGCTACCACCTGCACGAAACCAACTCTTTCAGGGTTTAGCTGAAATCCCAGGATTGCAACCCCAAGCAAGTGCCGCTAACTTTTTACTGGTTGAGTCCCAAGAGTCTACTTCGCAGTTACAGCAACAATTACTCAAGTATCACCAGATTTTAATCCGCGATTGCCTTAGCTTTAAAGAACTAGGCGATCGCTTTTTCCGTGTTGCTGTACGTTCCCAATCCGATAACCAACGCTTACTAACAGCGTTAAACTCAGTGCTGAGTGGGGAGTGGGGAGTGGGGAGTGGGGAGTGGCGAGTAGGGGAGTAGGGGAGATGAGGTAATTTTTCATTCTCCCCCATGCCCAATCCCCCATGCCCCATGCCCAATGACAAATGACAAATGACAAATGACAAATGACAATTGACTATGATGTTGTAATTATTGGCGGCAGTCTTGCTGGATACTACGCTGCCCTTGCTGCAACCCAACTCCGGGCTACAGTTGCCCTGGTGGAACCTAAAGTAAACTATGGGTTTACTGATCACCATGCTCTTACCGAAATTGGTAAACTGGCGCAGAAGTTGAATGATGCCCCTGGTTTTGGTATTCATGCCACACACACTGATACCTCAGAAGAATGCCACATATCTATGGCATGGCAAGAAGCGATGCTGTATGCTCAATGCGTCGCCTCAAATCTCAAAGAACAGCATTCTCCAGGCATCCTAGCCGCGCTGGGAGTCGATGTCATCGTTGGCAGTGGTCAATTTCAATCTTCACCCCAACTGGCTTTTGCCGTTAACAATCGCCTGCTACGCGCCCGTACCTATTTGCTGGCGAGTGGTTCGCGTCCAGAAATGCCGGAGATTGAAGGATTGCAAGCCACTGGCTATCTAACCCTTTCTAATATTTGGCAATCCTTACAGGGAACGACATTACCCAAAAATTGGGTAATTATCGGCGGGGTTCCCCAAAGCATTGAAATCGCTCAAACTTTAGCGCGGTTTGGTTGCAGTGTGACGCTGGTAGTCAAGCATCCCTATGTTCTACCCCATCTTGACCCTGAGATAGCCATATTGCTTCAGGCGCAGTTGGAAGTCGAAGGTGTGCGCGTCCTCACCAAAAACCCAGTAACTCAGGTGAGGCTAATTGGGGATAAAAAGTGGATTCAAGCAGGAGATAAGGCGATTGAAACAGATGAAATTTTAGTGGCGACTGGACAACAGCCGAATCTTGAATCTCTAAATTTGGCAGCAGTAGGTGTGAAATGGCATCGGCGTAGTTTAGTGGTAAATGATAAACTGCAAACCACTAACCATTCTATTTACGCTTGTGGTGATGTAATTGGTGGTTACGAATTTGCCAATATCGCTAATTATGAAGCAAAAATTGCGCTGAACAATGCACTTTTTTTCCCCAGGTTACGAGTAAATTATCGCTCTATTCCTTGGGGGATATTTTCTGTGCCGATGGTAGCGCAAGTGGGTTTAACAGAGGTGCAGGCAAAACGCCTATTTAGTCGAGATGAAGTTTTAGTTTTGCGACAGTATTTTAAAACACTGGCAGCAGCCCAACTTCGAGACGAAACCACTGGTATGTGTAAATTAATTGTGCTACGCAATGGGGAAATTTTAGGAGCTTCGATATTAGGGGCAGAAGCTGGAGAATTAATTAATTTGATTGCCTTGGCAATGTCACAAAAAATTAAAGTCAAAGATTTAGCAAATTTATCTCCCGTCTATCCCAGTTTCTCAGAAATTCTGGAACAAACTGCAACACAGTGGAGTATGCAAAAGTTAAATAGCAATATTGCCTTGCAAGAGTTTTTAGAAGGCTTCTTCCATTTCCGCCGCAATTGGAATTTATGAGTGGGGAGTGGCGCTGTCAAGGTGAGTCTTGTATTCATTACTAGTTCTGCATTCGGAAGTTGAGCCTCTGCACTCGAAAGTTGAGCCTCTGAACTCGGAAGTTGAGCTTCTGAACTCGGAAGTTGAGCTTCTGAACTCGGAAGTTGAGCTTCTGAACTCGGAAGTTGAGCTTCTGAACTCGGAAGTTGAGCTTCTGAACTCGGAAGTTGAGCTTCTGAACTCGGAAGTTGAGCCTTTGAACTCGGAAGTTGAGCCTTTGAACTCGAAATTTTGAAAATTCTAAAACTTTCCGAACTTACGCACTCAAAACCTGAAGCTTCGATCCCCCCTAGCCCCCCTTAAAAAGGGGGGTATCTCAAAGAGCCAACTTTTTAAGGGGGTTGGGGGATCTCTTATCGACTGGGAACGAGGGAATATTAAATTTTGGTTTAAAACCCCTGCATTGCTACCCAGACTACCCACACTACCCCAGCCGCTACTAGAGGTACGCTGAGGTTATCTGTGCCGTGGGGTGAGACTGCCTCTGCTAGGGTTGCAAAAGTAGCAGTTACCACCGCCGTCAACAATGCCCATCCTGAACCGAAAGGCGTTGCTAGGGGACTCAGCGACGAACCAGGTAGCAATAACAGCACTAAGAAAATCGTCACTGTACTCGCTACAAACATTGCTGCTGAACCTTCCCAGGAACGTACAGAATTTCCCACTTGGTATTTATGCTGCCCGAAACGTCTACCGATTAACGCTGCTAGTGCATCACCCCAGGTCATCGCCATTATCCCAGCTACGGCGATTGGGGCGCCATCTACTGGCCCATCCGGTCGCCACAGTAGCCCGAACAGCAGGGTCACTGAGATCGCGAAATAAACCGTACCAGGTGAGCTATCTTGGGTATCCATTGCGCCGATGATTCGGTAGCGGTAAAAGAAGTAATTAAGTCCGATAAAGGTAGCAAAAGGGATAATTCCGATTTCCCAGTGGCTAAACAGTAGCAGGACGCCGAAAGCCCACATCCCTGCACCAATATGGATTACCTTGCGAGTCAAATCCGGCTTCACAGCAAACAGCTTACGCAATCCCTCGCCAATGACAAGCAGACTGGTAGCGTAGACATAAGAAATTGCTAGCCCGATAAAATCATTTGTCATTTGTCATGTCCGCCAAATTACCCGTAGAACCCCACCCCCAACCCCTCCCCGCCTGCGGGGAGGGGAGCTAAAGCGCAGCTTTGGCGGGGTGGGGTTCCGGGTATTATGCTTAATTGCCCGGACATGATACCATTTTAGGACTTACGCAAAGGTAACGGAAAACGAACCACAGAGGACGCAGAGGTCACGGAGGAATGAGAGTTTGAGAGGGTTTTTGCGTAAGTCCTACATTTGTGATTTACCCTCTGCTTCTTCACTTCGGTCGATCGCTATTTCGTCTCAGGTTTTTTTCTACTAACGAAACGCTGCCAATACCTTGAAGAATACCACGACCAATTAAACCTAAACCCCGACCAATTACTTGAGTGAGGATGAAGACTATACCGCTACCTACAAAAGCTAATAGTGATTTTAAACGCGGTGCGATCGCATCACTAAATTCTAGGAGCAATGTCACTACTAAAGGAATATTAGAAAGTTTTTCTAGCTCCTGATTTCGAGGAGCATAAACTGAAGCACTGGCAATGCCGCGAGGCGCAATTACAAATAGTTCATAGCGACTTTCAAAAACTGCTTTTGGCTCATTTATATAATTTTTAAACCGATATTTCCACGACAAATCATTTCTAAATCGTTCAATTTCCCTTGTGGAAATAAATTGACGCCCATAAAGATTTTGCTTAATATATTCTAAATCTGCTAAAGAATTTAGCACTGGTTGCACTACCCCATTCGCTACCTGAATTAACAAGTTCTCTAAAATCATTAATGCTTGGGACTTGGCTTCAGCGCTCACTACTGGATAGGAGGTATTATCAATGTTCAATTCTGTTTGAAATAGGAGATAAGAATACAACTCACAAACTAGCGGAATTTTATTCAGAATATCTCTTTGCACAACTTCTAGATTTCCCAACAATAAATTAACAATTTCTATATTTTGATTCCCTAATCTTATCCGAGAAAATTTCCCAAAAAAATCTGTAATTGCTGCTTGCCATAAATCGCGTAATAGGGTAATTTTTACCTCATATAATTGATTTATCTCTATTTGAGAAGCACGCAGTTCATCCAACTGTTCAGCCAATTTTTGCAGGATCAGATAAAGTAATTCCCGTTTTTTATCTTCACGAAAAATGTCAATTTCTAAAGGTACATCTGTAACATTTTCTAAAGGGAATTGAAGCTTGGTAACGCAAGATGCAAACAAGGCAGATTGTAGCGCTCCTGGACTAAGTAAAGCTGGCACAGTTTGCCTTTGTTGAATCGCACTACTCAATGGAGGAGTCAAAGGCGGCTGATCAGCAGGAATATCTTCTTCTTGCCTTTCTTGTGATGAAACCAACAACCGATTTAGCAACCAATGAGCCGCTAGCAGTTCTCGCCGCCGTCCAGCTAGAATTGCTCGATCTAGTACTGGTAGTCCGGGAACTTGTAATTGCGCTGTTACTGCGGCTAGGGTAGCGTCAATGTTAGTAATTCCTGACAAACGTAAATTATTTCGTAGTCTATAGAAAGGGAGTGGGGAGTGGGGAGTGGGGAGTAGGGGTTTAGCATTGCTAAACCCGTACAGGGAGTGGGGAGTTATTATTGCTTCCGTGTCCTGAAACCAATAAGTACCACCATTTGCAACTTCTTGCATGGCAACGACTAACTCAGGAAGTGGTGTACCTTTGGGGCAGTAGCCATTTACGCCAACAGATTTGGCAGCCAATAGCAGTCCTTGTTCTTGCACAGAACTGAGGAGCAAAATTGGCAGGTTGGGATATAAGGCTCTGAGTTGGCGACAGAATTGTATACCTAGCTGTTGACTGGTGGTGGAGCGACCATTACCAAATTCCAAAACCAGCAAATTTACCTGAGTAGGGTCTTTTTGGGCAATTTCTGCTAAAATCTCCAAGGCAGCAGTGTCAGTTTCTACCACTGCGATCGCTTCCAGGTGAGGAATTGCTTCCAGACCTACCCGTAATCCCAGACGAAAAATCGGGTCTTGGTCGATTAACAATAATTTTATCGGGCGATCGCTCATAGTCCACTCAATTACACAAGCAGTGTTTTTTAGCAATCAGAAAACAGCTTTGATACAAAACTTTGTCTTCCCCATTGTTACCTGTTTTCGCACGCTGATAAATCGATCATAATTGCCATAGGCAGCCTTTACTGTGTAATTAAATGAACTTGAGTATTCGCAACTGGTTGGCAGAACGCCAGATCGCAATCAATCAAATCAGAGGGTTTTCAGTGTGGCAATTGGCAGGTATTGCCTACCGTATTGTTCAGGATATTGGAAGTCAAAAGCCTCATGCCTTTTGATATTTGTACCTTGGTAGAGGTTTTAGAACTGCCCTTAAATATTGTTTGGGAAGAAATCAGTGTCATTTCCCAGTTGACAGAAAACCTGTTGCGTAGTCTCAGCCAAAAAAAACCATTAAAACGTAACGAAGGCACATGGCTAGCGTTTCAAATTGCCTATCTCCAGGCTTTGCAAGCAATTCTAGAGCAGGAAGCAAGCCTGCAAAAAAAGTATACCCATTCAACCACACAGACTTAAAGAAGACGCGGGTAAACTCAGCCTCGAAGATCCGCAACTGCAAGGATTGCTGAAAACTCTCAGCCCAGGTAAATTGACTGACACTCAAGCTGAACAAGCACTGTCTTTGGTTGCAGATTCATTACTGGTGCAACAAATAAATAATGCTGCTATAGCTTGGTTAGTTGCCAATGGTGCAGAGGAACCTGAAGCTAAACTCTGTAACACAGCGTTTGGTCAACTCACTTCCTGGTAACTTACTGGTAGTCGTTACCGAGAATGCTGCACCTTTAGCCCAACTACAAAAATTTTTCCGTTTGGGGATTTCATTATCTCCGAGTTTGATCACCCCAGAAGTTGGTTCTACAGCCGATGAGAAAATTGATTTGCACCGAGAACATTATCGTGCAAGTTTGATTAAAAACCTGAGTATGCCTTTGCTCATGGAATCCTTTGCACTTAAGGATATCTATGTGCCACAGAAAGGCTTACCAATAGAGGAAAGTATTTCTGAGCAGGATAAAAAAGCTGTTAAGCCAGTTGATTTAAAGACATGGGCGCACCAACAGCTAACTGATTTAGAAACGATCGCTGTTATTGAGTCGGAACCTGGTTATGGAAAAACTAGTTTTTGCCAACTTTGGGCAGCACAGGTAGCACAGGAATTTTACCCTACTTGGATGCCTATGATGAGACAGTTTTTGGACATAACTCCATTGGTGATAAGCTAATCGGCATTTAAGTTGCATGATCAAGGCGGGCTTTTCGGCCCACCCCACAAGAATTTGATAAAATTTAATATGCTTTCTTAGATGTGTTTTAGCTTAGTAATGCTTATTAGGTTTTATTGCCTATTGAAGCTAGAAGCCAGATTGTAAAAACCTCCTACTTCCTGACTCCTAACTCTCATCAGCCTTCTTGCGGGTTGCGGTAGCCAAAAAAGTTAATACTGTATTCAGTAATCCGCACTCCTGTTTGTTCTTCAATTTTGCGGATAAAATCTTCTGGCAGTTCCACATGAACATCGAGAATTTGATTTGTATCTATACAGTTGACATGACTGTGAGAGTCACTGATATTGCCGTACAAACGCCCATCACAGCGTTCAATACACTCAATGATGTTTTGACTTGATAATGCTTCTAAATTTTGATAAACAGAGGTATGACCGATCTCTTTGCCTTGTAGGTTCAAGCGATCGTAAATCTCTCTAGCAGAAAGATGTTCATTTGCTTGCCAAAGTAGTTCCAGAATAAAGCGACGCTGACGACTGACGCGCATACCCAGGATTTGACAGCGCTCAAGCGCATCTTCTAAAGAACGAATTGGTCTTGTAGTAATTGTTTGTTTTTGCATATTACAGCTTCTTAACTGTTGAGGGAATCTTCCCATCTAAATGTTTATTGGTTATTTAATATATGCAATGATATTGCACACCGCTTTTTACCTGTACTTGTGTTTTGGCTTTTGATGCTGCGGAAGTCACAGGTGCCGATAATGATTTTTTTTGCTTGTTGACGGCTACTTTCTCAGACCTTAATCTAAAACAAACTCATTACAACTTTAACTTAAAATTGCTGTAAATGTCCACCTTGGGGCAAGCCTTGCCTTTTCCAAGTAGGCTGATTTTAATTGCATACCATGTGAAACGTGTAGTAATTTTTTAGTTAAATGTGAGTAATTATAGCAATGAAAAAAGTAATATTTAATTTTAGTAAAAATCGGTGAAGTGAGCGGCGATGGCTCCGCCCGCCGCAGCCATCGCCAGCAGCTAATATGAATACTAGCAAATAGATGTAGCTTTTTTAAAGCCAGCAAAAATTAAGCAAAAGTATCAAATAAATTTGAGCAGGTGAGACTTGTGTATAGGTTGACCAAATTATCAGCAAAAAAGTATCAGTAAATACTAATTGATTTGTGAAAAAGACTTTGTGCTACTAAAAGTCAATCTAGCGTCAATGCCTGAAAGCTGCTACTGTAGATTCTCGATCCTACAGTTGAGCATCAAGAAAGTGGCTGCTGAATCAATTACAATTGCGATCGCACTTAATAATGACTTCATTAACAATCTGGATCTGTCGCCTGCCTCAACGGTGATTGAACAACTGCTGCAAGATGGGGTTGCATCCCATGAACAGCAGCTACGCTTTGATATCAATTACGATCTCCAAGCTGGCGATCCACGGGAACTCTCAGAAATTCCAGAGGTGCGGCTGTGGTTTGTGCGCCTAGATGCCAAATACCCCTGGTTGCCATTTCTACTAGATTGGAAAGCTGGAGAGTTTGTTCGTTATGCCGCGATGCTTGTACCACACCAGTTCAGTTCCCAAGAAGGCATTCAGTACAATCCCGAAGCCTTAGAAATATTTTTGATGCACAAAATCTTTATTTTAGGTGATTGGCTTAAACAGCAGGACATCCCCAGCCTATCGCGGCTGAAGTCTATGGCCCAAATGCTGGGTTATGAATTAGAAGATGCTTTTTTTGAGATATTTTAAATTGATTGAAGAATTCAGAAGTCAGAATTCAGAAGTCAGAATTCAGGAGTCAGAATCAATCAGTCGCGGGTCTGAATCCCCGACTGATTGAAGACCACTAAATTTTTAATTTAGTGGGGTGCAAAAACGCCGATTATTCATCCGCTTTTTCGGTCAGAATACCTTTCCTGTATTCTGACGACTGACGCATGTATTCTGTTCGATAACCGCAAAATCTAGCTGTCACGTCCAGGTTTTGCGGTCATTCAACAAACGCATAACTACATTTGGATATCGAATAGACTGATTGCAGAAATTGGGGCAAAGTGCTGGTTTAGCCAGCCCAAATTTTCTCTAAAACTGCGTTTGGTGAAATATCCGCCGTTTTTCCCGTGGGGGATTCAATAGCCAGGAATTTATCGTTTTTCGGCAACAACTTCGCTGGAACGCTGGGCCCAAATAGGGCGATGGTATAGGTTTGGACTGCAACACTCAGTTGTAGTGCCGCAGTATCAGTAGATAACATCAAATTTGCCCCGGCAATTATGGCAGTTAACTTACCAATATCATCTGGGGCAGTCACTTTGATATCTGAAGAAGACTCCAGAGATCGCACAAACTGCTCATCGTCAAGTCCCTTAATGACTACCACAGGCAGATCCGGCTGCTTCTGTTGGAAGTTTTGAATAATTTGCTGCCACTTTTCCACAGGGTAGATTTTATCCGGTTCTTTAGCCTGGGATAACTGGCCAGAACCGCCATCAATCAAGATATAGCCTGTTTCATGCACCCCTAAGCGTTTCTGTTCCTTCTGTGCCCACTCAATATCTGGTTTTGGCACATTTACTGCTAACTCTGGGACAGGGGTTTTTATGCCCAATGGTTGCAGCAAATCGTGATATAGTTCCGCCGCATACTGGGATGGTTTGAACGGCACAGCGTGGGTAAGAAAAGCCGAGCCTTTACCTTGGTAGCCAATGCGTATAGGAATTCCCGTCAACCAGAGTAAAAGAGCCACCAACCAATTTTGCTTAACAGCAATGGCAACATCGTATTCGCGATCGCGAATTGTGCCCACCAAGTTACCCCAATCTGCCAGACTGTTACGGTCTTTAAAATCAAAGGCTAGTACCTCGTGAACTGACTTGCTCACTTGGTAGGCAGCCTTTGACCGGGGTTCAACAACGACATCTATCTGAGCGTTAGGGTAATGGCGCTTCAGGTCATCTAGAGTCGGAAAGAAGAGAATTTGGTCGCCAATTCCGCTAGGTACAAGGGCTACTACTCGCATAATATTTATTGACGCTTACTCGCTCCCTATTTTAGGGGAAAATATATAGCTTAAAGATTGAGGAATTCTGTGTATTTACTAATTCCAGCTGCCGGAATCGGAAAAAGAATGGGGAGTAACCGCAATAAACTCCTGCTGAAGGTGCGATCGCAACCAATTATTGCTTGGACTCTATTAGCCGCAGAAGCCGCCACTACAATCAGTTGGATCGGGATTATTTCTCAACCTGCTGACTGGTCTGACTTTAAAGCAATTATCGCTGAACTAAAGCTGACTAAACCAGTGGAATTGATTCAAGGTGGCTCCACCCGCCAAGAATCTGTTTACAATGGCTTGCGGGCACTACCAGTCGCCGCAGAACAAGTGTTGATTCATGATGGGGCTAGATGCCTTGTCACACCAGATTTATTTAACTCTTGTGCCGATGCCATTCGCCACTGTCCGGGTTTAATTGCTGGTGTACCCGTCAAAGACACGATCAAAATTGTTGATGAACAAGGCATAATTCAAGAAACACCCGACAGACGACAACTATGGGCGGCACAAACTCCCCAAGGATTTGATGTCAAGTTGTTGAAACAGTGCCATGCTGAAGGTGTCCGTCAAGGTTGGGAAGTAACTGACGATGCCGCTTTATTTGAAAGGTGCGGCATCAAAGTCCGAATTGTCGAAGGAGAGGAGACAAATTTAAAAGTGACTACTCCCCAAGATTTAGCGATCGCAGAATTTATTCTCACGAGCAGAGGCTTTTGAGGCAGACAAAGGGAATAACCAATGCCTAATGCCCCATGCCCTGTTTGGCCAATGCCCAATCTTTAATTTGATACCTTAAAAAAATATTTTGACAATCTACGATATAATGCCACACACTTGTTGATTATTAGTTGTCATCTGCTAATGACTAATGACTAAATGACTACAGCCACAGCGACGAAGATAGAAGCAATTCTTTATTTAAAGGGTAAACCCTTGTCGCTCGGCGAAATCGCCGAGTATGCGGCGTGCGATCGCGCCACTGTCAAAGAAGGCATAATTGAACTAATGGACAACTATGCCCATCGAGATAGCGCCCTAGAGGTCATAGAAACCGCAGACGGTTACAGTTTGCAACTCCGGTCTGACTTTCATGATTTGGTGCAAACTATCATACCAGTAGAATTGGGTGTAGGCGCATTGCGGACTTTAGCAGCGATCGCCCTCAATAGTCCCATACTCCAGAGTGACTTGATTAACCTGCGCGGTTCAGGAGTATATCAGCACGTTCCAGAACTCGTCGAACTTGGTTTCATCCGCAAGCGCCGAGACAGCGATTCTCGTTCCTACTCACTCCAAGTAACGCCGAAATTTCATCAGTATTTCCAAATCGAACAACTCCCACAAATACTTTCCATCAGCCAGAAGGAAGAACAACTAGAACTAGAACTAGAACTAAAGGGAGTGGGGAGTAGGGAATAGGGAATAGGGAATAGGGAATAGGAGAACTCTTGCATAAATTTAAATTGTCATATTGAGCAAACTGAAAAATCTGGTGAGATTCTTCTCTCCACTGCGTTCCGTACCCTGCGGGAACAGAATGACATTGCTGTTTTTATTGCAAGAGGTCTAGGGAATAAACTAATCACCAATGCCCTGTTTGGCCAATGCCCTCTGTTTTTGACAGCCTATACCCGTGGTGAATGCGCTAGCCTTGAACTATGGTTTAGAGTAGAGTGGTTTAGAGTAGAGTTAGCAATTAAGCTAAATAAAACTGCCAATGGTGTTTAATCCTGACTTTTTGAATGACAACTCTGAGGAACACCCTAATCAACTTCTTTCCGGCCACTCTGAGGAATACCCCAATCAGTTACTCAAATATCTACAGCATCAGTCTCCTGATGTTTTAGCGAGGATTGCTCAGTCCGCCAGCCCTGAAATTAAACAAATCATCTCGCAAAATGTCCAAGGGCTAGTGGGAATGCTCCCGGCAGAAAGTTTCAACGTGCAAATCACAACAGATCGGGAGAACTTAGCTGGGCTTCTAGCGTCGGCCATGATGACGGGGTATTTTCTGCGCCAGATGGAACAAAGAATGCAGTTAGAGCATTTGTCTAATGGTCAATAATCAATAGTCAGTAGTCAAACATTCTCGGACTATTGACTATTGACTACTTCCTTTCAGGATAAGCTCCTAATTGTACTTTGAAGGTTTGAATTTTATCATTGCGGTTGACTTCGATCGCTAATATGTCCCCAACTTTGCTCGCCTCTACCAACTTCTGTACTTGGGCTGAGGTTTTGACAGGTTTACCGTTAACTTTTTGAATCACGTCTCCAGGAAGAAGTGCTACTTGCTTGGCTGGAGAATTGTCTGTAACTCCTCTAATGACAATCCCAGCTTCCTGCTGAATGTTCAGTTGATTTTCTTGATTAATCTGCTGTTTTCTGATTGGAGAAAGGTCTGCCATTTCAATACCCAAGAAGGGATGTTCTACATGCCCTTTGGTAAAAAGTTCATTGGCGACGCGGGCGGCGGTTTCAATGGGGATGGCGAAACCGAGTCCTTGAGCATCGGCGCGGATGGCAGTGTTAACACCAATCACTTCCCCTTGGGCGTTTAACAAGGGGCCACCAGAATTACCAGGGTTAATTGCGGCATCAGTTTGGATAAAGCTGACTCGCTTATCTGGGACACCAACTTGAGTGCTGGTGCGATCGGTAGCGCTGATGATGCCGATAGTGACAGTATTATCTAAACCTAGAGGATTGCCAATAGCGATCGCCCACTGTCCCGGCACTAAGTTTTGCGAATTGCCCAGCTTTGCGATCGGTAAATGATTTGCTTTTATTTTCACGACTGCCACATCTGTCACAGAATCAACTCCTACCACCTTTCCCTCTAGACTCCGACCATCCTTGAGGGTGACTTGTACTGTATCTGTATCTGCTACCACATGAGCATTGGTGAGTAATTCTCCATCTTCGCTCAAAATAAATCCCGATCCTGTACCACGCTCAATGCGTTCTTCGGGAATTGGTTCCTCATCCTCTCCAAAGAATCGCCGCAAGAGGGGATTTTTCAAAGCGTCAGAGATCGGATTGGCGACTTTGCGAGTGGCATTAATTCGTACCACAGCCGGGCCAACTTTTTGCACTGCCGTCGCAATAAAATTCAGATTATCGCCCCCAGTAGCCCCAATCGCTCCGTTAGGAGAATTCGGAACTACGGATTCTGGAGGCGAAGCCATTGTTACATTTTTTAACTGTTGGAACGAGCGGTTTTGTGGCAGGAGATAGCGACTGCCAAACAAACCTGCACCACCGCCGATCACCAATAAAAACACATAAACCGCCACTTGCTTTAAGGATAACTTCATAATCGTTTTGCTTAAGGACAGCAATGCAGTTGCTAATTTCTAAGTGTAGTCAAGCTAACGGCAAGTGGACAGATCAATTTACAAGGAATTGGGCATTGGGCATTGGGCATTGGGCATTGGTTATTCTCCTCATCTCCCACCCTGCGGGAAGCTAAAGCTACATCTCCCTCATCTCCCCCACTCCCCACTCTCCACTCCCCACTCCCCACTCTTCCCATTTAAAATTTAAAGTTAATGCGCTCTTGACGTGTATACATGATTTTACCCTTTCGTCAACTGTTTCTCTGTAGCTTAGTTAGCGCCTTGGCACTAGTAAGCATACTGCCAAACTTGAAGAGTGCCAACGCTGCTGTCGCTGGTTGCCCAACTCCAGCCTTATCTCGCTTCCAACGCCATAAAGTTGTTCGTGGCGAAACTTTGGAGAGCATAGCGCAGCGCTACAATCTCATACCTACAACTATTATTGGCATGAATCCAGCTTTGCAGAATGGTGCGATCGCCACAGTTGGTAGTGTACTTCAAATTCCTCCTTACAATGGGGTTGTAGTCGAAGTGCCTCGCGGTGAAACTTGGCGACAAGTAGCGGCAAAATACAAAGTTCGTGCTGATAGCCTTTTTGAAGTAAATGGCTGCCAACAAGACCCCAGAATTGTGTTTGTTCCGGGGGTAAATTGGTCGCCCAATGGTGTTATAACTAAGTCCCCTTTACCTACTAATACAGATACGCCAAACCGTGCATCCCTATCTGGATATCCCTTGGCACAAGTGGCAACGATCGGATTAGCTTACGGCTGGCAAATTAATCCGGCGACAGGTGAAGTTTTCTTTCATAGTGGTGTTGACTTATTAGCACCAGTTGGTAGTGATGTGCTTGCGATCGCACCTGGAACTGTAGCCTTTGCCAGTGACCAAGGTACTTATGGCAAGTTGGTCATTATTAACCACAGTGGCGGACTCCAAAGCCGTTATGCTCAACTTGAGAGTATCAAAGTTACTGTCGGTCAGCAAGTGAAAAAAGGAGACATATTGGGAACCGTAGGTACCAGTGGACAACCAAGTTCCAGTCAACCGCATCTCCATTTTGAAGTGCGTTCTAGCTCATCTCTGGGTTGGGTAGCGGAAGATCCAAAGAGTTATTTGAAGAAATGAGGGAGTGGGGGAGTAAGAATTTTAGATTTTAGATTTTAGATTTTAGATTAAAGAATTGAAATTTAATCCAAAATCGTCAATCCAAAATCCAAAATTGAATTGCCCTATGCCCAATTCCCAAATTCGCTAGATTTTACAATGTGCATTCCTGCTTCTGCAAACCTTGCAAATGCCGCATCTGCCTGTTCTGTGTAGTCTACAACACCGGGAACAACAACGGGGGAAGTGCAATCTTCTAGCAGATATATTTTTTGAGCAAGGGTAGCATCTACCTGTTTAATTTCTGTTAATAAATCGTCAATTGTCCAGGCGACGCAATGACTTTTAGCTTGACCACCAATAATTACTGCATCAAATTCTAAAAGTTGTTTAATCAGGTGTGTGTTCTTTTGAGCAAGTGGACGTTGCTCAAAATCTTCCAACACTTCTGGACGCAAGATGGAATAGTTTTCTGTTAAGGGATTTTCCCCTTTAATTTCAAATTGTGTCTGACTCTGACGAGCAATGCCGTGAAAAAATATTGCTTCTTCTACCGATGGAACTAAAGCATGACCAATACCACCCAACATAGAATGATAAGGCCAAACAATGAGAGGATATTTACCGTCCTGACTTAGTTGCTTAACGTAATGATAAGCGTGTTTTTCTAATAATTCGTAATCCCCATTAGTAACGCTATCAGCAACTGCTGGGTTAACTTTCCAGATACCTTGTTCGATATCTCCAGCAGTGATGCTAGTCGCTGCTGGGGTAGGATGTTCTCCGGCGGCATTCACCCAAAAAATTGGATGGAAGATTTGCGTTGCTTTGTGGGTATCTAAAGTAGGTATAATTTTTGTAATTACTCCCAAGTTGCGATAGATAAAATCACACAATTTGACGTTATCATCCACCGCCGCAGTACCGGATTTTCCACCTACAAATAATTCAAATCCAGGAATGCAGAAGGTGTTTTGGACATCAATTAATAGTAAGCAAATGCTGGTTTTATCTAAAGATGCAGGTTTGATATCGTGTTGTTTTGCCCAGATTTCAGCTTCGGCGGCACGTTCTTGGTAAGCTACGCGCCAAACTTCGCCGACCTGATCGGGGTTAAAGTGCGGAGGAATAGATAGTTGGGGTGTTATTTGGGTGTTCATAATTACAGTCGCTTTTATTCTGTAATAACACCTATAATTTCAATCCCCAAATTTTATTAAGAACGTGAATTAAATAAAATGCAAAACTTCATCCTATATCTAGCTTCCCTCTCCAATATATCGGAGAGGGATTGAGGGTGAGGTAAGCCAGGGACATAAATTGTATCTTATTTAATTCTTATTCCTAAGTCTAGCGTTACCTTAGTAAACATCATCATGAGAACCTAAAGTCAACAAAGAAATTACTAATTCCCCAGAATCGGGATGAGGAACAAACTCAAATAGAATACGATTGCTGTAGTCTATGGAACAAGCCCATGTACCCAATAAATCCCCTTTAAGTTTATGAGTACGCAAGCTAGGGTAAAACGGATCTTCAGCAAGTTGTTGTAATCTTTGCTCAACTACAGAGCGTAATTCTGGATTTCGACGGGCTAAACGGTTAAAATCTCGAATAAATCTTGCACTCCATAGCAGCTGCATCAATCATCTAACTCCGCCATTAAATCAGCAACAGTTCCACTACGTACTTCCCCTTTAGCATAGGCTTCACGAGCTTCTGCAACCGCCTTTAATAGGTCATCCCGTCGCTGTTGCTTGAGGCGCTTTTGGATAATATCTACAAGAATAGCCTGAGCTTCTGGATCTAATGCTTCTACCGCTTCTATGGCTTTCTGGAATGTAGATGTTTTTTCTAGCATGGGCGTCAAAAAATTTGGTGATAAGTCTAATTTAGCTCGTGGTGTGTGTAATCTGTTTACTCAATAGTATATTTGTATTATGAAAGTATAAATTTAGCGTTAGCGAAGCCTAACGAAGTTATCGCTCTTATGAACCGAGATGAATTACTCAAACGCTATGCCGCAGGTGAGAGAGACTTTTCAGGAGTTGACCTTAGTCGTGCTAATCTCTATGAAATTGACTTGACAAATGCGAATCTAAGTAGAGCTAACATCAGTTATGCTAACCTTGGTGATGCTAACCTTCAAAGCACTAATTTGCATCAAGCCGATCTAAGTCGTGCCGATCTAAGTTATGCCAATCTGAGTGATACCAATCTGAGTGATGCTAATTTGTATCTTGCTCAATTAGATGGTGCAGAACTGAGCAATACTAATCTAAGTCGTGCCAACTTACAAGGAGCATCAGAGATAAATGGTGGGAGCAATGTCAACCTGAGTGACGCTGATCTAAGACACGCTAGGCTAACGCATGGTGAACTGATAAACTCCAACTTGAGTGGAGCTAATTTAAGCCGTATTGACCTAAATCATAATTATTATTTTAAATTAATAAATGTCAATTTGAGTAATGCCAATTTACAGTATGCCGATCTGAGGGGTATCGATTTGAGGAATGTTGACCTCACAAATGCTGACTTAAGTTATGCAAACTTAATTGGTACTCTTTTAGTTGGAGCAAATCTTAGTGGTACTATCCTAAAAAATACTCTCTATACAGATCCAGATTTACCTACTGATATTGAACAACTTTCTCAAGCATACTTCATTGCTCCTGGTGTCAATTTGAGCAGTGCCAACTTAAGTAATGTATGTCTAGAATACTCAGACTTGAGTGGTGCTGATTTGAGTTATGCAAACCTGAGTGATGCCAACTTAGAATATGCCAATCTCATTGGTGCTAACTTGACTGGTGCTAACTTGAATAGTGCGAAATTGTCTGATACCAGACTCAGAAGTGCAAACCTTACTGCTGCTGATCTGAGAAATGCTAATCTAAGTGGTGCTGACCTGATTAGTGCAAATCTTAGTGGCGCTGAACTTAGGGGTACTAGTTTGTTTTATACTCTTTACAGTTCAAAGACAATTTTTCCACCTGAAATTGATTTAACTAACGCAACCTACATTGGTGCTGGTGCCGATTTATCAAACTCTAAGCATAGTTTAATGGGTTTGGATCTACAGGACTGTGACCTAAGCAGTATCAACTTGAGAGGTCGCAATCTTAATAATGCTAATCTAATTGGTGCTAATCTAAGCAATGCTAACTTGAAGAAGACTTCTTTAAAAAACGCTAATTTACAACAAGCTAATCTCAGTTACGCCAATCTTGAACAAGCAGATTTGAAAGATACAAAACTTGAGGCTGCTATTTTTTACAATACAATCATGCCTGATGGTAGTATAAAGAATGATAATTTATAGTTAAATTCTTGCAGGTTGGGTCATAGAATTACGATGAATTTAGTAGTATTTATGACTCAGTAGTAAGGCGATCGCTTTGTTAAGCTTTCCTGTGCGATCGCTACTTCCACTACTCAGTTAAAAGGATTTTTAAGCAATATATCATTAAAAATGAGCAAAACCTCTAAATAGCTCTTTATTTCTTTGCTTGTGTTATTTTGCTTTTTTTTCTATCTAATCGCCCAAAAAAGCTCTAGCTGTGGCAATCTGAGAGACAGAGACTTATCAAACCTGATATTTTAGCTACAGCAAATTTACCTGATAGGGTTATGCAAACTCTACCGACTCTTACAACTTCTAACACCACAGTAGATCAACCCACCTTTGATACAACTATCAAGCGGCGTAAAACCCGTCCTGTAAAGGTGGGAAATGTCACCATTGGGGGCGGCTACCCCGTTGTGGTGCAGTCAATGATTAACGAAGACACTCTTGATATTGATGGTTCCGTGGCTGGTATTCGTCGTCTGCACGAAATTGGCTGCGAAATAGTCCGCGTCACAGTGCCGAGTATGGCTCATGCTAAAGCTTTAGCAGAAATTAAACAAAAATTAATAAAAACTTACCAAGACGTGCCAATTGTGGCTGATGTCCATCACAATGGGCTGAAAATCGCTGTGGAAGTCGCCAAGCACATAGAAAAAGTGCGGATTAATCCGGGATTGTATGTGTTTGAAAAGCCAAACATCAATCGAACTGAGTATACTAAAACCGAATTTGACGAAATTGGCGATAAAATCCGCGAAACCCTAGAACCTCTAGTAGTTTCTTTGCGCGACCAAGGAAAATCGATGCGAATTGGGGTAAATCACGGTTCCCTCGCTGAAAGAATGCTATTTACCTACGGTGACACCCCAGAAGGAATGGTGGAATCTGCTATAGAATTCATTCGTATCTGTGAATCGTTGGATTTCCGCAACTTGGTTATTTCCATGAAAGCCTCACGAGTACCAGTGATGCTAGCCGCCTATCGCCTGATAGCCAAGCGCATGGATGACCTAGGTATGGATTATCCGCTACACTTAGGCGTTACGGAAGCCGGTGATGGCGAATACGGGCGAATTAAATCCACAGCTGGTATTGCAACCTTACTTGCTGATGGCATTGGCGATACAATTCGCGTGTCACTTACAGAAGCACCAGAAAAAGAAATTCCCGTCTGTTACAGCATTCTCCAAGCTTTGGGATTGCGAAAAACGATGGTGGAATACGTCGCTTGTCCTTCCTGTGGACGCACTTTGTTTAACCTAGAGGAAGTGCTGCACAAAGTCCGGGATGCCACTAAACACTTAACAGGTCTTGATATAGCAGTTATGGGTTGTATTGTCAATGGCCCCGGAGAAATGGCGGATGCCGACTATGGTTATGTTGGCAAAACACCTGGTTACATTTCTTTGTATCGTGGCCGAGAGGAAATTAAAAAAGTCCTAGAAGATAAAGGTGTAGAGGAATTAATTAACCTGATTAAGGCAGATGGACGCTGGGTAGAACCATAAAGGGACTAGGGGAGTGGGGAGTATAGGGAGTAGGGAGTAGGGGATGAGGGGGATGAGGGGGATGTAGCTTTAGCTTCCCGCAGGGTGGGAGATGAGGGTGTAAGAATTTTAGATTTTAGATTTTAGATTAAAGAATTGAAATTTAATCCAAAAGACGCTCTCTACGTTCGCGCAGCGTGTCGCAGACAGACGCTGCGCGTAGCTTGTCCTCCGCAGGAGTACGCGGACTCGCTCTCCGTGGCGCTATCGTCAATCCAAAATCCTTGCATTGAATTGCCCAATGCCCCATGCCCCATGCCCCACTCCCCACTCCCCACTCCCCAGTTCGCCAGATTGTCAAGTATTTTGTTGAAATTAGGAATACATATTCGGTCTGTACAGTGGTAGCCTGTGTTAGATTGAGCATACTGAAATATATATTTTCCCTCTGACGCAGCTGTCATTATGGTGATTACAAAAAGTAGGCTTGTTTTGGGTGCTACGGCAGTGACACTCTCCACGATCGCTGTTACTAGCCTTGGCATTCACTCGCGAGGTCAGGCTTTATTTAAAGCAAGTCCCAAAGCATTGGTAGATGAAGTTTGGCAAACTATTGACCGCCAATATGTAGACGGTACTTTTAATCAGCTAGATTGGCGGGCTGTTCGTAAAGAGTACTTGAGCAAGTCCTACAGTAATCCGCAGGAAGCGTATAAGTCCATTCGGGAAATGCTTAAAAAGCTACAAGACCCATACACCCGGTTTATGGACCCAGAGGAATTTAAAAATATGCAAGTGGACACCTCTGGAGAACTAATAGGAATTGGGATCACGATTGGTCAGGATGAAAAAACGAAGCAACTGGTTGTAATTGCGCCAATCGAAGATACACCAGCCTTTAAAGCTGGTCTTTTGGCGAAAGATGTCATCATCAAAATCGACGGCAAAGATACTAAGGGGATGGATAGCAATCAGGCAGTATCCTTGATTAGGGGTGAAGCAGGAACGCAAGTCAGCCTGACAATTGCGCGCGACGCTCAGAGAAAAGAGTTTGTCATCAAACGGGCGCGGATTGAAATCCATCCAGTTAAGTTTTCCCAGAAACAAACTCCAGCAGGGAATCTTGGGTACATTCGCTTGAACCAGTTCAGCGCCAATGCTGGTAAAGAAATGCAAACCGCTATCAAAAATTTAGAAACCAAACGCGTAGCTGGATATATTCTGGATCTGCGTGGTAATCCAGGCGGCTTACTCTTCTCCAGTGTGGATATTGCCCGGATGTGGATAAATAAAGGTAAGATTGTCTCCACAGTTGAACGCCAAGGAGAGGCAGAAAAGGAAGAGGCAAATGGACGAGCCTTGACAACTAAACCGTTGGTGGTGCTGGTAGATAAAGGTTCAGCCAGTGCAAGTGAAATCCTCTCAGGGGCCTTGCAGGATAATAAGCGTGCTACTTTGGTTGGTACTCAAACCTTTGGTAAGGGACTGGTGCAATCGGTGCGTCCCCTGGAAGATGGTTCAGGATTGGCGGTGACAATTGCTCATTACTATACCCCTAGCGGTAGAGATATCAATCATAAAGGCATTGATCCAGATGTAAAGGTGGATTTGACCAAAGCGCAGATGGAGGAGTTGTGGCTCCATGAACGTGAAAAACTCGCTACCCTAGCAGACCCACAATTCGCTAAAGCAGTGGAAGTCATAGGTAAAGAAATTACTGCTAAACGCACGCCCACAGCAGAAAAATGAAGAGTTAGGAATAAAGTTAGGAGTGAATAGTGAGGAGTTAGGAATAAAAACCATTATTGGCAATTTCAAACTCTGCCAATTTTAGATTTTAGATTTTTCCTTCAATCCAAAATCTAAAATCCCAATTTAAATGACTCCTAACTTAAACTGGTTGGCACTTTCTGGCCCTAATAAGTCCCACACGCCGAGCGATCGCTTCTTCTTGCGAACTAAAAGGCCCCCACTGTTCTATAATCTCTAGATTATCGTCTCCAACTTTGTCGCTGGGGATAATTTCGCAATTACCAGCAGAACGCTTGACAATATACCAAGTTTGTGAGTCATTCATGCTTGAAAAAAATTTGTTTTTTACGGTAGGGTGTGTTAAGTAAAAGCGTAACGCACCCTACATTTAAATTTCTACATTTAAATTTATTAACATAGCTTGAAAGATTTGCGCCGACTTACTTAGAGAAAAAATTTTCGCGCGTATGCGATGCCTACGGTGGGCTGCGCCAACACGCCGGATCTGATTTGGCTATAGACTACACTCACGAACCAGTTCCGTAGAGTCATAAATTTGCTATTTGCCCTTGGCTATCACAGTGATAAATTTTAATCAAAATATAAAGTGTACTTAAATAAGTAGATGAATTTATATATATAATACATATATAATACTTTTGAAATTCAAGGGATTGATATGCGTTTACCTATGATTATCAGTGCCGGATTATTGCTATCTTTGGGTCTGAACCTACCAGTAATGTCCAAATCTCCCATAGAGATAGCACAATCGCCAGCGAGTAATAACTTGAATTTAAGGCGATTAGAAAAGCGATTAGAATTTAATCGGCGTTTCTGGAATCAGCAAAATATTTCCAATTATGACTATGAATTGAGCAATAGTTGCTTTTGTATACCCGACGCTAGGGGGCCAGTAGTGATTAAAGTACGTAATGGTAAAACAACTTCTATCACTTCTGTAGCTACAGGTCAACCAGTTAATCCAGAATTGTTTCAAAACTATAATACAATTCCTAAGCTGTTTAATGTGATTCAAGATGCTATCAACCGTAAAGCCTTTAGCCTGAATGTGCGGTACAGTGCTAAATTCGGCTATCCAACCCAAATTGATATCGATTACAACAGTCAGATAGCTGATGAAGAAAAATATCTCACAATTGAGAATTTTAAGGAAATTAAATAGCCAAAGCTGCAATTAGAAATTTAGATATTAAGCCAAAGCGTTCTTTGAATCACTTAATTACTAAATGTGGAGTGGCTGTAGGTCTACCCCAATTTGTAGTCAACTAAAGTATGAGATGAGATGCGATCCGCCAAAATTGGATATCAAAGCTTTCTCTGCTTGATGGGTTGAGCCGGATTACCTGCATAAATAGTCATCGGCTCTAGTGAGCTTCCAGTCACGCCACCTAAAGTCAGTACTGCTCCCCGACCAACAGTAACTCCTGGGCCAATTACTGACTTTGCAGCAATCCAACTACTCTCTTGAATATGGATTGGAGCATCAATCAATTTAAAATCGGGATGATTCCAATCATGATTTCCAGTGCAGAGATAGACCCCTTGAGATAGACAAACATGCTTTTCGATCGTGATCAGAGCAAGGTTATCTATCCACGTATCTTCTCCAATCCAAACAAAATCACCAATGTTTAATCGCCAGGGAAACTTTACCCGCACTCCCGGTTTAATGCGGACACCTTGACCGATTTTAGCTCCAAAACTGCGGAGTACCCAAATCTTAAAAGCTGAAAATGGTAGCCAATAACTTTCAACTAAGGGCGACCCAACAAAATACCAAAAAAGTTGCTTCCAGTATGTTGTGCCTGGAGTATAGTTGCCAATAGTATATTGATCTAGACGCATATGGTGGGTAAGCAAGGTAGGTTAAACAAGAATTCAATCAGCTAAAAGTTAGAGCGCCGGAAACCAGCGCTCTAAAGTTTTCAAGATAGTGAGGGATTGATACCTACCACTAAAGATAAGGGTAGCGATCGCCTTGGCTCTGGGCATGTGAAAATCTGAAGTAATTAGAAATAGGTGTTGGATCTGCTGTTGCTGGAAAACCTTGAGTCTACAAGATATTCTGGTAAAAGTTTTCTTTCAATAATCGCATGATAAACAGAGGTAAGATTTTGAGCGATCGCTTCCCAGGAATATTGCTGTTTGACAAGCTGTTTGCCATTCTCGCCTTGCTGTTGCCTCAGATTGGGAGATTTCAGTAATTGGGCGATCGCTTCTGCCAATGTTTCAAGTGTACCCTCAACAACCAACCCAGCTTGGGCAGCAGCAACCTCTGGAGAAATTTGAATTCCTGGAGTTATAATCACAGGCAATCCAGCTGCCATTGCCTCAGCGACGGCGATACCGAAATTCTCGGAAAAAGATGGTAAAATAAACATATCTGACCCTTGTAGCAGCAAGTCTTTCTCTTGCCCCATCACAAAACCAGCAAAGGAAATTTGATCTGAGATGCCAAGGGATATTGCCAAGTTTTTTAGCTGAGTTTCATATTCTGGTTCTCCTGAACCCGCTATGATTAGGTGAAAATCATAGTTTTGTTCTACAAGACGACTAAGTGCTTGTAGTAGTAAGTCTGGGCGTTTTTTGTAGTGAAGACGAGAAAGAAACAGCATTACGGGTGTTTCTGTAGAAATGCCGTAGATGTGTCGTAGTTTTTGTTTGGCATCGGGTAAAGGGTGAGGGATATTCACCCCAAGAGGTAAAGTGAGGACGGGTGTCTTAACACCGAAATTACGGATATCTGCTGCTTCACCAGCAGATGTAGAATGAATAACAGCCGCACGATTCAGATTATGATGCTCAATCAGCCGACTATAAACCTGTTTTTTGAAGGGACTTTGAGCTAGTGCCCAAGGTGACAATTGACCCATTGTACGAACTAGATAGGGGATTCCTTGCCAACGAGCGATCGCCGCAGCACAAGTCGGAGCATAGGAAAAAAGATAGTGAGTTTCCACTAAGTTATAATTTCGCATATGCTGCCAAAGCCAAGGTGCTAACTCAGGAGAGAAGATATATTCTTTGATTCGGCGGGAAACACGGGGTAAAAACCAGATTGGCACTTCTTTATACTCGATACGCTGACGAAGAGGGACATCCAATAAAGTATTTCCATCATCGTTGGTGGTGACAATCTCAATATCTGACCCAAGCTGGCGCAGGGCTTTGACCAAGTTTAGAACAACTTCAGTAGGGCCGCCCATAGTCAGACTGATGGAGGGTATGACTTGTAATATCTTCATCTAATTTTTAGGTTAATTTTGTTGATCAACTTCATCAGGTAGTGGGTAGTAGTTGAGTTTGAATTAACTCAGCCAGAGTTTGTTGGAACTGTTCAAATCCAAATCTGGCAATCACTTGTTCGCGTAAAATTTGAGGTTGATAGAGGATAGGGTGAGGATAAGCACCTTGTAAGATTTGAATCAGTGTTTGGGCGATCGCATTTACATCATCAGGATTCACCAAAACGCCTAACTCCCCATTACAGAGGGCATCAACTGCACCATCTTGATTCCCTGCTAAAGTTGGTTTGCCACAAGCCAGAGCTTCCAAATAGACAATTCCAAATCCCTCTCCTTTACTAGGCATGGCAAAAACATCGCAGACATTGTAATAGTCACAGAGTTCTGAATCTGGTATAAATCCTGCTAATGTTACACAGTCGTCTAAGTTTAATTGAGAAATTAGTTGCTCAATTCGGGGGCGATCGCTTCCTTTGCCTACTAAGATGTAATGAGCATGGGGAATAGCTAGGCGAATCTGTGGCATTGCTAGTAAGATTTGGTCGTAGCCCTTGTAGCGTTCACTATTGTCTAATCGAGCTACGGTCAAAATGATTGGCTGTTGAACAGTTAACCGATGACGTTTAAGTAAATAATTTGGTTTGGGACTGAGCTTAAAGCGTTCTGCATCAAAAGTAACTGGTAAAAGCTCAATTTTATCTGGAGATAAATTCTGCTCTTCAATTAGGCGATCGCGGGTATAACTACTAATTGAGATTATTTTTTCAGCAGCATATAACGCTTTGATTTTCCATATATTTTTAATTTCCCAAGCATCAATACCATAAACAATAATTCCATAAGGAATACCCGTAACCCGACGAACAAAAAATGCTACAGGAGCAAAATTGATATGCCCACACAAAATGAATTTTGGACGATTAATTAATGCTTTTGTAATTAATTTAAAAGTAAAGTGCGCTGTTTTAAAAAAAACCGGATAATGACCACTAAAAGTAAACGAGTAATTTTTTGAATTGAATTTATCTACAGGTTTATTTCTGTCAAGCTTATCTAAAATACATACAGATAAGTTTGGTAGTGCTTCTTGTATAGCCTGTAGAACATCCTGGAGATAAACCTGAATACCACCCTTAAACTCAAACAGGTTAGGAAACCAAAGATGCAGAGAGTCTGTCGTTGCAGATTTGGGTTTTTCAACCTTGATTATTTGCATATTGATATCTCTAAAATTTTATGATTAGTTAAGTATTTAGATAATTGATAATTTCCTGAACTCGACTAGCCAATCTCTGGCGGTACATACCCCAATTCAACTGTTCAGCTTTGCGACGAGCGGCTCGTCCCATCTCTGCTAATTCTTGAGGATGGGAATAGCACCACTCAAGTTTTTCTTTGAGAGCCTCTGAATCACGAATAGGGATGATAAAGCCTTCTGTCCCATCAGTAATAATATCGGAGCCTGCTGTGTGAGGGGTTGTAATCACAGGAATGCCACAAGCCATCGCTTCTAGAAGTACCAGTCCAAAGCCTTCTACTAAAGAAGGAAACACAAATACATTGGCATTGCTGTAGTATTGATTCAGCGTAGTATGGGGTACTGATGGGATGTAATTAAGTCCATGAGGAAGTTGAGAAAGCCAGGTTTCTGGAAATTCGTTCACTCCTACCAGCATTAACTCTGCCTGGGGAAGTTGGAGTTCTTCCCATGCCTTGATCAGGTAATGAACTCCTTTGCGAACACCGACGCGACCGACAAATAAGGCCCGAAAAGTTCGATCTAGTTTGGGTTGAGGTTGAAAATAATCAATCGGTGCGCCATAAGGGATAACCGTGATTTTGTCAGGACTGACCCCTTCTCTGAGTAAGGATTGCTGGGTAATAGAAGAGGCCACAAAAATATGGTCTGCGAGCGCCACTTCCTGTTCCTTGCGTCTCAACTTCCAGTCAGGTTCTCGTACTGCTTGCAGTGATGCAGATAGTGCTGGGAATCGTTCAGCCTCCTCCTGCTGAATTTCTCGCGCCATGCGGTAGAACAGGATAGGCAAGTCGTACAGGCATAAAATTCCCTGCTGTTTGGCAACCTCAAAGGTAGTAGCAGCGCCATCTTCATAAGCATAAACTGCTGCCAGACCCTGGAGGTGATGCTTGGCAACATGGCGATCGAGAGAAGCATAAACCCAATCTATGGGGCCTTGAGAACCGAAGCCAAAACGCCTGCTGAGTCCAGTTTTAACCAAGGTCATCCGCATTGCTTCACCCCAAGGGTGCGATCGCATGGCTACACCATTTGGAGGAATCCAGGTACGCCGCCCTAGTTCATTAGTGATTCTATTGCGAATTTGAGCAGGAAGCAGCTTGAAGTATTGGCAGATACTTTCTTCTGGGTTATAGGCAATAGTTGTAATCACCTCTTGAAGTAGACCTGCTTCTCCTAACGAGATTGCTGCGTTGCGAGCGAAGGGATTACCTGTAGGATGTATCAGCGCGATCGGTATCTGGGACATGGAAGTATTCCTGTTGTTGTTTCCAGTTCTCTATCTGTTCGAGCCGGGGTAGAAGGAAAATAAATCCTGCCAGGAACCAGTAGTAGACTAGGAGAATATGGTTGAACACAAGCTGACCACTAAATTGGAGCGCATGAATCAAAAAAGCCGACAGCGCTAGCTGTCGCAACAGAGGTCGCTTTAATTTCAGGAATGTGCGCCACAGTAGATAAATGAGTATGAGTCTCAGCAGATACCACAAGAAAAAACCTATGGGGCCAATTTCCAAAACTATTCGACCCATTTCCGACTCATAGTAAACAGGAATGGTTTCTCCTAGAGGTAAATTTAGAATTCTACGCAATACTGAAGCTGCTGGATGAGTTGCGCCTAGACCATAACTATCCAGTCCTTTTAACTTCATCAATTCAAATGGCTCAATGAAGCTTCCCGAAATGCGACTAGATACATCATGATTGGAATTGATGCGGAATAGTAAAGAATTGATAGCAGACTGAAACCAAGTGATAGTTGCAACAGCTATAGCGATTATAGGCACTGTAAACTGTTTGATCAAGGGAACAGTTGTTTTCAGGTTAGTTAGTAACTGTGCCCCAAAATAACCAATTAAAAATAGGATTTCACTGAAAAAAAGACCACGAGAGCCGTTCATGAAGGAGGTGCCAATAATTAGCAGTAATTCTGCTATTGTTGCCCAACGCCACCATCGAGATTGCTGAACTGCTAACAGGGGAACTAATAATCCAAAGGAAATAATTGCGTAAACTGAATAGCCAGCAATGTAGGAAAAAGTGCCCGTTACACGAACATTCGTAGAATTTGCATCTCCAAAAGTTGCAACACCTAGCTTTAAATCTGGGGTATAGACATTGAGGGGGCTTGAAGGGGGGCTAAAGAACTGTGCTACTGCTAATAGCCCCACTGGAATGACCAACAGCAGGTAGGAGCGCAGAAATCTATATAATTCTTCTTCTGAACGAAAGAGATTAGGTAACATCCATATTAAAGGAATATATAACAAGTATCCTCTTATTCCAAAAATACCAATAATTGGAGAACCCAAGCTAGGATTAAAAACTTGTAATAGACACCAAGCTGTTAATAGCAAAATTACCGAAGCGATAGTTTCAGCTGCCGAATTGCCTTTGATACGAAAGGTTTTTTCAGTAGATGATAAAATGTAATAACGAAGATAAGCCCCTATGAGTACAATATCTTTCAAAAAATAGATGAACTGACTGCCTTGGGGTAAAACCCATTTTCGCAAAGCCCCTTCAATTATCGCTAACACCAGTACAGTTTTTAAAGAAGTCCGCCAGTTTTGAACAGAAAGATAGAGAATAAGTAGAATGGCAAAGGGAGCTAAAACTCCAATGTATTCTTTCACCGAATTACTGCCTCAATTACTTCTAGATAAGCTTTAGCAACTACTGATTTCTGATGGCGTAAAAGGTGATTATCTGAATTGGCTCGGTAGTTAGCAAGTTGCTCAGGATTTTTTAAGAGATTAAATAGAGTTTGCGTTAATGCTTGCACATCTCCATTGGGGAATGTCACACCACAGGGGCCAATGGCATCTTTTAATCCTCCACCCTCTGAACCAACAATCACACAGCCACAAGCAATTCCTTCTAAGGCGACAATACCAAATGGTTCTTGCCATCGGGATGGTATGACCATTATTTTATAAGTGTTGAGTAGTTCTATGAGTTCTTGTTCAACCTTAAGTCCAACAAATTCTATTTGCTCACTGATAGTCAAAACTCTTGCTTGCTCACGTAAATTAGATTCTTCTAATCCACTACCAATAATTGTTAGCTTGGGGGATAGCCCCATTTGTTTTAGTTCAGCAAGTGATTGAATCAGTAGGTCTACTCCCTTATCAGAAACCAGCCTTCCTAAAAACACTAAGTCTTTATTACGAGGAATTTTTGGTATCTCATAGAATATCTCATCTCGATAGGGATTAGGAATAATGACTGATGGCGTAGAAATATGGTTAGCTAATGCTTGGCTGACCGAGATATTGGTTGCAAATCGCAGTAGAAATTTCTTTAAGTGATCCTGCCAGCCCAAGCTACCGTTTGGTCGAGTATACCAATTATGGTGAGCTACTACCCAAGGCTTAGGGCTAATTAATAAAGTCCAAATTCCCTTGAGGCTAATAACTGGTTGAAAGTATACATCACACCATTGTGTTAGGTTTAACAGCGTTAGGGGATTGGGTTTACGAATCACTTCAAAGGCAAAAACTTTTCTATCTGTTGTTAGAACGTTTGATACTAGTTTAACTGTGTGCCCTTGCTCAACAAACTCATGAGCCAGGATGGACACAACAGTTTCTAATCCGCCAACACTGGGGTAAAAGAGCGGAGAATAGATAAGTATTTTCACAACAACTTTTAAGTAAGCTTTACACTAAATCCATTCGGTTATGAAGCGAATGCCATCCCCACGACTTAGTACGTTGTAAAACACGGGCTGGATTTATAGTCGCAAGATAACAGGGGGGTTCCCAGTAACGTCCTATTTGTTGGCTTTCAGGAGAACAAATGATTGGCCCCCAAAAACCTCCTACAGCTTTGAAAATGGTGTATCCATACTTTTCTAAAAAATTTGTCACCAAACTAGGATAGGAATTATGCTCCTCGAATATGATATCGCGAATTTTTTGCTGACCAATTAGTTGTTGAGCACCATTTAAAGCTTCAAACTCATGCCCTTCAATATCAATTTTAAGAACACCTATCTGAAAAGATTGATTCAAGTCTAAAATTTTATCCAGTGTAGAGACAGAAACTAAATAAGATTTTTGAATCAAAGAACTTTCATTTTTGATCAAAACCTTATTGTTGGTATCTATTTTGGAGAGTCCCCGATTTTTATCAAAGCCGTCTGGGATAGTTAATATATCCGAACCAGACTTATCGGAAATTGCTATTTGTTGTGGGATGATATGGTGCCAATCAAGAGACTCTTGCCACTTTGTGATGTTTTCTAATAATTCCTGATAAATCTCTGGATGTGGTTCATAACAATATACTTTACCTGTCTGAGTAACTTTAGCGGCCATAATGCTAGTCATATAACCAATATTTGCGCCAGCATCTATAGCAACTTCCCCTTGATCAATTAACCTCCATAACATTTCAGTGACAATCAAGTCGTAAACTCCACTCATCGAGATGGCACGTCCAATCTCATCATCTGGCCGAATTCTAATTTGGACTTTCCAAGGAAGAATAACTTCTTCCAAATTATTATTAATATTATTGCCAGTGAAACGTTGAATACGTTGCCATATCTGGGAAGGTCTGAAAAAATATTCTGGCTTATTTAGATTTTTAAAACTTCTTGTCATAGTTGAAAGAATTATGGTTTGTAAGCAAGAGTTAGTAAATTATCACTGTAGCGTAAACCCTTAAATAGTCTTCCTGAAATTTGTTGCCATTGAAATTGAGGAAGTTTGGGAATACCTCCAAGATTAGTAAAAACAAATGTTGGCTCAGAAAAGCCCGCTTCGCCTAAAATGCGCCGAATATCTTTGCGAAGAAGCGCTGTAATGTGTGCTGGATAGCAAGTATCGCTGAAAAGTACAAAATGTCCTTGTAGCACGAGAGCAATTAAAGCTCGCCAACTTTCATTATTAGGTGTGCTGAAAATTATAATTCCATTAGGACGTAGTAATCGGAACCATTCTCTGAGAGTTGCTCTGGGATTTTCTAGATGTTCAATAACCTCAGCAGACACAATAACATCAAATTGTTGACTAGGTATATTTAGTGATTCATTAAGATCCCAGCTAATCCACTTAATTGAATCATCTATCCCGACAGGACGCTGCATAATGTCAGCAGCAGTAATAGAATTAAAGCAGTCTAAACTTTGAAGCAGTTGAGTTAAATTTCCTATACCTGCTCCAAAGTCAAGACAATCACCTTGAATATTTAACTCCTCTATTAATTCCAAAAAATTATCATATATTGCTTGGCTGCTAATGCCCCCACTGGCTATAGATGCAGCCTGTCTTGTGTTTGTCAAATTTAAGTTCATCTAAGCTCCTATTAATTAATTCAGTAGCTCATTAGTTATTAAGTAGTTCAGCAAAAGTTTTAACAGTTATTGATAGTCTGTGCGTTTTATACCAGGAATAAGCATTGTCTGCGATCGCCTGCATCTCCATGTGATTTCCTAACTCATTTCCTTGAGGATTAGGAACCCAATAATGTTTACCTGGTTCTATACCATCAACTACTGAGGCACTACCTTTGGTATTGATAGGTAATAGTCGGTGGGCACAGTAAGAAGCAAAAATAGTTGACTTAGCTAGAAAATCGGGGTTATAGTCCGAGAAAGCAGCAACAGAATCTGCTAAAATTTTACTCACCTTTTCGGCAGATTGCTGTCCTATTTCTAAGATAGGTACTTTAGTAATTGAGGATAAATTTACTCCCGTTGGAGTTCCTATATCCCAAATTTGTTGAATGTTTAATCTCTGACAAACGTACTCCAAAACTGCTTGAGACTCTCGGTAAACTCTTGCACGGTTAGCAACACCTCCAAAGACAACTAAGCGCTGCTGGCGTTCTGACAAAGGAAGTACTTTGTCTGGTTCACCGATGTTTGAAAAAACTGGTAGGAATGGAATTTGATGATGCTTGCCTCGGCTAATATTAGCAATTATTTCAGCATAGAGTTGTTTACTAGTAATACAGCGATCGCTCATCTGTGCCAAACGTGCTGCTAAATTTTTCTGTAAGGGCGATAACCAAAAAGAGCTAGTCCAAGGAAGCCCTGAAGCATAGACTTCGTGGAACATCGTAAGGAGCGATCGCTTGGGAAATAAACTTTTCCAACGCTGTAACCCATCGACTAACCAAATTGGACAGCCGCGTTGAGCATAGCCGTAGCCTACATAATGTAAAAGGATGCTGGATGAGCGATCGCTTGATAATAAAGTTAGCAGTGCATCAGGGGAGCGATGTCTACAACCGGCTACGCCCACGCTTACTTGACTAACAGGAAACCCATCAATTTCTGCTGCACCAGTCCATGTGGGATTACCTACAATAAAATGGGTTTGAATATTGAAATTTTTGCGAAGCTGACGAGCTAGGTTGAGGGCATAGTCTCCTACACCGTCAATTGCCGGAGGCAGTCGAGGTACAATCGAAGTTATATGAGTTAAATAATTGACCATCAAATAGTATGACTTTAAAGGTTTAAATTGAGTAAAGAGTTAGCAAGAAATTCTGCAAAGGCTTAAAACCTGCTTGCGGGAAATTTATGGCGATCGCTTAGTTCAAATGGTTTTATTTGGCTCTCAAGCGCGGGGAGAAGCTTTTACAGATTCTGATATTGATGTTTTGGTGGTACTTAAGGGAAATGTGAATCCAGGGGAAGAAATTAAAAAAACCAGTGATGTAGTTGCTGAGTTATCCCTAGAGTATGACCAAGTAATTAGCCGTCTATTTATAGATGAATCTCGTTTTAATTCCTATAATAGTCCTCTATTACAAAATATTCGTCGAGAAGGGATAGCTTTTTGACACCAGAACAACTTGATTTATTGCTTAAAGCCCGTCAAAGTGTTTCTGCCGCTAAAATTTTATTAGAGAACGGCTATCCCGATTATGCTGCTTCTCGCGCTTACTATAGTATGTTTTACGTTGCCGAAGCTTTTTTGATTGGTGAAGGAATGTCTTTCTCTAGTCATGCTGGGGTGATTAGTGCTTTTGGAAGAAATTTTGCGCGTACTGGTAAAGTACCAATTCAGTTTCATAGATTTCTCATTGATGCCCAAGATTTGCGTAATGCTGGAGACTATGGACAGCTTAATGCTGTTTCTGTTGAACAAGCGAATGAGCAAATTATGAATGCTGAATGTTTCTGGAGTTAGCAGCAAATCTCATTGGTACTTTTTGACTGAGTTAATAAAGCAATTGTAGTTGTGTGCAATTTGCACTTCACTGCTAAAGGCATGGAGCAAGTTAGTTTTTCACAAGTTTCAACCCAGGATTTTGGTAATAGTTTTAATAAATGATGTAGTTTTATATGACCGTTAGTTAATGGATTAGTGACTAACCGAGTCTCCTTAACAACCAATCCTGCTTGATGTGACAACTGTTCTATTTCATCTAAGTGGAGTAAGAAAATATGTCCGTCCGAGTTTGGCTTAAATTGTATTGCTTCATACTGACTCGGATCGGGGCAGTCCGAAAACTTGGGCAAATGATTCTTGAAATATTCGCCGTTAGGTGTGCTTAGTACGATATGACCTCCTGGTTTAAGCATCTGGGCAATGTTTGTCAAGAAATCATCAGGGTGAGCTACATGCTCAATTACTTCAGCAATTAAAACTACATCAAATTGAGTGTCAAATTTTAAGTCAAAAATATTTCCTGGTGCATAGTGAACAATGCCAGATTCCCACTTCAATTTGACATAATCAATAAGTTCTTCTCGCAAATCATTCCAGGTAACTTCATATTCTAGTTCTGCCAATGACAAACTAAAATTTCCTTGTGCAGCAGCTATATCCAAAATTTTTGCTCCCGGTTTGGCAACTTTTTGGATTAACTCTAATGTGTGTTTAAGCCTATTTGCGTATGCGTGAGCGTATCCTGTCAGATTTGGAACTCCATAAACTTCAAGTAAGTCATAGGGATAACTATATTTCCAACTTTCAGGCCAATCTTCTTGAAAATTAATTTTTTTCATATTTTTAACTAATAACTAAGACATTAAATTGAGTTTCAACCATTAGAAAGTTTTATTTACTAGAATTGATTTTTTTTTAATTTAAAATTTTAGTTATGTAATTTTCTGCTATTCTTTCCCAACTACATATACGATAATAATCATCTACATCTGTATAGCTACTAATAATATCGGGTATTAATTCCGGAGGTGGTGGGAATGTCATAAGAGTCTTAAAGAACTCTTGTAAATCAGCTACTCCACCAGCAGGTTTAGCAAAAACAGGCATTCCAGACTCTAACATTTCATTCAAAACTAATCCCCATCCCTCAACTTTACTTGTAAATAAACCAGCATCATGGTTAGAAAATAATGAGTAAAGCTGGTTTCTCTCAAATGAAGGTAGAATTTTTAGCCTACCCGATTGAATTAGTTCAGGTGAAAAATATTTCTCGGACTTAGTACCACATCCAGCAATTGTAAAAGTATCTTTGGGGTGCGAAGCTGCTCGTTGAATGATAAAATCAACTAGTTCATGAATACCTTTATGGGCAGTCCAGCGACCAATCCACAGAAACCGAATACGTTCACCTTCATGTTTTTTTCTATTTAGACGTATCTTAGCGAGTTCTACTTGATCAGCTTTTGATAATGCATTGACATAAGAAATTAATTTACTCCTCCACCAGGGAAACCATTTCTTCATCCATTCAAGTTCTAAACTACCGAGGCAAAGAATATATTTTGATCTTTGCCAACCTTGCATTAGTAAAAAGACTACTATTATGAAAAACAAATAATCGAATGGCAGGAGAATAATTTCTTTTAGGCTCGTTTCTGGTTTATCCTTTAAATCACATAGCATGTACAAAATTTGAGGCTGAACACTACGAGCTACTACTAACCCTGATTGAGCAACCCGTTTGGTGATCAGGTGGGCAGAGGTATCAATTATATCGAATCGCTCCTGGGTAGCAATAAACGCATCTAGCTTTGACTGCATTAATTGAATACTTTGCAAACCTTGCCACCATCTTGTTAAATTAGGCATAGGATAAGGAGACCAGAGAGTAACATCGTGTCCTTGTAACCGTAATGCTTCTGCTAAATTGATTGCCATCTGACCTGCACCGAATTCAGCAGAAAGTGGTGAATATGTAGCGATTAGTATACGAAGCGATCGCAATGAAAACTCCTTATGCAAAAATTATATACAAACTAATTAGCCTCTTTGTAAATATCTAAATGTCTTTGCACTACCGTTAACCAACTAAGTGGATTTATCCACTCACGACAACGCATTTGATATTCTATATATTCTAATGGAGATAAATTAACGATCTGACGCAAAGCAGCAGCGATCGCTTCTCCAGAATTCTGCTGCACAACAAACCCAGTCTTACCATTATCTACAAATTCATGCATTGCACCAGCATCAGTACAGATCACAGGAGTTCCGCAGGCTTGGGATTCTAATAAAGTAAAACCCATTAATTCTGGAACTGGAGTGTAGTCTCCATAGCAGGTGGTGTGAACAGATGATAAAACCGTTACCATTGCTGTGCGATACTCATGTAATAATCGCTGATCATTAGCATCGTGAACAAATTCTATATTCAGCCCATCTGCTTGCTGTTTAAGGTCTTGGTAGAATTTTTCACTGTAGACTCTTCCAATAATTTTTAGTTTGTAGTCTGAACGATTGAGCAGACGGAATGCATCAATTAAATAGTTAATGCCCTTGTGAGGTAAAATTCGACCTACATATAAAATATTATTTTCCTTTTTTAAAGATGCATCAGGACAAAATTTATCTGTATCAATACCTCCTTTAATCAAAACTGCTTTTTTTTGAAGTTCAACAGGGATAAAATCTAGACCATAGCGAGAATAGGCGATCGCATTTTTATAGACTCTAAACACTGGTAGTTTCTGGTTCAATACAAAGCTTCCTCCACCGCCATAGTCAGTAACAAAAACTCGCTTACCAAGCAAACCAGCTATGAGACAGCCCAGATCAGAAACTAGAGTATGAATATGGTGTATATGTACTATATCAGCGCTCACAATTGAGCGTAGATATTGAAAACTTAATGGATTTATCTTGTTACCATGAATTAAATGTTTAACTGGATATGTCTTGATTTTGAGATTAGCTTGACTATAATTTATACGCACTGAAGAAAAACTTACAAGAGTAGTATCAACAACCTTTGCCATCCAAGATGCTAATTCAGTGGGATAGCGTTCACCACCACCGATAATTGATGATTCATCAAAGTAAGTTGGGGTAATATGAATAACTTTCATACTATTAAAATTAACTTTGATATCTATTTTTAATGGCTTCACCTTTTAAACATAGTAAGTTAGTAAAGCTTTCTCCAGTTAAAGATGCTAATAGCAAATTTATATCAATAACTTTTTCAACCTTACGATTAAGGTCATCAATTTTAAATATTTCAAATCCTAGTTCTTCTAACTGATTATAGAATAATACGGGAGACTCTAAACCAGAAGCTTTAAGCCCAAATGGCCAAAATTCTGTTAAAAGTACGACATTAGGATTTTCAATTATTAAATTCTTCATGCCTTTCAAAGCAAAATATTCAAATCCCTGAATATCCATTTTTATAATGTTAGGATAGACATTTAATCCTTCAAAATAAGAATCTAATTGTATTCCTTTTACTGTATAGTGTATTTTTTCTTTATTAAAATTATTATTTTTATATGTTCTATGATCTCCTTTATTATCTGGTGATAGGCTTAAAGCTAAATCAGAGTTCTCATCGGAAACTGCATACTCTAGTAATTCAACATTTGAATGCTTATTCAAGGCTACATTCTTTTGAAGAATATTAAAATTATCCTTGTCAGGTTCAAAAGCATATACTCGTCCATAGCTGCCGATTTTGGAAGCTGCTATCAAAGTGTAGTATCCGACATTAGCTCCAATATCAAACACAGTCATACCTTCTTCTAATAAAGATAAGAATATACTAACTTCTAATTCCTCAAAAACACCTGTTGAAATTATTTCGTTAGAAAATATTTGATCATCTGGATGCAGTATCAACCACTGACCAAAAACTTTTACCATTTTTGGCTTGCTTGATTCATAAAAGAATTTATATAAATTTTTCAAAAAAGGGAGTTTTTGACCTATTTGATAACCAAAAAAAGGCTTGGCAAATTCGATTATGCATTTATTAGCTAATGTCTCAAGTTTATTTGTTAAAATGTTAACCATAGAATTCCTACCCAAATATACAGATTTTGTTAGTAATTAAGTCACTATTTGAAAAAATACAGAATATTATGCTGATTCATATTCAGCAATGCCCCTATTTGTCAAATATATATTTACAATAAATGCCGGAAACTGAGATATTAAATTAAAAGTAATAACATTTAAAACACTGGACAAATCTAATACTAGTAGTAGAACTATTTGTACAGAGAGAGTAAATGGTATATTAATCCAAGAATAATTTATCCATGCTTTAGAAGCATTAATTGACCACATAATGCCAACTATAGAGCTGAACAAACTATTTATAACTATTAACACCAGTTCTTTATGTAAAGATGTATATTTACTTCCTAATATCCATAAAATTTGGTCAGTAAATAATAGTGTACAACTTATCATCAATCCTGCTATTATAAATAAAATAGACAATACTTGTAAGTAGTATTTGCGTAATAGGGATGCTGATTGACATCGGGAAATTGAAGGTAAAACTATGTTAGACATTACCGCAGTAATTAATGAGAAAACTATTCCTAATCTTCCTAATGCTCCAATTTCGGCAATATTATTTGTATCACCAAATAAAGTTATTAAGTAAAGCATTAATTGTCCTTGCAAACAGTAGTAAATAGTATTAGGTACTTGATGTTTTATAATAACTAAAATATGTTTTTTATCTTCTTGATTAATACTTGCTTTAGAATCTATTTTTTCATTAGCCCACCGACCCAACATAATACGCTGCATCACAATTATAATTGAATAAATTCCAATAGCTACTACAGAATTCAGATAAAATATGTAAGAAATTCCTAGCAAAGTAAGCCGAGTAACAGATGAAAATAAATCTAAATTTTGAATTTTGTTAATTTGGGAATGAAGGCGTGGGATCACTAGTAGTACATCGGTTGTCAATTGAAATGACAAACCAAACAGCACCACAAATGTTATCAAAACTGCATAAGTCAATGAAGCACCATTGCGGATCAACATCCAGATCAAAATAGGCGTGACTATACTAATTGAAGTTGCTGCTAGATAATAGCGTAATTGCATTGCAGTATTGATTAATTGCCCAAAACGGTAGCGATCTTGCCAAACCTTTCCTCCAATTGTAGAAAGACTCATACTAATACCAGTATCAGCCAATAAATTCATTGTTGATTGCATCGTATTAGCAATAGTGAAGTAAGCATATTGTTGCTGATCTAACGTGCGGACTAACAAAATTCCGCTTACTAGGCTTAAAGCTTGAACTACAATTTGAATAGAAGCGAATTTGCCAATTATTTTAAGCCGATGGACAAAATTAGGCCATAAGTTTTTCATTGTACTGACTTAGCTAATCTTGCTTTCACCATCATCTGCACCACATCCTGCATCTTGTATTGCGCCTGCCAACCTAACTTGTTCTTCGCCTTAGCTGGATTACCTCTACCCACTGCCAAATCTGTAGGTTGCAGGAGGCTATCATTTATTACAACATGGTGACGCCAATCTAAATCCACCAATGCAAATGCTGCGGCAAGGAAATCTTCTAATGAACTACTTTCTCCCATAGCAATTACATAATCATTTGGCTGTGACTGTTGCAGCATCAAATACATTGCCTCTACATATTCCGGTGCCCAACCCCAGTCACGCTGAATCTGCATATTTCCCAAATAAAGCTGCCCAGTGCTACCTTGAGCAATGCGACAAGCAGCCGCAACAATCTTTTGAGTCACAAGGGAGATTCATGATTAAATAGAATCCCAGAACAGGCAAACAAACCATAGTAGTTAGCAACTTCCCAAAAAGCAGCAGCTTTTGGATGGTGGCGAGTAGTGAACGAATACCAAATGAGCAATTAGCAAATTAGACTAAGAGCTTTACTTTTAATTTGGCCTTCTTCAATCTTTTCCTTGAGTTCATTATCTGTATATATACCTTCCAAAGCTTCTAATGCTGCTTTCTTAAGCGCTGTATCAAAGGCATCAGTTAAAATTTCTTTTAATTCTTCTTCATTGGCATAGCATCCACCTGATTTTCTCCGTTTGTTAACTCTTTTAATTTCTTTGCTGGCATTATAAATAGAAAACTCCCAAGAACGGGTACTACGTTTTTCAGCCTCTTGCTTAATTAAATGCAACAACAAAATTACCGCATAGCTATAAATCTTATTTAATTTATCTTCCCTTGACATTTCTTCGAGTTCATCTACAACTTCTAGAGCTTTCTCATATTGCTTTTCTTCAATAAGTTGACGTAACAATAATAGTTCTTCCATAATCGACTGTTTTTTTAACTGACTAATATCTCTTCTAATCCGAGCAACGATTTATTCATTATCAGTTGACTTTAGGTTCATTCTTTATCAATTGCTCTCTCAAAATCATCTGTAGTATTACACAAAAACTGATGATTCAAAATTTCTTCTATTTTATAAGGGCAATTCTCACTAAAATTGGCTAAAGTTATGCCTGTTTCTGCTGATGCCTCCCGACGAGCATTACGATAGGCTTTAGTTAAAATATCGGGAAGGTATTGACGCAAACTAGGCTTTTCATCTAGTAAATCGTGTAAATCATCCCGTTGGTTAGCGATCGTTGTAAACCAACTGACAGAGCGTTTTGTAGGTTGATGCTGCCATTTTAGTAAATGCGCTAACAAAACTACTAAGCGGTTTTTCAACTCATTTTTTTCGCGAATGCCCATAGCATCCAACTCTTCTGCCAGATTCTCCCAATCTAAAGCTGCCACATCTCGATTAGCTAAAGCTGATTGCTGCTGGGTTAACCAAGCCAAAAAATCTTGCTCGTAGAGAGATGATTGAGACATGATATCTTTGCCAAGCTTACTATGCTTACTACTTATATTTTATAAGAGCGATCGCTCCATTCTAAGCATTGCGATCCCCTGTACTGTTTTATCTAGTGAGCGATCGCAGTGTGATACAGCACGATAATCAGAACATTTGCCTTTCACTCAAAAGCGTAGGCGTTCGCGTAGCGTTCCGCAGGAAAGCCCGCCGTACCCTTCGGGAAGCAAGCTACGCGTAGCGTCTCGTAGAGAAGGCATCGCCTGCCAATGAAGTTACAAATCATCTGGATCAACACCGAGCGATCGCAATCTTTCTGCTAATCGTTCTGCCCGTTGACTCTCCTGTTCGGCTCGTTGACTCTGGTGTTCTGCCCGTTCCTCCGGTGTGGCAATCCAATTACCTGTAGCATCGTACCAACGCAGCCATAAACCTTCTGTTTGCTGATAACTCCCGCTCCATACTCCTAAGCCTAATTCCAGTTCTGTTAACCAAAACTTTTGTTCTGGAACTTCTACTGGTTGATATCGTGTTGCGGTTAATTGAAACACTCGCAATTGATTTTGATAGCGGTCAAACACGATATAGTAAGGAATTCGCAAACTCTGTTCATACGCCAACCATTTTGTTGGTGGCTTCTTGGCATCCCTGAATGTTTGTCCTAAATCTTCGGCTTCTGTACCGGGTGAAAGTAATTCAACTACTAAAAATGGGGCGATTCCTTCTTGCCAAACAACATAGCTCAGGCGCATATCTTGTTGTTGTTGGGCACGAGATACACCTAATACCAAAAACCAGTCTGGTCTTTTGTGCCACAATCTATTGCGGGCATCGTAATACAGATTTAAATCTGTGCCAATAAACATTTCCCCAGTTGGGTAATTTGGGGGTTTACAGGTTTCGCGTAATAATTGGGGTTGGAAGTCGTGGAATTCGTCCGGCAAACCAGGCTCCTCTGGGTCTTCACTAGGAAGATCATACATTGTCGGCATGGTTTCCCTTGGTGGACGGGGATGCATCTGTTCGGGTAAGTCCATATCCTCTGGATCTTCACTGGGCAGATCATACATTGTCGGCAGGACTTGGCTCTTGGGTAAGGGTGGATCTGTTTGGTACATAGCTTCGTTTTTCAGCAAAATTGGCTAAAGTTATTCCTATTTCTGCTGATGCCTCCCGACGAGCAGCTTACTACTTATATTTTATAAGAGCGATCGCCCCATTCCAAGCATTGCGATCGCAAACCCTTTACAGCCTGAGCTAGAAAGCTTCAGTTCTAGCAATTTCCAAAAAACGGTATCCAAATGCTTTAACTTCTTCTCTATTTCTTGCCTGAGCTAAAGTTTCTTCCTCATAATTAGATCCAGGTTTGAGTTTTTCCCACCATTCAGCAATTAAATCTGCTAGTTTAGTATATTTTTTACCTAAATTTTCAACTCGAATAACAGTGTCAGACATTAGCTTTCCAGTTATCAGTAGTTATAATGATGTCCGCAGCGATGAGGAACGACAAAGCAATCCCAGTCATTGCGATCGCTTCCCTGCGAGAAAGCAACGCAAAACAGAGGTTTTAGCAATGGAGGTTTAACCCATCCTGAATTGACCAACAATCTCATATAATTCGCTACTACAAATGATGCGTTACCTGAAACCCTTGTAGAGACGTTACATATAACGTCTCTACATTCATTTTCCCAGATGTCTAATAGGTTTCTGAGTATGGGTCAGTAGACTGGAAAAAATGCTAATATTACATCGACGTAATACCTAAGTGCATGTCGTGGGATATAGAATACACTGATAACTTTGAGAGTTAGTGGCAAACTCTAACTGAAGATCAACAAGATGATGTGGTTAGTGTTGTTCAACTACTTGAAGAAAGGGGAACACAGCTAACTTTTCCCTATTCGTCCAGTGTTAACGGTTCAAAACACTCTCACATGAGAGAATTACGTATACAAAGTGGACGCAATCCGATTCGAGTTTTTTACGCTTTTGATCCAAGACGAGTCGCTATTCTACTCATTGGAGGTGAAAAAACTGGAGATAAACGCTTTTATCAAAAATATATTCCTATTGCCGATCAACTTTATGATGAGTACCTTCAGGAGATTAGAGAGGAAGGCTTGATATGACAGGACATCAGAAGTTTTCTCACTTAACTCAAGATTTTTCTCCAGCGAGAAAAGCAAAAATAGTAGCGAAAAAAGCACAATTAAAAGAAGAGATGGCACTTCATGAATTGCGCCAAGCATTGAAAATATCTCAAGCTGAACTGGCTGAAAAATTACAAGTGAAACAACCAGCTATTTCACGATTAGAAAAGCGTACCGATATGTATGTTAGTCATTTACGTCAAGTGATCGAAGTAATGGGAGGTGAACTGGAAATAGTTGCACGTTTTGCAGATGGTGAAGTGAAAATCAACAATTTTAGTGAGTTAAATCCCTAGAGGATGTTTTAAAAGTATTTTTGGTAACACCAAAGCCTCTCGACCTTTCGGGGAGAGGAATGGAAGCGGGGTTTGTAGTATGCTTTAAGACTTGCTAAACATCCTCTTAGCCTCTACCATCATTTGCACAACCTGCTTCATCTTATATTTCGCCTGCCATCCCAGCTTGTCCTTCGCTTTAACTGGATTTCCTTTACCCACTGCTAAATCTGTAGGTCGCAGCAGGCTATTATCGATCACAACATGGTTACGCCAATCTAAATTCACAGATGCAAATGCTGCTGCGACAAATTCCTCTAATGAACTGCTCTCTCCCGTAGCAATTACATAATCATCCGGCTGTGACTGTTGCAGCATCAAATACATCGCTTCTACATATTCCGGTGCCCAACCCCAGTCACGCTGAATCTGCATATTTCCCAAATAAAGCTGCTCAGTGCTACCTTCAGCAATGCGACAAGCAGCCGCAACAATCTTTTGAGTCACAAATCTTTCTGGTCGCAAGGGAGATTCATGATTAAATAGAATCCCAGAACAGGCAAACAAACCATAAGCTTCCCGGTAGTTAGCAACTTCCCAAAAAGCAGCAGCTTTAGCCACAGCATAAGGGCTTCTGGGGCGGAATGGCGTTGTTTCATCAGCAGCAGTTTGGCCAGTATCCCCAAAACATTCACTAGAACCAGCATTATAGAGTTTGATTGGGACACCTAAAAAGCGAATAGCTTCTAATAAATTTAGAGTACCAGTAGTGATACTTTCTAAAGTTTCTACTGGTTGTTCAAAAGACAAACCAACTGAACTTTGTCCTGCCAAGTTGTAGATTTCATCTGGCTGGATTTTTGTCAGCACTTGCAATACACTCCGAAAGTCATTCAGAGCCATTGATTCTAACTTTACCTGGTCACGGATAGCTAAGTGAAGCAAATTTTGGAAAGAGGAAATCTGGGCATCTCGTGAAGTACCACAGATGGTATAGCCTTGATTAAGAAGTAAGTGTGCCAGGTAAGCTCCATCCTGACCCGATATTCCACAAATGAGAGCTTTCTTCATCAGCTTATTTTAGAGGATGTTTTAAATCTATTGGGCGAATATAATTCGCTACTACACAAAGCTTAGTCCACGGAGGTGGACTAATGCAAATTCAAGGGTTTGTTAACTCTCCCCTTCCCTACAAGGGAAGGGGTTGGGGGTTAGGTCTCTATTAGACCTTTAAATCACATCTGCAAAAGTCCGTTCCACCTTACGAAAATACCAAATACCACTGATAAATAGCAAAATTACTAATCCCAAAGATAGTAAAAAACCGGGTAAATATAACTTTGAACCCCCTAAAATCGCCCAACGGAAACCATCAATCACCCCGACAATAGGGTTCAGGGAGTATAACAACCGCCATTTTTCTGGAACAACACTGCTGCTAAATCCCACTGGCGAAATATACAAACCAAACTGCACAATAAACGGCACAATGTAACGAAAATCTCGATACTTGACATTTAGAGAAGCAAACCATAATCCCGCCCCCATTGAAGCAGCAAAAGCAATAACAATAAACAGTGGTAGTGTCAGAATTCGCCAACTGGGGACAAAGTTATACCAAGCCATTAACCCCAATAAAATCATCCCTGAAATCAGGAAGTCTACGAAGCTTACTACTACTGCACTTGTCGGTACAATTAAACGAGGAAAATACACCTTTGAGATTAAGTTAGCATTGCCAATCAAACTATTGCTGCACTCCGAGAGAGAGTTGGCGAAGAATTGCCAAGGCAACATCGCTGAAAAAACTAGAATTGGATAAGGCACACCCTCGGAAGGCAACTTTGCCAATTGTCCAAACACAATTGTAAAAACTACCATAGTCAAAAACGGACGAATCAGTGCCCAAGCAATACCGATCGCAGTTTGCTTATATCGCACCAAAATATCACGCCAAGCAAGAAAATAAAATAATTCTCTATAGCGCCATATGTCTTTCCAATACTGTTGGTCTGTGTGTCCAGCTTCAATCACTAACTCCTGTTGAGAGAGAATTTTGGGACTACTCATAATTATTGATTGAAGATTAATATATTTAACAAAATGGCACTAATAACACTTAACTGACAAACTGGAAACCTTTAAGACCTTGATAACCAACATACCTGGCACTCTTACGCGTAAACTCCCCAACAGAAGGGTTCCCTAGAGAATCAATCACTCCGCTTACTTGCTGCCATAGTTCTTGTGGTGCTACCGAAATTTCATAACTGCGATCGCCACACTTGTGAATATGATACCAAGTTGTTTGCTGACACTCTTCACACCAAAAAGCTTCTAACCATTCCCCTTCTATAGCCACTGCGGTTTGGTTAGCTACTAACATCAACGCATTCCGCCGACTCATCCCTCGTTCCTGTAACTGACCTGCTTGATCAGCAAACATTTTATATTTCTGACTGACACTATCGATATAGCAGTTATGAATGGGGCAATAAATAGCCCGTCGCTGGGAACGTTTCCGATTTCGGTCACACCTTTTCTGCAATTCCACCTCCTGTATAGACAAAAACTATGAGCAAGGAAGGCTATTTTGGAGGGACTGAGATCAATAAGACCATCGAAGCCCAACTCCTAAAAAAATACTCCAAAAATATTAAATTAATTCCAATATACTTACTTTACATCGCTTTGAGATATGGCTATTATCTCATCAGACAATAGTGCCTGCTCCAAAATATGTAAATATTGTTGAGAGATAACTTTCGGTGTAAAGTGCGACGATCGCAAATACTGGCGACCTGCTTTGCCCATCTGCTCTCCTATTTGTGGATCTCGATTCAGAAAGCGAATAAATTGCGCTAGACCTTGACTATCTCCATTATCAAATGTCCCACCACAGTTGGCTTCAGCCATTAATTCTCTCAGATATGAAGTCTGTGAGCAAATTACTGCTATTGGTCGCCCAGAGGCTAAAGCTGAATAAAATTTGCTGGGAACAACTAAACCCTCTGTAGTTGCATCCACACTCACTAGTGATAGATCGCAAGCTGTTAAAGAATAGGGTAACACTTGCTGATCTTGATAAGGTAAAAACGTAAAATTGTTCAGCCCTAATCGATTTACTTCCGTGATTAATTCTTCGCGTTTGGCACCACCACCAATACAGACAAACTCAATTGGCTCATCTTGTAGTTGCTTTGCAGCTTCTAACATGGTGTCCATGTCATGGCAGCGACCCATATTGCCAGAATAGAGTACGGTAAATTTGTTAACTAACTTATACTTCCAAGCAAACCAGTTTTCTCGCTTGGCAATCGGCACGATCGCTTCTGGATTAGCCCAACTGTGAATTATAGAAATCTTATCAGCTACTTCGGGACAATGCGCTACTACATGTTGTTTCATCACCGGACTAAGTACTATAATCCCTTTGGCTTTTAGCCAAACCTGTTTGTTGATCCCATCCCACAAGCGTACTAGCCAGTGACGCTTGGAAATTACACCTAGTGCGATCGCAATATCAGGGTATAGATCATAGAGTACACACACATAGGGCAATCGGAATAATAAATAACCGAGATATCCTATAACTGGCAAGAATGGGGGAGCTGTAGTTATTAGTAATATATTGTTGCGACGCCAAGCTCTCAGCAGATAGAGCATAGCACGTAAAGTATATAGTATCCCATTAACAGCTTTACCACGAATTCTTCCCGGCCACAGTTGGGCAGTGCGCGATCGCTGAATTCTAATTTGGTCAGCCCATTCAACTGCTGAGGCCGTATGAGAGCTAAACGCATATCCTGGCTGACTTGTAAAGACTTCAATCTCCACCCCTTGCTTCCCTAACTGTTTCACTAGTTCTTCGATCAGCTGCCCTGTAGCAGCATAATCTGGGGGAAAAAATTGGGTCAGCACAGATAATTTAATTGATTTTTGAGTTTTTACAGAAGGTTTATTCCTTGCATCTAACTCAGTAGAAATCGATGGCAATAATTGTTGATTAATCCATTCATTAAGTTCATTAAGTCTCATCTGCTATGCTCCTAGTCTAGAGTAGAAAAATGCTTGTTTATTCCTTCAATGTTTGAAAGATTCAAGCAACATATTAAAGTCTCCCTGAGCGGAACGAGTTAAAGCAAAAAACCTAATCTCTTTTTAGGACTGAGATGCTTTACCAAGAAAGAATAAAGGCATCAATCGTCAGAAGAAAGCTCTGAATTTTGTACGCCTGGCGGATAGCGCCACGCTTTCTCGTGTTCGCGTACTCCTGCAAAGAAGCAAGCTAGCAAGAGCGTCTGTCTGCGACACGCTGCACAAACGTAGAGAACTTCTGAATAAAGGGGTTTAAGACCCCCACTAAATCTGCGTATTTAGTGGTCAACAATAAAGTGGCGGGTTTCTCTTACAAAGTTGCTCCTCTTGGGGAGACCCCAAGACCGCACTTTGCGCTGAATCCCCCACTGATAGCGCTACGCAAAGTAAGTCCGCTAGCGTCTTAATTTTGACTCCTGACTTTTGAATTCTTCTTGGAACACTACGCACCCTGTGGCAAGGCTTTTCTACGAAAAGCTACCTAAACTAGAAGAATAATGATACAGAACTAACTGTTTAAACATCCTTAAAGGCATTTAAAGATATGATCATTGAGTTTGATTTTTACGTGTAACATCTGTTACGCCCCACCTTATCATCTTTCAATTATAAAGCCCAAAACCTCATCAAAACTTTATATTTAAAAAAATATACTCGCAAAGTTTTTATAAAGTTAATATTTTAATTACTTAAGTTTTGTATAAATTTAGTTAGTATTTTTATACTGTACGTAACTAAATAGGGCGTTTCAGGCTTTTCTCAATCATCCTTTAATAAGTTGCCGAGGCATAGCCCAACGCTGTTATCGGTGAAAAAGCGTCGAAAATCAAGTTTTAACAGCTTAAACTCGTATTGGATATTTGGTATTTTTTGTCAATGGTTGAGTTCTATTGTTATACTTTGAGCAAGCAGATCCCATCTAAGTAACTTAAGCTATGCTTATTACTTCCTTTATTACGTATTACGCTCAATAACAATACGAGGTTTCATTAAAGGGAATATAAAATCAATATTATATTTTGTATATATTATTACTTATATGCAAACTGCCTAACTGAAAGTTTCAAAAGCCTTTTTACTGCTCCCGTTCAGTGCATTACCAACTATTAAACACATGATAGAGAATTATCCTTCTCAAAATTCAAGTTCTAATGGCAGTCATAACTCTGTGCCTCCATTCCCTCAAAATCAACCTGTTCGGTGGGCTGAAGAACAAGAAGATGAATGGAGCTTTCAAGAATTTATAAGTATTTTACGGCGGCGATCGCTACTCATCACAAGTGTAACGATTACTATGATGACACTTGTAGTGATTAACTTGGTGGTAAACGAGAAGCCTCCAGAATATGAAGGCAGTTTTCAACTGTTGGTAGAACCTGTAAATGATGTAAGTGATGACCCCAAAGTTCTGGATGTTGTTAAAGACTTGAACTCACAGAAGTCTAGTCTAGATTATGAAAGCCAAATTCAGGTTCTTAAGAGTCCTGAACTGATGAAAACCACTCTTAAACAGTTGCAAGCCTCCTATCCAGAAATCGACTATTATTCTCTTGTTGAGTCTCTAAAGATTAATCGGTTACAAGAAACCAAGATTATAGAAGTTCGTTATCAAAGTAGCAATCCAAAGCAGACTCAAGTTGTACTAGAGCGAATAGCAGAGAATTACTTAGACTATAGTCAACTAAGGAGGCAAACCAAGTTACGTCAGGGGCTTCAGTTTGTTGAAAAACAACTGCCATTTATCCAAAATAGGGTCGATCAGATTCAAAAAGAATTGCAACTTTTTCGACAAAGGTACAATTTTAATGACCCAGAAAGCCAAGTAGCGCAAATTGCTTCACAAACTGTTGAATTCTCTCGACAAAAACAAGTAATTGATCTACAGTTAGCCCAAGTTCGTGCTAATTTTGCTATCCTGCAAGGAAAAAATGGAGCAACAACAATTCTGAATAATGCTCCTTTATATCAACAGTTGATTAGCCAAATACGCCTATTTGATCTTCAGATTGCTACGGAATCAACTCGTTTACAAGAAGAGAATCCCAGCATCCAAACATTGAAAGAGAAACGAGCTAGTCTTTTACCTTTGCTACGTCAAGAGTCAGAGCGCTTATTGAGTGTAGAGTTTGCCCAAGTAGCGACACAGTTTCAGAACTTAGAAGCACAAAGCCAAGAACTTGCCAAAATAGAACAGAAATTTGCACAACGACGCAAGCAACTGCCAATTTTGATCCGACAGTACACTGAATTACAGCGCAAATTACAAATTGCTACTGAAAGTTTAAATCGGTTTCTATCAACCCACGAAAATCTCCAAATTGAAATATCCCAATCGGATGTTGGCTGGCAATTACTTCAAAGACCAACTACCCCAGATATTCCTATTGATTCTTTTTCTACCCAACGCAATTTTATACTGGGATTGGTTGCAAGCATCCTCGCAGCAATTGGTATTACCTTACTTGTAGAAAAGCTAGATAATACCTACCATACTGTTGATGAACTGAAAAAGAAGCTCAAACAACCATTGTTAGGAAATATTCCTTTTGAAAAGCAAATTGACACTAAGAAAAACCGCGCTTCTAATCAAAAAAGTCCCTTAGCAAATATCCAAAACTCTTCTTGTCAGGCAACTGCTAGGTTGGGTGTTTTACTAGATAAAGAGTATGGTGACTCTTCTACCCACTTTTCAGAAGCGCTACGGGTACTTTATACCAATATTCAACTACTCAGTTCCGATCGCCCGATGCGCTCTATAGTTATTAGTTCAGCTATGAGTGGTGATGGGAAGTCTACGGTTGCCTTGCATCTAGCTCAAATAGCTACAGCAATGGGGCAACGAGTTCTACTGGTAGATGCTGATCTTCGTAAACCCACAATTCACACTCTATCAGGTTTAAATAATCTATGGGGATTAAGTAATTTAATTACTACAAACTTGCCAGTGGGAGAAGTAATGCGGCAACTACCTTCCATGAACCAATTATCTGTAATCACCTCTGGACCAATACCACCCGATCCGACAAAGTTGCTCTCATCTCAAAAAATGAAGCAACTAATGGCAGATTTACATAACAGTTTTGACTTAGTGATTTATGATGTCCCTCCCTTGCTGGGATTAGCCGATGCTAGCCTGATAGTACCCCACACTGATGGGCTTTTGATAGTAGTCAGGATTGAAAAAACAAATTCCTCGATGCTAAAAGCAGCTTTAGATAACCTGAAAATTTCTCGGTTGAATATATTAGGCATAGTTGGTAATGGTCATAAAAGTAGGAGCAATAGTTATTATTATTAGGAAATTTACGTTAAGTTTGGATTGATTTGCTTTCTTAGCCATTGACGAAATGCTTTCAGCGTTGGACTTCTACCTACAGTTCGGCTCTGTTCGACAAACTGAGGAATTACTTCAACAATGGGCAAGTTTGGAAAAGTAGAACTAATTTCAGAGTTAATATATTTGCCATCCTGAAGAATATTAATTTCTAGCTTGCCATCTTCATATCGCCACAGTTCAGGAACTCCTAATGCTTCGTAAGCATCTAGTTGAGTTTTGGAAGTAACATCAACTTCAATTGCTAAGTCAGGTGGCGGATCAACCGTCAAGTCTATTTGTTCTTTACCAATCATTTGAGCATAATTTTGAATGTAGGAAGAGTCATCAGGCTCTACACCAAAAGCCATATCTTCACGTTTAAAGGTGGTTGAGCCAAATGTTTCACAGTCAATCTCTAACTCCTCCAGCAGAATTTTTACCAAATCCCCAATGATGACTTTGGCTTTCTCATGCTTTGGTAACGGCATTCTCATCTCCAAAGTTCCGTGGCTGTAAGCCAATCGAGCGGCTCGATGGTCGCCAAGTTCTTCTAAAATTGCCTCAAATTCTTGCCAGCTAACATCGTGGAGTATTACTCTATGTCCCGGCGGAACACTTAATTGTCTTAATTGAAGTGTTCCCATCACTAATTACTTCAATCTACGACTAGGTTTATAAAAGCAGGTATGAAGTTATCGTAGCAGTAAAGGATAAAAATGTTAGCCAATCTTTAATTCTTTTTGAACGTGCTTTTGAAATTCAAGCAAGCCTTGCTCGTCCCAACGTTGTTTAAATGCTTTTATACGTTCTAGTCTATATGCAGTTCCACCCATTGGAAATTGAATTTTAGGCTCGAATAATTCGTCAGTATTTGGGGGATTATCCCAATTATCAGTTATCCAAACAACTTCAACATAGCGATAAATATTAAATTCATTTTCAGCATTTGTTTGAATGCTTATACCAAATTGCCTTTGGTTGTCATTTTTAACGCGATTTAGTTATTAGCCCGAAACTTAAAGTTCCGGGCTAGTGTTGATTTTAGATTAATCCAAAATCCAAAATCCAAAATTATTTGCCGTTGCCGTTTCCACCATTACCATTACTTTGAATGACACGTTCAGCAAGCTTTTCTGGCACCTCCTGCAAATGGTCATATTCCCAGTGGAAAGAACCAACACCGAGAGTGAGCGATCGCAGCTCTACAATAAAGTTTTGCATCTCTGCTTGTGGTAAGTATGCAGAGACATTATCCCAGCCTTGCCAATCGTTTCTACCTTCATAGCCTAAAATTTGCCCCCGTCTACCACTCAACAGTTGCAGCACTTTCGAGGTAAATTCGCTAGGTGTTGTCACTTCCACCCGCAGAATTGGTTCTAACAGGGTAGGTTCCGCTTGGGGTATCCCCGTTTGCATTGCCAATCGGGCAGCTTGCTTAAAGGCTTGTTCGGAACTATCAACGTTATGATACGAACCATTAGTCAGAGTTACCGCCAAATCCACCATTGGGAAGCCCAAAGGCCCATGTGTCAGAAATTCCCGCACGCCCATTTCCACCCCAGGAATGTACTGTTTCGGAACCACGCCACCGACAATAGTTTCATTAAAGTTAAAGCCTGTACCCCGTGGTAAAGGCTTAATTTCGAGAAAAACATCACCAAACTGTCCGTGACCACCGCTTTGATGCTTGTAGCGCCCATGAACTGAAGCTACTGTTTTGCGGATGGTTTCTTTGTAAGGCACTTGCGGTAAGTGGGTTGTCATCGGTAAGTTATATTTGCGGCGCAGTCTGTCGAGGGTGACTTGCAAATGAATTTCGCCTTGACCCCAAAGAATTACTTCGTGGGTATCGCCATGTTGTTCCCAAGCAAGTGAGCAGTCTTCTTCTAACAACTTGGTGATGGCACTGCTGAGTTTAACTTCATCGTTGCGCTTTTCTGGTGTAATAGCAAGGGCATACACTGGTTCCAAGTGTGCAGCTTTGGGTAATTCCATCGCCGACTGCTGTTCTGTAGAGATTGTATCGCCTGTCTTGATTCCTTCTAAACGGCTCAATGCGACAATTTCACCAGCACTAACTTGGTTAACGAACTGCTGTTGTTGTCCCATCAGGCGGTAAATTCCACCAGTACGAATGCCATTGAGGACAATACCATCAGTTAATTTGCCCCGCCAAACACGCACGAGAGAGAGTTTGCCACCTTGGGGAGTGTAATAAGTTTTTAATACCTGCGCTAGAGGTGTATCACCTTTTATGTTTTTTAAACGACGTTCTGCTGTGCTTTCTGGTTCGGGGGCTTCCCGTAACAAGGCTTCTAATAGAGGTCTAACACCATAATCTTGTTCTGCCACACCAAAGAAAACGGGCACTACTAAATCTGCCCCTAATTCCATTTTTAAATCTTTGAGGATTTCTTCTTGGGGTGGTTCGATATCTTCTAAAAGTTCTTCGAGTAAATGGTCGTCAAAATTTGCTAAGGCTTCCAGCATTTCTGCCCGCGCTGTATGCTCTTCTTCTTTTAAACTTTCGGGGAAGGGAATAGGGTCAGCAGGTGCGCCTGGATGATATTTATATGCCTGTTCGCTCACCATATCAATAAAGCCGGTGAGTTCTTCCCCGTTCATGATCGGATATTGATGCGCTACCAAAGGACGGCTAGATACTGCTTTCAGGGCGTGTAACGTTTCCAAAACGTGAATATTTGCCCGATCCATTTTGTTGACAAAGACGAGGTGGGGAATTTCCCAATCGTCTAGGAATTTAAATAGAGGGGCAAGGGTGAGGACTCGCTCGCGTATGGGTTCGCAAACTACAATTGCCGCATCCACTCCAATTAAAGCATTGTACGTTTCTTGGGCAAATTCTACACTTCCCGGACAGTCAATAAAAGTGAAGCTAATGCCGTTATACTCAGTGCTAGCGGCGGTTACTTCTACACTCATCTGGCGATCGCGCGACTCAGCAGCACTATCTCCCACTGTATTGCTGTCCTTAACACTGCCTTTGCGGGAAATTGCCCCTGTGACAAATAACAAGCTTTCTAGTAAAGTGGTTTTTCCACTTAAATAAGGCCCGACAATTGCAACATTCCGCGAACCCGATTTTACTTTTTCGTTCATAAAACCTCCCTTGCGGTAAGTTTTTCCTAACCGCATTATTCTGCTGTATTTATCAGGGATAAAAAATGCTTCTCTGGAGTCAAAATTACCCCTTCTTAATTCGTTATTATCCTCCTTTTAATGGAAAGTTAAAAAAAATGTAGCCTGTTGTAAGATTTAGCTTAAGAAAAGTTAAGTATCACAAACTTTCATCCCGAAGAAAAAACTTTTGTAAAAAAGTCCTTATCAAGTAAATTTAACTGAAAGTGTTGCGAGTCAGAAAATCAATGGGATTATCATTCTCTAAATATCGCATAGCAGGGTTAGTAAGTTTGATGCTGCTTGTTAGTATTTCCTTCCCCTCTGTTTCTCTATCTCCTCCTGTTGCCTTAAAGCTGGCACAATCTAATGCTAAAACTGCCATAGACTGGTTAAACCAAGGCTTACAGGCAATTCAGTCCGGAAAAGTACAAGATGCGATCGCTGCCTTTAAAAAAGCAACCCAATTAGATCCGACATTAGCACCAGCGCACTATAATCTAGGGCTAGCATTCCGACAAACGGGAAAATTACAACCCTCTGCGGACGCATTTTATCGAGCAACGCAAGCCGATCCTAAATTTGCTCCAGCTTTTGCTAATTTAGGTGGTGCGTTGTTAGAAGGCAATAATTTACAGTTAGCTAACGATTATTTGCAACGATCGTTGGAACTCGATCCCAAACTAGGATTTGCCCACTATAACTTGGGATTGGTACGAGAACAGCAAGGAGATTGTAAGCAAGCGATCGCATCTTTTAAAAAAGCGATAGAATATAGCAAAAATGCACCAGAGCCTCCTTATCATATGGGGATGTGTTATCTCCAACAAGGCAAAGTTGATCAAGCAAAAGATGCCTTTCGTAAGGCAGTAAAAATTAATCCGAAGTATCCAGAAGCTTACTATAATCTCGGTTCAATTTGGTTTATCCAACACAAATTACAAGAGGCATTAGAAGCTTTTAGAAAATCAGCCGAAGCTAACTCTAACTATCCCAACGCTTATTATGGTGCAGGGTTAGTTTTTATGCAGTTACAGCAATATAAGGATGCAGTACAAGTATTGCAATTTGCTAAAGATTTATACAATGCTCAGGGTAATCCCCAATGGGGAAAGAATGCCGAGCAATTGTTGCAACAAGCACAAAATTTAAATTACCAACCTCGCTGAGGCGTAAAAGCTTAATATTGCATAACATAAAACTATTGGGTTGACTCGCTGGTGTTGTCTGAACTAGTCCCGATTGGAATAAAACGTACATGCAAAAGCGCCAGAAAAGTCGATTTTTATTTAGCGATCGCTGGCTTGATCGGCACTCAATTGTTCGCAACATGGAAGCCTTTCAAGACTTAATTGTGATTGTCTTGTGTTTGGGTTTATTCGCCGTCATGCTGATCCAATTGTGGGGGATAGCTATCGCCATCACGCAGCCACTAGACTATAAACATGTGACTGCAAAAATACTATTTGTGTTGATTTTAGTCGAGTTATTTCGACTATTAATGGTCTATTTGCAAGAACATAGTATCTCTGTGGGAGTGGCAGTTGAGGTAACAATTGTATCTCTCCTGCGAGAGATAGTAGTTCACGGTGCGCTGGAAATTTATTGGGTTAATACGCTGGCAATTTGTGGATTGTTGTTTGTTCTGGGTGGACTACTTGTGGTGTGTGCTAAGACGCCACACATGGATTGTATGAGTGCTAACACTAAGTTTTGTCCGGTTGCGTATAAAGGAGGTAGAGAACGGCAAAATGAGTTGGAATTCCAGTATTCACGTCAATGTGATCAGAATCAACCGCTTGGATGAACTTCTATGAAAATGGGGAGTGGGGAGTGGGGAGTGGGGAAAAAGTATTTTTCTACTCTCCACTCTTTTGTTTGAGACTGTATCAGGAACTTTGAAGCATCTAAAATCGTTCGACTGAAAATAATCGACAAGTCTAAATCTAAAATCACAAGGTACTTCCGACGTATTGAAATATACTCTTTTTGGAAGATGAATCGCTCTTTAAGGGTGAGTATAAAGTTAATTATAAATTCTAAAAGAGGGTCAAGCAATGACTACAAATACAGGTAACGGACAGTCTCAAGAAGTAATTAGCGACTTGGAGTATGATTTTGTCACCGTGTTGCACAACAAGGCTGAAGCCGTTAAGGCTTATGATATATACATCAAAGATGCACAGCAAGCCGGTTCCCAGCCTTGTGTAGAGTTGTTCGAGAAACTGCGCCAATCTGATATTGAGCACGCACAAGAAGTTCGCCGACATCTACAACAAGTGCTACAACACGGTAAGATGTAAGCCAGGTTTTTAAGTGCGTAGGCGTAAGCCCGTCGTAGACATCGCTTCTGATTTTATGAAACTAAAGATTAAATAGGCGATGTCTACACAGAGCCTGTTCGGTGATGCACTTACTCATTACATTAAGACGCAAACAGCCCACTATCAGCTAGACTGATTCTGGGCTGCTTGCTGTACTTGCGCCACTGTTAAATCGAGAGCCACCGCCACTTGTTCCACACTCAACCCCAATGCCAACAACCGGGGAATAGCTTCTAACTTAGCTTCCTGGCGACCTTCCTGGCGACCTTGCTGGCGACCTTGCTGGCGACCTTGCTGGCGACCTTCTTCTAAGCCGTCTTCCTTAATTGATTGATACATCCTTGTTTTTTTGAATTCCTCGTCTATACCTAACATTTCTGCTAACTCCTCTCGGCTTAACCGGGTAAATTTGTACAACAGAATAGTCTCTATCAATTCTACAATTTGCTTGGTGGTAGCTTCATCTGCCAGCTGTTGCCTTGCTTGTAAAATCAATTCTCTACCTTTGTCAATGGCTGTTTCTTCCCTTTCGATAATTAATTTAATGATCGCAACTTGCAGTGAGTTCTCCCCCGTATCTAATTCATCTAGATAAATGCGTTGCACTTGTGAACTGTTTAGCAGCAACTCATACGGTAGGCGATCGCTTGGATCTAAACTTCGTTGCGGATAGATAACCACAGCACGCCAAAAATTGACTGATTCGTTTTGACGCAAGTAAAGGAAGATTTCCGCAAAGAAGCGTCTATAAAAAGTTGGGTCTAATTGAAACTGAACTTCAACAAAGTAAAGTGGTTGGTTTGTAGTTTCACTTGTGGGGATGAATACCCCATCAATCCTAAAAGCAGTCTGTTTTACTTCAATTGAAACAAATTCATAGGCGTTGATATTGACAGTCGTCTCGCCAATTATTGCAAAAAATATGCTAGGGAAAGCTTGAAATAAGCTATAAAAGATTTTGTCAGTTTGCACCTGGATTTAGTCAAGCGAAAATTGGATATTCAAAGTTATATCAAAAATAGTGTATACGCATCTGATTCAACATTAAAAAAAGCAAATGGTAACAAACATCTGCTTTAATAAAAGATTCGTTATAGCGTCAAAACCTCACCCCCAACCCCTCTCTTTACTAAGGAGAGGGGAGATAAAGCACAGCTTTATCGGGGCGAGGTTAAACGCTATATCTCATTTACTTGGATACCAACTGATTAACTGGAGCAATCCCAGCTAAATCCAAAATTGGCGCGATCGCATCTTCACGCTTCACCGCCATCATATGCACACCCTGACATAATTGCCGCGCTATTTGCACTTGCTCGGCGGCAATTTTTATCCCTTCCTCAAAAGGGTCTTTAGCTTTTGCCAATCTATCAATAATATGCTGGGGAATATTTACACCCGGAACACATCTATTAATAAACTGGGCATTTTTTGCCGATTTCAACAGAAAAATTCCTGCCAAAATCGGTTTTTTATAGCCAGCAGCAATTAGATCCATAAACTTTTCTAGCCGCTCAAAATCGGTAATCAACTGACTTTGAAAAAACTGCGCTCCGGCTTCAATTTTGCGTTCAAATCGACTTTGCAAACCCGACCAACTTTTACATTGCGGATCTACTGCTGCACCAACAAATAAATCTAGCGCTCCATCAGTCAAGGGTTTCTCGTTGCAATCAACGCCTTGATTCATCTTCCGAATCAGTTGCAGCAGTCGCACAGCTTCCAAGTCAAACACTGCTTTGGCATCTGGATGATCGCCTGCTTTTACTGAGTCGCCAGTCAAAGCTAAAATATTACGAATACCTAAAGCATGAGCGCCCATCAAATCAGCTTGTAAACCAATGCGGTTGCGATCGCGGCAAGCAACTTGACAAATCGGCTCTATGCCGTTTTGTAACAAAATTACCGACGCCATTAAGGAAGACATCCGTAATACTGCGCGGCTACCATCAGTAATATTGACAGCATGAACCCTTCCCTTAAGAGTCGCCGCCATTTGAATCATGTGCGCTGGATCTCCCCCTTTCGGCGGTGTTACCTCGGCAGTAACTAGAAATTCACCTGCTTGTACAGCTCTCTTGAAGGCTGTGGGGCTATGGGTGTAATGCATAAAATTAAGAATTTCCATTTCTTAAATGGTATAGCAAATCACACCGAAAAGCGAAAAGTTATAGAGGTAGAGAGTAGCCTAAAGCAGCTTTTACTTGTGATAAAGTTTGATTTGCGATCGCCCTAGCTTTTTCCCCTCCATCCCGCAACACAGACTCCAAATAGCCTTTATCCGCCGTTATCGACTGATATTTTTCTTGAATTGGTTTCAGGGACTCAATAATCGTGTCCGTCAACAATGGCTTGAATTGTCCCCAGCCCATATCCTGACACTCAACTGCGACATCTTCCTTTCTCTTCCCAGAAAGCAATGTATAGAGCGTTAATAAGTTATTACACTCTGGACGCGCTGGATCATCAAAAGTCAGCCCACGAATCGGATCGGTTTTACAACGCTTAATCTTGTATTGAATCTCTTCTGGTGAATCTAGCAAACTGATCCGGCTTAACTCGGAAGGATCAGACTTTGACATTTTGCGTGTACCGTCCGCTAAACTCATCACCCTTGCCCCTTCCTTACGAATCAAAGGGTCTGGTAACTTCAGAACTGGTTGATCTGGTTTACCAAATTGGTGATTTAACCGAGCTGCAATATCCCGTGTCAATTCCAAATGTTGCTTTTGGTCTTCACCCACTGGCACTTTATCCGCTTGGTAAAGCAAAATATCAGCCGCCATTAGTACAGGGTAATCCAACAAACCTGCACTCACATTTTCTCCCTGTTTAACAGCCTTTTCCTTGAACTGGATCATATCTTGCAGCCAGTTTAGAGGTGTAATGCAGTTGAGCAACCAGGTGAGTTCACTGTGGGCCGAAACGTGGGATTGTACAAAGATGGTGGAGTGATTTAAATCAAGACCACAAGCTAGATAAAGAGCAGCAAGGGTGTAGGTATCAGCTGCTAACTGTGTTGGGTCGTGTGGCACTGTAATCGCGTGCAAATCAGCGACAAAAAGGTAATTTTCGTATTCGCTCTGACCTTCTACCCAGTTGCGAATGGCTCCCAAGTAGTTACCTAGATGGTAATTGCCGGTTGGTTGAACTCCAGAAAGAACACGTTGCTTGCCCATAAATTTCAACTTAGTTATCTCAAATCTGCGCTATGTAAAGTGGCGATGTCTGGCGACAAGTCGCTTGCGCCTACGCAAAACTCATTTAATTTTGACATTTTCCAGGTCAACTGGCCGTTGCGGGATGAGAGATTTTAACTCAACTCGGATTACTATAGAAACTCTTCACGAAGAAAAACGACAATTTAGTGTGTTAACGACAGCTTATAGCGACTGTCTTGAATGTCAAGTGCGATCGCAAAAGAAAAAGCCTAAATAAAAAGTCGAATTGGCATTCTAAGTCGATACAATCGCATAGCGAATTGTGCCAAGATGTCCCTGTGGCGTTAACGCTGGCAACAGTGGGCATTCTGCTGACTGCGGCGAGGATGTGGTGCATTTCTATTTTGAAGCTTAAGGACGTTAGAAGACTAATGAAGCAGTACTCTCAACTCACGATTATTTCTTACATACTAGGCCCTACTTTGATCGTGGTGAGTCATCTAGGATCATTACTCATTATTGTTACTGGCTTATCGTGGGGTGCTGCCTTGTGGGCCGTGTTGTTATATATAATACGAATGCTTGCAACTACTGGCATCTACCATCGGCTACTCACCCACAAGAGCTACCAGGCTCCAACCTCAGTTCTATGTGTTGGAAGCATCGTGGCTGCTTCAGCCGGGCAGATGGGGCCAAGTTGGTGGAAAGCTCACCACATGGATCATCATCAATGCTCAGACCAGGAAGAAGATCCTCATTCTCCCTATATGCCTTTCAAAGGAATCAAAGGATTCTGGTGGTCTCAAGCTGGATGGCTATTCTCCCCACAGTTTTTTCCCTCTAAACTTCCCACCGATGTTGAGAGTAATCTGGTTTTGAAGATTGTTGACCGTTTGCACTTCATTCCCACCGTTGCTCTTGGTGCGCTCTCGTACTACATTGGTGGAGTTGAATATCTCGGCGCTTTTTTCCTCAGCACGACTGTCCTCTTCCACGGTGTCGCCACCGTCAACTCACTCAGCCACATACTGGGCGAGCAACCGTTCATAACCAATGACTACAGTCGGAATCATTGGCTCGTAGCATTTCTGACCTTGGGTGAAGGCTGGCATAATCTTCATCATGCATTCCAGTGGTCAGCCCGGCATGGCATAACGCTGCGAGAGGGGCAGGTTGCCTATCTTCCAGACCCAACATTTTGGTTCATCAAAATCCTTCAGTTTCTGAAGCTAGCGTCAAAGATTAGAGTACCTTCTGAACCAGAACTTCTCACTCGCGCCAGAAACCGCAACTGTCAGAACTCAGTTTTCAAGGCGGAAGCAAAGACATCCGTTTGATATTCTGGTTGACAGATTGCTCAGGAAAAAAGTCTGTTCTTTGCCGTCTCAGTCAAGAATCCAAACATTTAACAGAATGAAGATGTTTTTGTGAAGAAGGCATCTTCATTCTGTTGAATAACGACAGGCACGATGTCCATCCCCTAGCAGGGTAAACACTAACTTTGTCCGGTTAAGCATGAACCATTAAAAATTGACCATTACCATTATATTCTCCATCACAACAAGCAAAATTCCGAATAAACCATATCAAATAAAACCTCCATATCCGGCGAAACTTGGCATAGTCCATGCCATAGTTTAACGTTTTTATTGTGGTCTGGTTGTCGTCAAAATTTTGTAACCAGTTACTTAGTGTTTTAGAGTAATTAGAGCCATTGAGATACCATCTTTGAATTGTTTTCAGGTCTTGGTTATGGCTGGGAACTGCATCGTAATTCCAGTACCGACCGTGTGGAAAAATATATTTGTGAGTGTAAACGCTAGACATATTGTTAGGGATGCGGACTGTGATGATGTGAATCAAAACTTTGCCATCATCCTTCAGAAACGAAGCTAATTTTTTAAAGGCTGCCGTTAAGTTACCAACATGGCAAAAAACACCAATCGAGAGGATTTTATCAAACTTCGTCTCGAAATTTGCATTATTCAAATCACCTTCATATAGGGTAAACCGATCTGAACTGAGATAACTCTCAGGATCTTGCATTTTGCGGCGGATATATTCACATTGCTCGTGGCTCAAATTAAGACCCGTAAACTTGACATTAGGGAACTTAGAAAGAATGTAATTAGGAACACATCCCCATCCGCACCCAAAGTCTAAGATATTGTCTCCGTCCTTGATGTCTAGCTTTTCAATCACATCATCAATCATGTGCATCTGGGATTGCTCAAGGTTTAATGCTCCTTTTTCCCACAATCCCATGCTGTACTTAGGATAAATGAGTTTCCCGTCCCATAACATAGTATTCAGCATGGCTTGAGGCAAGTCGTACTGAATTTTCATTAGTTCCCGCGATCCTACGGCGAGATGATCCGTTTCTTTTAATACCCATTCATAGGGTGCTAGCAGGGATGGGAAATACTGAAAGAAAATTGGCATACAGGTATCGAAAAGCGATTATAGAACGGAATCAGGAACTTCTAATCCGTTGATATAAGCTTCTGCCACTGCCATCTGGACTGTGTTAACTACCTCAACCGCCCCACGAGTTGCTTGATATGCTAATGGAGTCTTAATATTTATATCTCCCACAATAGGGATATACTTTTCTATTTCTTGCAGCAGGGTACTAGAAGTCATAGTCTTACTCCTAAACAAGCATTAAAATTATGCAACATGAGTATAATAATTAAATTTTTTTAGCTTTTTAATCCCAAAATGTAAGAAGTTGTAACATACATTTAAAAATATTTATCTTAACGCACCTGATGCCACTTTTACTTGATAAAAGGTAAGCATACCAAGGGCAAACGTCCTATAACTTGGCATTAACTGCGTTTATTTCCGATAATTGTTTGGCGTCAGGGTGTTGTTCGCTCAACTCGTTTCCGTTTCTAGTAGTCTCTCAAGTTTAAATTGATGGGTAAGTAAGTTCGTAGTAAGGACTTGAGTCCTTTAAGTACGCTTTGTGCTTACTACAAACTTTTCATTACTAGCTTAGACATTAAACATCTCCAGAAATTAAATATGCGTTACCCACAAACCTTGTAGAGACGTAGCACTGCTACGTCTCTACATTCTTTTTCACGCCTATGTCTATTGTACTAGTGGCAGTTGGTTGCGATCGCCCTTCAAAAACCGCATTTACCTTTCTGCTAAACCCACTTCTCCTCCAATTAGCCCCAGGAATCCTGTTCCAAAGTGCTGAATCTCCAAAAAACTTGCTTGCTCTGGTGAGGTTTTGTAAATCCGAAATGTCTTCATAATTCCCAAAGTAGCAGCACTTTCTAGAGTCCCAACAAAGCTAATATCTCGGTCGAGAAAATAAGTTTGATTAGCCCAATGAGCCATCTGATTTGCATTTAAAAAGTAGCAGCCTGCATGAGGGTTGAGGGCACGACAAAAGGTAATTGGTGTATTCAGAATTGTACCCTTAAGTTCCGGTTTTTCCTGCACATTTTGAAAAGGAGCACTTACTCGCAACGCCAAATCTCCATCAATGTAAGCTTTGTGAACCAAACCGTAGGGGGAGACTTCATAACGATGTGGCTGGAGCAAGTTTAAGTCACTCGCTTGTTGGGTAAACCAATTTAATTTTATAAAAAACCAAGGGTCATGGATAATTAGGTCATCTTCAAGGAAGCAGTAATAATCATACTGACCGAGACAACTTTGCAGAATAGCTTGGCACTCAAACCCCAAAAGTAGAGGTTCTACATCAGTAGAATGATGTTTATATAAATGGGCTGGTAAGGGAAGCTGATTCAGAAGATGATTATCTTTGGTTGTACAAATAACAATATCTAGTTCGTGAGACTGCGGCTGGTTAGCAGTGAAAGCTAGTCGTTGAGCAATGTTGATGATAGTTTGAGATTTACCAAATAATTGGTGTAAGGCGGTAAGGCTATTAGTTAACGCCTGCAAGCGGGGTTGCGGGTCTTTGCGTTGGGAAGCATGACGACCATCACTGCTAGGTTTGAAAAAATGAGCAATAGTAAAAATAATTCGCATTTTAAATATCGGTTTTATATTTGTCTGTCATTTGTCATTTGTGCTTTGTTGGTTGTAACTAATGACTAATGACTAATGACTTTTGCCAAATCCTTTAGAATCGGGGCGCTTTTTCAAACTATGAGAACTTTTCCCAGCGAACATCCATTGCAAATGCTGTGGTAAAAGTTTTGCCAAATCATAACGCTTGATAATTGTCTCTCGCGCATTCGCTCGAATTGCGTTCATCTCTTGAGGATTATTCAGCGCTTCTTCAACCCGATTAGCAATATTCCGAGGAGAAAAGAAATCTACCAGCAGTCCATTCACCCCATCCTGTATGACCTCCAATACTGGCGGAGTCTTAGAAGCTACTAATAAACATCCTGCTGCCATTACTTCTAACATTGACCAGGATAAAACAAAAGGACGGGTTAAATAAATATGAGTAGAAGAAGCTTGTAAAACCTGAAGGTACTCATTGTAAGGAAGCCTATCTGTAAAGTGCAGCCTCGATAAATCCAAAGATAATTTTTCTAACATTAATTGTTTATAAGTCTGACCATTGGGGAGATTCTTCCCATAAGCAACCCGATCTTCTCCCACAACTACTACATGGCACTTAGGTCTTCGCTGCTGAAGTAAGGCCACCGTTTCCATAAACTGCGGAAAACCTCTATAAGGTTCCATCCCCCGTCCCACATAAGTTACCAACTCTTCCACATGGGAGAGATCAAGATTTATTCTTGGTAAAACTAACTTTGCGCCTGGTTTGGGAACAAAAAAGTTGGTATCGATACCATCATGAAGTACAGTGAGTTTGCTATGATATTCTTTAGGAAATTGCTGCCGTTGCCAATTCGTCGGAGAAAGACCGCGATCGCAACTATATAAATCAGTCAAAATCGGCGCATTTTTCACACGGATGCGGCATTGATCATCAGCATTCAGTGGTTCATTGGGATCAAAATCTGCATCCGAACCGTGAGCGTGGTAAAACCACTCGAAATAACACAATAATTCGGCTTTGGGGAAAACATCTTTGATAAATAAAGTTGGCCCCCAACCAGAATGACCATAAACTATATCTGGAACGAAACCCTCAGCTTTTAATTTTTCTGCTACGCGATAGACAGCCTGCGCGGTGAGAACAGCATTTTCCAGATTGCGAACATAGTGGTGGGTTTGGGGAGCAGCTTCACGAGAAGGAGTGTAAATAGCCTTATAAACGCCCGATATTTCCCCTTCACGTCGATTTGTCCCAAAGACGACTTTGTGATTAGGATTTTTACCTAAAACTGTCGCTAGATTGCGAAATTGCGAGGGAAAATTGGGATGTAAAAATAAAATCTGCATCGGAATAATCTTGATTAACTTATTGCCAGATAAAATAAATTAAGACAAGCTTCTTAAAATTATAAGATTATTTACCCTAATTTTTTGCAAGTAAATTTAGATGAATCGTTGCAGTGAAATGGGAAAATAATTGCAAATTCATGTTATGACCATGAAATTTATTGGCATTGATTTAGGCTGGAAATCCCAGCCAAGTAGACTATGCTGCTTAGAATGCATAGATGGACAACTGCAACTAGTTGATTTAGACCGCAAAGATGCTATTGCAGACATCCTCACCTGGATCGATCAGAGTGTACAACCATATGAACCAGCCATCATCGCCGTAGATGCACCTACCCTCATACCCAACGCCGCCTCCCCGACAAACTCAGCCACAAGTACTTTGGCAAATATCATCCAGGATGCTATCCAGCTATTAGACATAGGAGTAGAGACGTAGCACTGCTACGTCTCTACAAGGGTTCTCACCCAGAATAGAATTGCAACTCAACTGTCCACTATGGGTTTGTTCGACAATTTATTGAGCGATCGCTAATCCTAATCCTGTGCCTTTACCAACAGCTTTATCCCTCTTCTAAGAAAGCATAACCCAATTAAACCTAACTCTTGTGGGGTAGCCCCGAAAGCCCGCCCTAATGGGAGCAAGGTTATATTGTAGAACAGCTTAGTCATAGTCAGCGTAGACGAAGCAACGGCTTTTTCGTATGACATCGCTCTACGAGACACAGGTGAATATTGCATGGTGCAATTTAACACAGAATGTCTACTGACATTAATTCTCTTCAGAAAGCAAAAACCACTACATCTAAATATCCTAGCCAGGGACGCCTAGTAACCCCAAGGAGTTTGAGAAACTACATCTTCTGTGTCGAGTTTGAGAAAGTGGAAGGGGTAAAGGGCACGTACTAGTTCATTGAGTAGAGCTAGTTTGATTAATATGTATAATCTTATCAATCACACAAGAGAGTGTGGTGATAGGATTAATTAAATTTTGAGCCAATTCACCAGAACAAATGGTACGCACAACCCCAGGACAGAAAATTCCTATTGATAAACTCCAAGCGACTCTAGCTTTTCTAGAAAAGCTAGAAGAGAAGGATAAAGAAGAACTATCACTGCCAGAGAGCGTTTACTTTCTGCGAGATCAGCTTCAATCGGCTCTGAAGAAAGGTTATAGCTATCAAAAGCTTTCTGAGATTCTAAAAACTCAAGAAATAAAAGTTTCGGCAGCGACATTCAACCAATATTTAACTGAGATTGAGAAAGAAAAATATTCTCGCAAAAGAGGGGTTAAACTAAAACCAGTTTTGTCTGCTGAGAATTCTACTCAGATTTCAACAGAATCATCAGTAATGCGACAATCGCCCTCAGTAACTGAAGACTCTCTTGTTCTTGAGACTTCTTTATAAAAGCCAACTCCAGTGATTCAAGTTCAGCAAGAATCAAAGGATGAGATAAAGGCATCTCAGAAAACTACCAAAACTACTAAGCGGCAACCGCCAAAAAGTTCTAAGCCTGGGAAAGATGTATCAGACAAGTTTAATAAGTATTAGAGGTGGCTGTAATGCCGACGATTCATTTGGTGGATGGTGAAAAAGGTGGGGTAGGAAAGTCTCTCTTTGCTAGGACAATGATTCAGTATTGTCTGGATAAGAGAATCCCGTTTGTACCAGTGGAGACAGATAGATCGAATCCAGATGTAGCAGGAGTGTATAAGGAGATATGTAAGTATGCTGTGTTTAGTGAGAATGAACGACAGGCAGATAAGGCAGATAAAATATTTGAGTGGGCGATAGAGAAGCCAGTAATTGTGAATTTAGCCGCACAATCGCATAGAGCAGTACAAGGGTGGATTGACTCTAATCAATTATTTGAGCTAGGGAGTTCGCAGGGGGTGATGTTTTGCAAATGGTTTGTATCGACAGGAGGATACGACAGCATGAACCTATTTGCTCAGTCAGTGAATACCTACGGTGACAGAATCCCTCATATTCTGGTGAGAAATTTAGGGCTGTGTGATGATTGGGAGCATATAGAGTCAGACTCCAACTTTCAGAAAATAGTAAATAAATATAAGATAAAAGTTATGGATTTTCCGAAGTTAGCATATAAGGAAAGAAACATAATTGACCAAAATCGCCTGACGTTTGCAGAGGCGAGAGAGCATAAAGAATTTGGGATAATTGGGAGACAGAGAGTAGTGAATTTTCTGAAGCTTGCTTATAGTGCTTTTGAGAGAGTAGGCATCTGGTATGAAAAAGTTGAATAGCAAAGCCCTAGAGAGGAATGGTACGCTTGTTTAGTTATTTGCTGGGGCGAGGCAGTTCTTGCTGGAGTTTTAAAACCTCGTGTTGCGTAATGGCTTTTAGTAAGGGCTTCAGCCCGGAAAATAGGGCTGAAGCCCTTACTACAAGCCAATTTAATTAATTTTAAATTGCCTAATATAGTTTGATTTATTCTTGCCTACTTAGTTAGCCCATCTAAATAAGTAACTCAAACATCGTTCTATTGATTATGATTGGTAGGAAATTTTATAGTTAAAAATTTTGTTTTTGTCTACAATAAGCAGCTTTATACTTTCTTTATATTCAAAAAATATCGGACTACATAAAGATCCTTCTGAATGTTATGTCAACCTAGCCTGTTGATCTGCCAATCCAGCGTAAAACCCTCAGTGTGAACATTGTGCTTATCTAATTGCAAGCTCCCGAAGGTTTGATTATCTTCACCTTTATAGACTAACTTTAATGCCAATTTAATTCCTGCGATAGAAGTGGTTTTACTCCTATGGTAGAAGTCAGGGAAAAAATTAGCAGCTATTCTGGATAAGAATGACAAAATTATTCACAATAAGTAATTAAAATTTATGATCCAAGTGAATGTAATTTATTATTATTCCTTGTTTGTTGTGAACAAGCGACTTTGGTCGTTGGTTCCTAATCATAAATTAGTAATTACTTATTATTAATTAGTTTGACTTGACGAATAGTCATTTGTTGGTTGTGGGAGCTTCAAATGCTTTCAATTATTCTAAAAGAAACTCGGTGAAAGACTCCTCAATCAATATTGTCAAAATTTACCTAATTTAGCAGTCGATTGAGTAGACAATATCGGTTTTGAAAATCAATCAACCACAGAAATCTACAACACAAAAGGAACCATAATCATGAAGTCTTTTGATTTATCTAAAGCTGTTTTGGCTAGTGTCTTTGCCATCAGTTTCGCCTCTGCGTCCTTACCTCCTTCTGTTTCTGCCCAAAGCGGAGGCTCCGGCAGCGGAGGTTCCAGTGGTGGCAGTAGCTCAGGTAGCGGTACAGGTAGCGGTACAAGCGGTAGTGGTCTAGGTAGCGGTACAGGTAGCGGTACAAGTGGTAGTGGTCTAGGTAGCGGTACAGGTACTGGTACTAGCGGTACAGGTACTGGTACTAGCGGTAGTGGTCTAGGTAGCGGTACAGGTAGCGGTACAAGCGGTAGTGGTCTAG
>NZ_JABXKP010000039.1:0-66252 GCF_017114985.1 Nostoc sp. JL33 | reverse complement strand
AGCGGTAGTGGTCTAGGTAGCGGTACAGGTAGCGGTACAAGCGGTAGTGGTCTAGGTAGCGGTACAGGTAGCGGTACAAGCGGTAGTGGTCTAGGTAGCGGTACAGGTAGCGGTACAGGTACTGATACAACAGGCAGTGGTACAACAGGTAGTGGTACAGGTACTGGCACTGGTGGCACTGGAACTACAGGCAGTGGAACTACAGGCACTGATACAACAGGCAGTGGCACTACAGGCAGTGGAACTACAGGTACTGATACAACAGGCAGTGGCACTACAGGCACTGACACAACAGGTACTAGCAGGAATACAGGTATTACAGCTTCCGAAAGAACTAGCGATCGCGGTTTCGATTGGGGTTGGCTAGGTTTACTTGGTCTAGCTGGTTTAGCAGGTCTGACTCGTAATCGCGATAAAGTCCGGGCTTATAGCGATCCTAATGAAGCAACAGGTACTCGTTCTAGATAGTATTCACCAACACTGTAGGGGCCGTACAACTGTCGTTTGTTTCAACTTCAGGCTATTACAGTGTTAAACCAGATGTATGTGTGAGGGGCACAATATATTGATATTGCGCCCTATAATCACATGCCAGTTCGCTCAAGTCGAGCTACTGCCTTGCCCAATGAACATTACATTTGCTAAAACTTGTATTTTTGTTAACTCACGCACAAGGCGTTGAGCTTGATGTTTATAAAGTGGTATCGGCAACACTCCAGGCAAATTATTCATCCATTGCCTAGCAGTAGCAGAACTACATCCCGTAATCAAGACTATTTCTTCAGCACCATACATAATAGCATTAGTAGTCAGAGCTTTTTCAATCTGCACCTGCCAAAGGCGAGGCAGCATTTCACCCCATTCAATTCGCTGCAAACTACTGCTTGTGGCTAAAACAATCAAGCGATCGCCAGCATGAAGTTTAACATCATACCAGGGCATTAAGGAGTAATTGTCTCGCTGATATTTCTGGTAGAGAATCGGCACAACACTGTACCCGTATGCTATTTCAGATAAAAGCAACCCATTAAGAGTATCGCCCTCTTCGATCTTGTATTCCGTCACCATGACTATTTGATCGCTCAAGTGAAACAAGCTCAGAACATTTTCTCCAAAGGCGGCACAAGCAAAGACTTCTGCGGATAAAGCCGCGCCACACAAAACTTGGGCATAGGGAAACAGAGGGGCTATATTATCACTAAAATGACGATCTTGAGAGCGGATAATCAAGCTAGTGGCGGGGTTTATTGCATGAGCCATCAAACCAATTTCCAGATTTTCCATATTATCGTCCCCAACTAAAACGATGCTTTTAGCACGGGAGAGATTCACCTTAGTTAGTGCTTCGATAGCATTGCCAACAATAAGGGGCATATCTGATAAAGTGTTTTGGTCGAGAGTAGTACTATGAATTCCTACTAACGGCTGGTTGAGTTCTTGCAAAAGAGCAGCCACTCTCTGCCCCAAGCGATTTAAGCCAATAATCACCACATGGTTGCGTTGTGGTATTGGAGGACGAGAATTGAAAAAATGGAATCTTGAAGTGACAAGAGCATCAGTCAGCAGTGCATATAATACTCCCACGAAAGCTTGACCCGTTAACGTGAGTCCTAAACTAAACAACCGCAACCACCAAGGGATATGGCCTGAAGGTTCTAGTTGCGACGATGAAAACTCAACACCGCCAAATAAATCTCCGTATCCTCCCAAGAGCAAAACTGCTGTCGCATAAAAAGCTTCTTGCAAAGTGATGTGAGGATAATACAAGCGGTAAAGAACTATTCCAACAAACCACAGGACGAGTACAGTAATCGCATAGATTGTCGCAATTCGCCGGATTTGATTTTGGCTTTGGTAGTAAGATTGCCAAAATTGCGCTATTTTATCCTTGAGATTCTTCGCTGTGATGCCTTGGATAAACTGTTGCCACTGCCACCTTTGGTTATGAGATTTCCGGTGTTGCTCAGATAAAGTCAAATCGTATGCAACATCAATGTAAACTAGCGTGTCTCCTACCTGCACTTCTGCTTCTGGGTTCCAGCCAAACAATTCTTTGAGTGGATTAGATGAAGCAGGTATGTGACTCAAAATGCGGCGAGTTGTGAGATTCAGCCTATGTACTGGCTTGCCATTACACCAGCTATCCTTCGCTTGTACCTGGTGCTTTATTACTTGCAATAGTTGCCCTTCTAAGGTAAAATACCCAATAGCTTCAGAGCCGAGGGCTGTCAAAGCGAAGGCATGAGCTGAGAGATGGGTAGGCTCAAAGGCAACAAAATTGCCGAGATTTTCCCACAAGAGTTTGTTAAAATTTTGTTTGTCAGAACGGACAATCAGGCGAACGTGCGGATTAAGTCGCCGTGCTGCAAAGGCAGCTTCTATATTTATCCGCTCATTTCTGGTCACTAAAAGTATTGAACGACAATGGCTTATATCTGCCTGTTCTAAAACACTTGGCTGGCGGCAGTCTCCTATAATTAACTTTTCTAGTAAGCTTGGTACTTCTGGGACTTCCCAATGTTCGGGCTGCACATCATCAATGGCATTGACTTTAACATCGTACTCCTTTAGGACTGCAACACAATGTTGCCCTAAACTTTGGAGTCCGCATACTAAAAAAAGGTCTTGGGTTTTTTGGGGATTGGTGCTAGGAGGGGAATGCACTTTCTGTTGATGGCAGCATTCAATACTGCTAACAGTATGTGTTTGCTAGGATTATATCTCATTGATCGCGCGATCGCTGGAATTGGGCATTGGGCAATATGTGTTACTTGATGTGGGAGTTGAGGTATGGAAAGGGAGAGAGTTACTGTAGAAGAATTTCTCAGACGTTATGCTGCTGGGGAGCGAGATTTCCAGCAGATCCTTTTAGAATACGCTGACTTGAGTGGGGTTGAACTGCAAGGTATCAATCTGGATGGCGCTCAATTTTCTTATGTCAACTTGAGTAGTATTAAGTTGAGGCATTGCGATTTGAGGGCTGAATTCATTTACTGTAACTTCAGGGATGCTCTTATCGAGAATTGTGACTTGGAATGGGCTTGGTTTTATGACTGTGATTTGAGAGGGGCTAATATAAGGCTATGCGATGTGACTAGTACTCATTTTATTAGAGTCAATCTTCAAGGTGCTACACGGAATAACTCTGGCAAAGATCCTTGTGAGTTCTGGGATGTTGTTCGGGAAGATCGAGTTTTCGTCCCTGGTTTTACCTCCAACCTGTATATTGCTGAACGTATTGCTGAACGCAAAACGAAAGGGGATGATGTTTTCTAACCATGTAAAAGGTTGAGTTTCAATAATATCCTGAATTTCTTTAGGAACAGTTGACAAAAAATCATAATGAATTCCACCAGCTTTATTTTTGATACATCACCAAAGACTTTTAAGACATCCTCTGAGAATTCAGAGAGAAGTTCAAGAAAGCAAACTAGCAGAATTGACATCCAAAAATAACGTCGCTTGGGATTGTTGACGGAGAATAGAAGCCGGACAGTCTGTATTTATAGCTCCTTGTAACATCTCTTTTACCACATTAGCTTTACGTGTTTCTGGAGCAAGACAGATAATTTTTTTAGCTGAACAAATCGTTGGGATGGTGACAGTAAAAGCATATTGTGGGACAGTTTCTAGATTCGGAAACTGACCTGTGCTTACTTGTTGCTGACGGTTCACTGTATCCAGTTTCACTAGTTTCACGCTGTAAGGATCTTGAAAATTTGCTACTGCTGGATCGTTAAAAGCCAAATGTCCATTTTCGCCAACACCAAGACAGCATAAGTCAATTGGTTGGGCAAGCAGTAGTTTAGTGTAGCGATCGCACTCTGCCACTGGTTGCAATGTATCACCTTCTATATAGTGAAATTTCTTAGGAGCAACCCGCTTCTCTACACGTTCTCGCAGATAGCGCCGGAAACTGGCACAATGGTCAGCAGTAATTCCCAAATATTCATCTAGATGGAACAGAATAATCCGTGACCAATCTACACCACCTAATGCAATCAAAGCATCGAGAAATTTGAGTTGGGAGTTACCTGTTGCTAACAATACAGCAGCTGTATCCTGAAGATTAAGAACTTGCTGTAAATGCTTTTGCGCGATTTCGGCAACGTCTTGGGCCATTTCGACTTCAGAGTTGTAAATCTGCACTAGTAAATCATCAACGCGAAAAAAGTTTGTAGCGGCTAGCATTTGCTTACACACAAGGTTATCAATTATACGCCTGTTACTTGAGAGGCTATATCTGTTTGCCTTTACATGCCCTATCCAGTATAGATTTTAGGATTTAGCAGATTAATTTATAGCTTTTTGCGCTGTATAAGCACAAAAAAACAATGTAAACTATTTAAATTAAGTTAACAATTATTTACATTTTACCAAAAAATCATGCTGGCTGCAATTCTCTTTGACCTAGACGGCACTATTGTCAACACTGACCCTATACACTACCGAGCTTGGCAGCAAATGCTGTTAAATTATAGCATAGAAATTGACGAAACATTTTATAAATCCCGAATTAGTGGGCGGCTAAATCCAGAAATTGTTAAGGACATTCTGCCACAATTATCAACAGCAGAAGGGCAAAAATTTGCAGACGAAAAAGAGGCGCTTTTTCGCAAACTCGCCCCGCATCTCAAACCGTTGAGTGGATTTTCTGAACTACTAGCATGGACAGATACACATCAGTTAAAGCCGGCATTAGTAACTAATGCCCCTAGATTAAATGCAGAATTTATGCTAGAGGTTTTGGGAATCAAAGAAGCTTTCCATACAGTTGTTTTAGCGGATGATTGTATTGCAGGTAAGCCCGACCCTGCACCTTACCAAGTTGCGCTGAATAAGTTGGGGATTACAGCAGAGGAAGCGATCGCCTTAGAAGATTCTCCCTCTGGTATTCGTTCTGCGGTGAGCGCAGATATCCGCACTATTGGCATCGCCTCCACCCACGATCCGCAAGTTTTACAAGAAGTCGGCGCGTTTATGGCAATTCCAGATTTTACTGATTTGCAGTTGTGGACATTGCTCAACTCACTCATTGAACCAGATTTGAGTGCGATCGCTTCTAACTTGTAAGCGCAAAATCTTAGAACATCGAGAGTAGAGACGCGAATTTGCTAACCCGTCTCTACTTATTTTTCCGCAAGAATCGCGTAAATTTCCCGTTTAACTTGCTCTAGAAGCTCACGCACCCGATTTATACGCTCCATGTTGCCACTGCGAGCAACTTGCACCACAACACCAGCTAATTCTGTTGCGGCATTCCGCAACTCAATAAACTCTTGGGGCTTACCTTTCACGAAACTTTTGACGGTATCCCAAGGAGAGTCTAAAGTTTCTCGTTCGGCACGTTCTGCCAATAATTGTCTACCTTCATCAGTAATCGTGTAAATCCGCTTGCCACCTTCCTGTGCGCTCTTGAGATAACCCCCTTCCTCCAGCAATTGGAGTGTTGGATACACTGAGCCAGGACTGAGGCGGCGGAAACCACCGTAACGAGTTTCCATCTCTTTAATCAGGTCGTAACCATGACTAGGATGCTCGGATAACAATTCTAGCAGGATGAACTTGATGTCACCCCGACGAGTCCGATGTTCATCTCCCCAACCACGACCAAACATTTCATTGCCAAAGTGTTTGTCATGATCTCTACCATGATGCTTGCCATGCCCAAACCAAGACCTAACAAACAATGAATCGTCTTCATTAACTCCTGCCCATGCAGGTGTTGTACCAAAGCGTGACCGAAAGTGTCTAAACATAAATCAATCTCAAATCAACTTTCTCTACTATACGATATATCGGAATATATCGCGATATATCGGAATAGAATTTTGATGAAGATTTATGAAGTAAGCAATTGTGCCAACGCAAAGCTGATAAAGGTCTACGCTCAGGCTGTGCGGAAACGTTCAATGTCCCTGATTGGCGGCGCACCAAACATGCGGGAATATTCGCGGCTGAACTGTGATTGGCTCTCATAACCCACCTGATAGGCAGCATTGGCCGCATTGGAGTTTTCGGCAAGTATCAGGCGACGTGCTTCTAATAGTCTTAATTGCTTTTGATATTGAAGCGGACTCATTGATGTCACTGACTTGAAATGGTGATGAAAAGATGAAGGAGACATACTTGCCTGCCCAGCTAGCTCCTCAACCCGCATCGGCTTTGTAAAATCACCCTTGATGAGTTTTATTACCTCGGCGATGCGCTGCATGTTGCTGCCAGATGTCGCAATCTGGCGGACAGCTTCGCCCTGTTCACCCATTAAAAGGCGATAATAGATTTCGCGGATAATCATCGGCGCTAGGATCGGGATATCCTGCGGCGTATCCAAAAGCCGTGTCAGTCTCATAGCACAATCGAGCAATGGTGTATCGACGGTGCTGACAAATAAGCCTCTGACAGAGTTCTTCTTCTTACCCTCAATCACACTGGTTTGAGCAGTAATAATGTCGCAGAGTTGACGTGGATCTAGATTCAGCTTGAATCCTAAATAGGGTTGGTCTGGGGTTGCCTCAACAATAAACGCGCTCAATGGCAAATCAACCGAGACGACCAGATATTGAGCCGCGCCATAACAATAGGTTTCCTCACCCAGCAACGCTTCCTTTTTGCCCTGAACAAGGATGGCGAGGATAGGTTCGCAGACACCCTGTAGTGTGGTGGAAGCAGAAGATTCTCGCTGAAATTCCAGCTGCTCAATAGCTGTTTTATGAAAACCGTTCCCTTTGCCATCGGTGTGACGAGTCACTAGTGCCGCCAATTCTTGACATTGATCAGCGATCGCACTTTGGTTTATAACTTGGTTGATGATTTTGATCGCCACAATCTTTTTCGATTAATTTAATCATCCTTTTTTAAGCATTGTAGAACATCGATTTGGAGAATTAGGCAATAAAGCGCGAGGTCTGTGTATTCCAAACCTTTGCGCTTACTCATACGATGAACACATCCCAAATTCAAATCAACCTCAACAGAAGAGAAAATAAGCATGTTAAACGTAGAAAATAAAGTCATTGCGATCACTGGAGCCAGTAGCGGCATCGGTGAAGCCACGGCTAAGTTACTCGCCAAAAACGGTGCAAAGGTTGTTTTAGGGGCACGGCGCACCCAAAAGCTAGAAAAGATTGTTGAGGAGATCCGTAACCAGGGTAATACAGCAGAATTCAAAGCGGTGGATGTTGCCAATCGTGAGGATATGAAAGCGTTCATTCACTTCGCCAAAGATAAGTTTGGTCGTGTCGATGTCATCTTTAACAATGCAGGGGTGATGCCCCTATCGCTGATCAATGCCCTGAAAGTCGAGGAGTGGGACAACATGATTAATGTGAACATCCACGGCGTATTGAATGGTATTGCTGCGGGTTTGCCGATCATGGAAGCGCAAGGCGGTGGACAGTTTATCAATACCGCGTCTATCGCCGCGCATACGGTAGGCCCTACCAGCGCAGTCTATTCCGCGACAAAATATGCTGTTTGGGCCATATCCGATGGATTACGTCAAGAATCGAAAAATATTCGCGTGACAATAATATCCCCTGGCGTGGTTGAGACTGAACTCGGCTGTGATATCACGGAGGAGTCATCAAAAGGCTTCTTGAAAGAACTCCGCAAAACTGCCCTGACTCCGGAAGCGATCGCTAGAGCGGTTTTGTTTGCCGTTTCCCAGCCGGATGATGTCGATGTCAATGAAGTGATTATCCGCCCGACGGCAAGCGCATTCTAACGCTGGAGAATATCCATAATAAATAGACAGATCGCACATTGAAGGGGAAGTGGGCATTGGGCAATTCAATGCAAGGATTTTGGATAGCGCAGCGTTAGCGACGTAGGAGCGTCTTTTGGATTAAATTTCAATTCTTTAATCCAAAATCTAAAATTCTTACTCCCCACTCTCTCTTTTGGTAAGAGCGATCGCTGCAATTATCCCAGCCCAGAGTAGCAGTTGGGAAAATACTTATATTATCAATTGCAGTTTGTTAATTTATATACGCTAATTTTTCTACTATAAAGTATATATTAAAACAGAAAAAATACTGACTTTTGGCAGCTTTAGCATTATCTAGGCTTTAACCATTCTCAAAAAATTTTTTACTAAAAACAATTGTTCAGTAAAAATACGTATGCACATTTAAGTCTTCTCACTAACTATATGAATAGTAGGATTAGCCCATGCAGGAGAAGACTGTGACGCTCTTAAACCAAGCTCAAGTAGAGCAGCTAAAGGAAATAACCACACACTTGCGACAAGTAAGGCAAGAAAAATCTATATCCATAGAAAAAATAGCTGCTCAAACGCTCATCAGAGCAGGTGTTTTGCAAGCTTTAGAAGAAGAACGATTTGAAGAATTGCCTGAGCCTATTTTTGTTCAAGGATTCCTCCGTCGCTATGGAGATGCTTTAGGACTGGATGGAAATGCTTTATCACATGCTCTGATAAGCAATGTTGTCCACCAAGACTCCAATAATGATCATCAGAATTCAGACAATAAAGCAAATACATACATACCTCTAGTTGTTGCCTACATTCTATTATTAGTAGCTGCATCTGCTGGTCTTTTATATACACTTAATCCACCACAAATTACATCTGAAACCCTGACTCCAAAAGTAAATAGTCAACAGTCAATGGTCACTAATCAGTGAACAGTAATCAGGGAGTGGGGAGTGGGGAGTGGGGAGTGGGGAAGGTAGGGCCCCCTCTGGGGATAAGGGGTAATGGGGAATGGGGGGAGCAGGGGGAGCAGGGGAAGAAGAACTATTGATTATTGACCAATGCCCCATGCCCAATCCCCAATGCCCATTTTCAAGATATTTGCGGTTTACGCAGATGCCAAGTAGTGGATTGCTCATAAGCGTAAGCTACCTGAAACAGTTGGTCTTCTCGCAGCACATTGCCAATTAGTTGTAATCCTATCGGTAGCCCCTGATCATCAAAACCACATGGCAAACTTAAACTAGGTAAACCAGCAAGATTCACAGGAATAGTCATCAAGTCAGTTAAATACATACTCAAGGGGTCAGTAGTTTTTTCCCCTGCTTTAAATGCTGTAGTGGGAGATGTCGGACAAACTAAAACATCAACCACGCCAAAAGCCTTTTGAAAGTCTTGTTTAATCAGGGTGCGAACTTTTTGCGCTTTCAGGTAGTAAGCGTCATAATAGCCAGCCGAAAGTGCGTAAGTGCCAATCATAATCCGGCGTTTGACTTCTGTTCCAAAACCAGTGGCACGGGTACGAGTGTACATTGATAGCAGATTATCCGCATCAGGAGCGCGATAACCATATTTAACGCCATCGTAACGAGCCAGGTTTGCTGACGCTTCTGATGGGGCGATAATGTAGTAGGTGGGTAAGCCATAGCGAAATCGGGGACAAGAAACTATATGAATTTCTGCTCCCAAACTTTGTAGTATATCTACTGCTTTGGTAACAGCTTGTTCCACTTCAGAGTCCAACCCTTCACCAAAAGTTTCTTTAATGATCCCAATTCTTAGCTGACCTCTGGGTTTGAAATCAGGTTTTAAGCTGGCGGCGTAGTTGGGAATGGGAACTTTCAGGCTGGTAGAGTCTTTGGGATCGTGACCTGCGATCGCACCTAATAATATTGCAGCATCTTCTACTGTCTTTCCAAATGGCCCAATTTGATCCAAAGACGAAGCGTAAGCCACCAAACCATAACGGGAAACCAAGCCATAAGTTGGTTTCATTCCCACCACACCGCAAAAAGATGCAGGTTGGCGAATCGAACCGCCAGTATCAGAACCGAGAGCAACCACACATTCTTGCGCCGATACCGCCGCCGCAGAACCCCCCGAAGAACCACCTGGAACTCGTGACAAATCCCAAGGATTAGCCGTGACTTGGTAGGCAGAGTTTTCTGTAGAACTACCCATCGCAAACTCATCTAAGTTGGTTTTGCCTACCATTACCGCCCCAACATCTGCCAGTTTTTGCGTCGCCGTTGATTCATAAGGCGGCAGAAAATTTTCCAAAATCCGGGAGGCGCAGGTGGTAGGAATTCCCTTGGTACACAAATTGTCCTTGATCCCCACCGGAATCCCTGCTAGCAGCCCAATTTCTTCTCCCGCAGCAATTTTGGCATCCACAGCACCCGCCTGCTCTAATGCCCGTTCTGCCGTCACACATAAAAAGCTGTGCAATTTCGGCTCTAAGGCTTGAATGCGCTCTAAAGCTTCTTGGGTAATTTCAACGGCGGAACGTTCTTTTTTTACTAGCTGTTGGTGCAACTCGCGGATGGATGCCATGATTGCTCTCTTTGTGACTCACTCAAGTCCTTGATTTTAGTACATATTGACCGAAATTGGGTATGGGGCATTGGGCATTGGTTATTTCCCCCTGCCTCCCCACCCCCGAACATTGTAAAAATATAACTAATACCTCTAAAGAAGTAAGTAATTGTGGTGATGGAAAAATTGCCAAGCTTAAACAAAATAATATGAGGGATTTAACTTCATTCTTAAATAGAAGGACTACAATCAAAACGGACAAATGTTTCATGCTCCAACAAAAGAGGATTACAAAGCTGTGTCCGACTTAAATCGAGGAATTATGAAATTTGAGGGTGCAGATTCCCCAAAAGTAGTCACTATCTCTACCGTGTTGCTTCTGGGATCGATCGCTGCTCTCATAATCTGGGCGCTGCAAGCTGCCTATGCGCTAAACTAAAACCATTCGTAGCCTAAAAGGACACTGGTAAAAACGGTTTCCGTCGTAGCCAAGTGTCCATTTAGCAACTAGTAAATAAAAACGCCCTAATAACCATCAAAAATTTCAGAAAAACTTTAGATTTTAGATTTGAGGTTTTAGATGGAAAATTTAAATCTAAAATCCAAAATCCAGAATGTTTGAACCTTGGGGTGCCTTAGTTATTTTAATTGTCTGCCCCCTCTTGGGCGGATTACCCCTGATTGCATGGATTACTTACGCGCTTACGCGCAAGCAATTATCGCAAGTTGGTACAAGAAACATCAGTGTATCAGCTGCCTTTTATCACGGCGGTAGGTTTGTAGGAATTCTGGCAGTCTTGTCAGAAGGTTTTAAAGGAGTTGCAGCAGTTTTACTCACCCGCCTTTTCTTCCCAGATGGATCGTCTTGGGAATTGATTGCGCTGATCGCTCTGGTAATAGGTAGATACTGGATAGGCAGAGGGGCAGGTACGACAAATGTCGTTTGGGGATTTGTCGTACATGATCCACTGGTGGCAATCTTTGTATCTTTTTTTGCAGGTATTGCGTTTACAATTCTGCAATCAAGACAGGTAGTCAAATTTGGGGTTTTGCTTCTTTTTCCTCTGTTTGTCGCACTTTTGCACATTAGCGATATTCCCAGAATGGTTGCTGCTGTTGCCTTAGCTGCTTTAATGGGCTGGATTTATACAAAAATTCCTGATGATATGAACCTGCCAGCCCAAGAGGCACAAACAGAATCGCAAGCGATGCTGGAATTTTTACGCGGCGATGTCTACGACGGGCTACGCCAACGCGCAATGGTTTCTCTAGATGAAGAGTTAGATGCTGCGATTGTCGGAGAAAAAGCGGCTACATTATCTCAAATTAAGCGCTGGGGCTATCCAGTCCCGAAAGGGTGGGTACTCGCCCCAATCGATGATCCGCAACTGTTGACATTTCTCCAGCCATCAGAATTATCCCCCTTGGTGGTGCGTTCTTCTGCGATTGGAGAAGATTCAGAACAGGCTTCTGCTGCTGGGCAGTATGAAACAGTTTTAAATGTTACTAACCCAGAGGCATTGCAGTCAGCGATCGCTCAAGTTCAAGCTTCCTACAATCATCCATCTGCCGTGCAATATCGGCGCGATCGCGGCTTAAATGACTCAGCAATGGCTGTGTTGATTCAACAACAAGTCCAGAGTGTCTATTCTGGCGTCGCTTTCAGCCGCGATCCCATTACCCAGCAAGGTGATGCAATCATCATTGAAGCCCTTCCAGGCAACGCGACACAAGTCGTTTCCGGAAAAGTCACACCAGAACAATATCGCGCTTTTGTCCTGGAAACAGAAAATTCTTCCTCTGTGCAATTAGAGGGTGAAGGACGAGTACCACAAGCATTAATCAAACAAGTTGCATACTTAGCTTACCGACTCGAAAAACGTTATCATGGTACACCTCAAGATATCGAGTGGAGTTATGACGGACAAACACTCTGGGTATTGCAATCTCGACCGATCACCACTCTGTTGCCCATGTGGACACGCAAAATCGCCGCGGAAGTGATTCCCGGAGTAATCCACCCCTTAACATGGTCGATTAATCGTCCATTAACTTGTGGAGTTTGGGGAGAACTTTTTACCTTAGTTTTAGGCGATCGCGCTTCGGGGTTAGATTTCACCGAAACAGCAACTCTGCACTATTCAAGAGCCTACTTTAATGCATCCCTCTTAGGAGATATTTTTCTCCGCATGGGACTGCCGTCGTCAAGTCTGGAATTTTTAACCAGAGGAGCTAAATTAAGTAAGCCATCTTGGAAGTCAACTTGGGAAAATTTGCCAGGACTAGGGAAGTTGCTGAGGCGGGAATTAAGTTTAGAAAAAGACTTCAAGCGGGATTATCATAAACGATTCATTCCTGGGTTGTCGCAGTTGGTGCAGTCAGATATAGATAACTTGGAACCATCCAAGCTGTTGGCAAGAATTGACTTTATTTTAGAGTTGGTGCGTCATGGGACGTATTACAGCATTTTAGCTCCCTTGAGCGCTGCCCTCCGCCAGGGGATTTTTCGGGTGAAGGATGGACAAATTGATAACAGCGTTACTCCAGAGGTAGCGGCATTGCGATCGCTGAGTGCTTTAGCTACAGATGCCAAGCAGGTATTGCTTTCTTTTGAGCCACAGCAGGTATTTGAGCAATTAAAGCAAACCCCCGAAGGAGAGAAGATCCTACAAGGATTTGAGGAATTGCTTCAGGATTACGGCTATTTAAGTGAAGTGGGAACTGATATTTCCGTTCCCACTTGGCGGGAGAATCCCCAGATGATTAAGCAGATGTTTGTGCAGTTAATGCAGGGTAACGAACCACAATCAGGCGCTAAAGACGCGATTAATAGCATCTTTGCTGGTAAGCCCAAACGCTCTTTTGTGCAACGGCGTGTGGATATCAAAGGGCGAGTTACCGAAGTTTATTCACGCCTTTTAGCCCAATTGCGTTGGAGTTTTCTAGCTTTAGAGAAAATTTGGTTAAAGTCCGGCTTACTCAAGAAAACAGGAGATATCTTTTTTCTCAACTTTGATGAAGTGCGGCGGCTAGTTGGGGGTGGAGATTCCAAGTTAATTGAGCAGTTGGATAAGTTAGTGCAATTGAGGCGATCGCAATTCCTGCAAGATAGCCAGATCATTCAAGTACCCCTTTTAGTCTACGGCAATACACCCCCTCACCCCTTAGCTCCCTCTGCGGTCTACTCTGACCAAATCTTACAAGGTATTGGAGCCAGTCACGGGCAAGCTGAAGGTAGGGTGAAGGTGTTGCGAAATTTACAAGATGTGCCAGAGATTGACCGAGATACAATCCTGGTAGTGCCTTACACAGATTCCGGCTGGGCACCATTGTTATTAAGGGCTGGGGGATTAATTGCCGAAGTTGGGGGACGACTTTCTCACGGTGCGATCGTTGCTCGTGAGTATGGAATTCCGGCTGTAATGGATGTTCGGGGTGCTACATGGCTACTGCAAGATGGTCAACGAGTACGGATTGATGGGTCTAGGGGTATTGTGGAATTATCTAACGATTTAAGACCGGAATGATTACCACTTCTGGTGAAAAACTTGCCAGAAGAGTCTGTTTCTCACAATCCCGAAATCAAGAAAAAGCTGATGCTATGCTTCGGCGATTTACCTCACCTAACTAACTTTTCTCAAGCACGTTTTGCTCCCGGGCAAATCGCACCAGCACACGCGCATCAAGATATGTCTGAAGTATTCTTTGTGGAAGCTGGTTCAGGAGTAATTCAAATTGATGTTGACATACTCCCTGCTTCCGGGAAACTGCGTGGCAATAGAACCGGGAGAAGTGCATAAAGTTGTCAATAGTGGCTCAACTGAGCTTGTTTTAACGTACTTTGGTTTGCGAGTCGAAAAATCGAATCGAGCTAATCATCAGTTAGGAGCATTAACTAGCAACTTATACCAATTCTCTATGAAGATGCACAGAATAAAATCCTTGAAACTCCATGCTTGACAAGGAACTTATTCTATGCAGCCTCACATAGATTTGGTATTAGGTTAGTTTTAGGGACTTCCAAGAAATAAATTACTACTACTTGTGGGGTGGGCCGAAAAGCCTGCCCAGTAACCAAGGGCGGGCTTTTCGGCCCACCCCACAATAAATAATTGGATATTTTTTTATTAGGAAGCCCCTTATTTTGAATAAAACACGCAGTGAGGGCATAACACAATACGCTTGGGGTTAAGCGGAATTACTCCTGTGTTTATAAAAACCTTTTGCTTAACTCAGAAGCTCGTGCCTGTTCATCTAATTGCTGGTAAGTTAGACTACCTGTTTCTATTTCTCCATTAAGCAGAAATTTGTAAGCTATCTGTTCAAATTGAGCCTAGTTTACCGCCGCAGGCATCCCTATATTGCGTAATACCGTAACCAGGGTTATATAACGCAAGTGTGTTTCTGATAACGTCAAGGCAGAAGTTGCTACAGACTGCGCGAAACACCTAAACGTCAAGGCAGAAGTTGCTACAGACTGCGCGAAACACCCAAACGTCAAGGCAGAAGTTGCTACAGACTGCGCGAAACACCCAAACGTTAAGGCAGAAGTTGCTACAGACTGCGCGAAACACCCAAACGTCAAGGCAGAAGTTATTACAGACTGCGCGAAACACCCAAACGTCAAAGTAGAAGTTGCTATTTATGCCTATTATTCGGTATAGCGACGCGGCGTATAAACCCAGATACTACCATCGCGGCGTTTGATGGTTCGGGTTTTTGTAGAACCGACGAGAATAATTGTCCGCATATCGGCCGTTGCTGGTGCTAACTCATCAAGTGCGATCGCTTTCACCGTCTGTCCTGGTCTGCCGAGATTCCGTGCCAATACTACTGGTGTATCCGGTGTTCGATGTTGCAGCAAAATATTTCTCGCTTCTGCTAGTTGCCAAGTCCGCTCTTTGGAAACAGGATTGTAGAAAGCAATGACGAAATCAGCCTCAGCAGCAGCAGTAATTCGTTGTGCGATCGCAGACCAAGGTTTCAAAATATCCGAAAGGGAAATAACGCAGAAGTCATGTCCAAGGGGGGCACCAATCGCTGCTGCTGCTGCCTGCATAGCTGAGATGCCTGGTGCCACATGAATGTCGATACTCTCCCATTCGGGTTTGGCATAGCGATCGCATACTTCAAAAACTGCTGTTGCCATTGCATAGATACCGGGATCACCTGATGAAACTACAGCTACATATCGCCCAGATGCTGCCAAATCAAGAGCCATTTTTGCCCGTGATTCTTCTTCGCGGTTGTCGGACTCATGCCGTTGCTTGCCATCAGCCAGAGAACCGACTAAATCTAAATAAGTTTTATAACCCACTAGGTCAGTTGCCGACTTGAGTATCTCTTTCACTTCGGGAGACATCCACTGCGAACCACCAGGGCCCGTGCCAATAATCGCTAACCGTCCCCGTGGCTGACCGATGGTGTTGGGGTCTATTGGTTGAGAGGCAATAGCGATCGCAACGTGGGGGGATAAAGAAGATAAAACAGATGTACCTGTGGCGGCGATCGCTGCGGCTTGGGCGGGGCTATAACCTTGCGATAACAGAGTTTCTAGCTGATTTGGGGTAAAAAAGCGGGCAGGCACTCCCAAGGCGCTAGCTACGGCGTGGATTGCGGGATCGGCTGCGGCGGTGATGGGTGCAAATATTCCGGCGACTGATGCTTTTTCTAGTTTGGCAGCAGCTACTAGCTGCTGTACTAAAGCTACTGGATCATCAATGATCTCACTAATTGCGATCGCGATCGTTGCTGGGTGGTAGACAAGGCAGTTGGCTGTAGGAGTCACCAAATGTTCGGTAACTTGGATGGTCAAATCTCCCTTTGGATCTATGGGTAGTTTACTATTGCTCAACCAAGGTGCTATGCCTTCTAGTTTGACTTGTGCCCCGGCTAGCAAATCTGAGATAAATTTCTTCGCATCGTCTGGGTTTGCTAAATGGTATCCAGGGGGAGGAAACAACAGCGTTGTGCCCAAACGTAAATCGCCTGTGGTCGTAATTGCCGGTTTGACATCAAGCACTTCGGCAATGCGGCGAGCCAAATCGTTTACCCCAGCAAGTCCGCCTAAGAGGGGGACAACAGCACTACCATCCTCAGCCACAGCTAGCAATGGTGGTTCCTGTCGTTTATCTGAGAGTATGGGAGCTAGCGTCCTAATTAAAATACCGGCGGCACAAATGCCAATCAACGGCGTTCCCTGGACAAATAACTCGCGCAACGTCTCGCCAAAATTAGTAAAGCTGACATCAACTCCAGATGTGCGACCCGCTAGACCGTATAGTGTCGCCCCTGGTAGGACTGTGATTATTTTGCGTGCTACTGTGACGCTATTTTGACCTAGAACTACAATGGCGGGTGCAACGTTGATCATCATAAGTAGATATCTTGCAAAATCTGATATCCTTCAAATGAAACCACAGATTTAGACACACAGCGACTTCCTGTTTACGAGCTTGGGGAATTCAGAGTGCGATGTCTACGACCGGCAACTCTTCTCTACGAGAGGCTGCGCCAAGGAGAGGCTACGCCAACGCCTACGCGCGTGCTGTCTTTGTAGTAGCTTTCTAAAACCTATTTTGGGTTTATCCCATATTAGGTTTTAGAATTTAATTGAGTTTAGCAATATGTACTAACTCTCATCGAGATCGAATAAACCATTGCCAGAAAAAAGGCAATTTAAAGTGCCTAAATCGGTTTTCAGCGAAGAGTACAATCGGTTTTGTCAGCTACTTATCGAAGCCCGCAGAACTGCCAAGCTCACTCAAGCAGAGTTGTCAGCAAAGCTAGAGCTTCCGCAATCCTACGTATCAAAGTATGAACGTGGAGAGCGTCGTCTTGACGTGATTGAATTTTTACAAGTTGCCCAAGTCCTTGAAATAGATCCGCTTGCTTTTATCGAAGAACTGTTGAAATACCAAAAGGAGACGTAATAATCATTATTCAATATGTTGACTTTAACGCAGCAGATACAATCATTAACACCCAATACCAGAACGAATGGCAGGAGATTAGTACTACTCTCACTAGAATGCCTTTACACATCAAGGCTTCAGATCAAGCTGGAATTCAGGGTAATGCAATATTCGATCCAGTAGGTACAAACGAATACATTAAAGCTGCCTTTATTCATAATGGTTGGCAATCAAATATACCTTTCCAGTACCTTACAGATTTTTGGGTACAGAGGTTGATTTTGCCAAAGCTGGCATTATCATTGAAATTCAATTTTCTAATTATCCCTTCCTACTCAATAACACCTTACGCTCAGAATTGTTCTTCAAAGCTAAAACTGAATTTGTTCGATACCCGACTAATCTAGTAATTCTGGTGACAAAGGCTCTGATGTTTCCTGCTTCCAATAGCACTCTTTATTACGAGCAAGCGGTTAATCAGTTAACAGCTTTGATTAAATACCAAGTTTTTGATGTACCAATCAGACTGGTTGGATTATTTGAACAACAAAATACAATAGTGCCGATCATCTGGACTGAGTATTTATCTAAAAGATATTCTAGAACTGTGAATACTAGAGTTAGTCGCCAATGCCAAATCATTGCTGGACGTTCAGCCCGCAGTCGTTGTCTATTTATGATCAAAATTTTGAAGTGATGCAGAGGCGATATCTGACGACAAGGCTTTGTGCGTCTATGCACTTGGGGAATTCAGAGTGCGATATCTACGACCGGCAACTCTTCTCTACGAGAGGCTGCGCCAAGGAGAGGCTACGTCAACGCCTACGCGCTAATTACTTTAACTGGTTAAAATCTTCCTCTGTAATACCCAACTGCTTGAGAATTTTATAAACTAACTAACTACCAATTTCAGCGTTGCCATGAATGGGAATTAGACATAGGCGTGAAATTAAATATGCGTTACCCAGAACCCTTGTAGAGACGTAGCACTGCTACGTCTCTACATTCGTTTTCTTTTTCAAAACCGAGTTTACGCGCCACCCGTTCTAATTCACTGGCTTTAGCTGGCATTTGCAATTACCAGTTCAACGTCTTTGGGTAGAAAACGTCCTTGTTCTTCGTATTCTTCCTGAATCATTTTAAAAACATAAACAAGTTCAGCACGGGCCTCATCTGGCGTTTGTCCCCAAGCATGGCAACCGGAAATCGCTGGTACATAGGCGACAAACGTACCATTATTATCGAGACGGATAACAGTGGTGTAGTCTTGTAAAGACTTCATGGGGATAGCCACGAGTTTGAGTTACACCTTTAATTTACTGCGATCGCCTCTTTAAAAAATGCTCCGGCGTAGCTCGTCGTAGACATCGATCGCTTGTTGTTTCAATTAGCTTTACGCTCTTTAAGGACTTGATCTAGCAAGTTTCTAGCAGATTGTGCTTTAGCCAACGCTATTTGATGGTCATTATAAGCACGAACAAGGCGAGCAAGACTGCTCACACCTGCCTTTAGTTGCTCAAGTTCTTCACCAGCAACCAGTTCACCATCAAGCATCCGCCCGATCAACGGTTTGATATCGCCCACTTCCTGACGGACTTTTTGGAGCTTTTCTAGGGTACTCAATAAGGTTTTGAGTGAGTTCAAGATGTCGTCAATATCCTGGACATCCTCCACTGGTTCGGGCAAATCTTCAATTGTCACTATATCTTTGTCTGAAATTGTAGACAATTCCTGTGCAGGCGAATCTTCAATTGTCACTGTATTTTTGTCTGAAATTGTAGGCAATTCCTGTGCAGACGTTTCATTTTTAACCCCACTTGACCGTGCCATCAACGCTTCCTCAAGGAATTTCCCTTAGTGTATCGCTTACTCTTGGCAAAATTGCTTATGTCAAAACATAAAAGCAGAGAATTTCTGTTACTTTATTATTTTTAACAGTAAAAATTAAACCATCTCTGGCATCTCCCTACTGCCCTATATTCAGCAATTTCGCCATAGCCAACCGTTGCAGTTTCCCGGTAGCACCACGAGGTAGTTGATCTAAAATGTGAATTTGCTTGGGAACTTTGAAGTCTGCCAGCATGGTTGAACAGTGGGCTAAAAGTTCTTTTTCGTCAGCTTCTCCCTTGAGGACAACAGCAGCGTGGATATCTTCTCCTAAAGATTTGTGGGGGACGGCAAAGGCTAAGGCTTCGGCGACGGCGGGATGGCGCAGCAAAACATCATCCACTTCTAAAGGAGAAATTTTTTCCCCACCCCGGTTAATCAATTCTTTAATCCGTCCAGTCAAGCGGAGGTAAGCGTCTGCATCCAGCGTTCCCTGATCCCCTGTGCGGAACCAACCGTTTACAAAAGCTGTGGCGTTAGCTTGGGGGTTGTTTTCGTAGCCATCTATGACATTAGGTGCTTTTACCACCACTTCGCCCAAGCTTCCTTGAGATAATAGGTTGCCTTCGGAGTCCATAATCCCGACTTCTACACCGAAGCCATAACCGACAGTACCCGGTTTCCGCACTTTTGGCGGTAGGGGATTGGTGGTCATTAAGTGAGATGCTTCAGTCATGCTGTAAGATTCCACAACGGGAGCATTAAGAGTTGCCTCTAGTTGTTCAATAATAATTGGGGGCAAGGGAGCGCTACTAGAGCGAATGAAACGAAAGCGGTTAGCTTTGACAATCTCTGTGTTGCGGCTAGCGCGTGCCAAAATTGTCTGGTGCATGGTTGGCGCTGCGGAGTACCAAGTGGGTTTGTAGGTATCTACCAGTTTCCAAAACTCCAGGGCATTAAAACCATTAGGACAAATTAATCTGCCGCCCGATCCGAGAGTTGCCAGCAAACACCCTACCAATCCGTGAATGTGGAACAGGGGCATTAGGCAAAGTGTAGTGTCAGCTGCTGTGAGTGAGTAAGCACCAATGATGTTGTTGGCTGAGGCGATTAAGTTGCGATGACGAATTGGCACACGTTTGGGACGGCTGGTGGTGCCGCTAGTGTGGAGAATCATCGCCAGATCATCGGCGTTGGGGGCTGCGGGATTCGAGGATTCTGCTTGTGAGCCTGTTTTGACTAATTCAAAGTTCAATGTGCCGTCAGTGTTTACCTTGGCATTAATCAGCATCATGTCGGATGTGACGGCGGCGATCGCTGCTTCTGTCCCCTCAGACAACGTAATCAGTGCTTTTGCTTGGGTATCTTCGTAGTAAAAGGCAAATTCTTCTTGCTTGTATTTGGGATTTAAGGGTGCAGCAGTGCCACACAGGGCGGCAGCCAAAAAGGTAATCGCCATTGGTGAACCGTTAGTCATGGCAATGGCAATGCGTTCTGGCCGTTTCAATCCAAAGCTGTTGAGTTGGGATACCAGCCCAACAACATTCTCGCGCAATTGCTTATAAGTTAGCGATCGCCCCCCAGGCGTAACTAGGGCTGGATGATTGTCTTCCCCTACTAAAAGCTCAAATAAGTTCATTAAAAACCTCCAGATTAGTACAATTGGGCATTGATTATTAATCCTTCCCCCTCATCTCCCACTCCCGATTCCCCACTCCCTCATTCCCCATTATTTGCTTTCTTTTGTAAGTAAGTTTACGCCAAAAAACAAGAGCTAAAATTAAGTCAATAGTGTGTTTGTCGCTACTAGATAATCAGAACAATTTATTTGAGCAACTAAACCCCATCGATAAAATATGGATCGTCGGAATTTTCTAAAGTATGTCACTTTAGCAGGATCTAGCTTTGCCTTAACTAGTTGTGTTCAAGGCAAAAATTCCAAATTGCAGGGTGAGGTGCCTCCCTCAGCGTCGCCTGTGGCGGTAAATGAACCTCTGAAGGTGGGATTTGTTTATCTGGGCCCTGTGGGTGATTTTGGCTGGACTTATGCCCATGATTTAGGCCGCAGAGACATGGAAGCCAATCTTCAAGATAAGGTAAAAACTACCTTTGTCGAAAATGTCAACGAAGGTGCTGACGCCCAAGGGGTGATTCGCCAACTAGCATTAGATGGTAACAAGTTGATTTTTACAACTTCCTTCGGATACATGAACCCAACAATTAAAGTTGCTAAGGACTTTGGTGATGTTGTCTTTGAACACTGTACAGGATACAAACGTGCTGCCAATGTCGGCACTTATTTGGGACGTTTTGAAGAACCGCGTTACTTAACCGGCATGATTGCTGGCAAGATGACAAAATCAAATGTAGTTGGTTTTATTGGCGCATACCCAATACCAGAAGTAATTCGGGGAATCAGTGCATTCACTCAAGGAGTAAGACTAACAAATCCCCAAGCAAAAGTTAAGGTACTTTGGGTACAAAGTTGGTACGATCCAGCTAAAGAAAGAGAAGCAGCTCAAGCTTTGGTGAATTTAAATGCGGATATACTAACACAACATACCGGCTCTGGTGCCATTGTCCAACTGGCTGAGGAAAAAGGCATTTATGCTTTTGGCTACAACACTGATATGAGTAAGTTTGGTCAAAAAGCCCACTTGACATCAGCTATTAACAAATGGGGCAAATTCTATACAGATAAAGCCTTGGCTGTAATGAGTAATACTTGGAAGTCTCAAGAGGTTTGGGATGGCATTGCTGAAGGAATGGTGGATATTTCCCCGATGAATCAGGCGATTCCGGCTGATGTGCAACAACTGGTGAATGCGAAGCGCGATGAGTTTATTCAGGGTACTGCACATCCTTTTGATGGCCCGCTAAAAGACCAAAAAGGGGTGGTGCGAGTGCTAAAGGGTAAGGTGTTAGATGATCAGGGACAACTAGCGATGGATTGGTATGTTGAGGGAATTGAAGGGTCAATTCCCAAGGTTAAATTATAGTAAGCAATATTTAAAAAAAATTAATTAACAGAATTACAGCCAGCTTTCTGCCTGTTAAAGTAGGAAATAGGGTTATATCCGTCAAGCTGGTAATCAGACGATAAATTTGTGGCTCTCTATCAGTATCTATACTCGATTCAAGGACTCACACGTTTATTTTCATACTATTTTTTTTGTTTGAGTTACATTCCTACTCGATAGATTCCTTCAGAAAATTGGCGCAGGCACAATCGAAGAAAGTTCGGAGTTTGTCGGCTCATTGGAAGCGCAACAAAAAGTCATGCTACAGCCCCAAACTCAGGGACGAATCAATTTTGGTGTCAAGTGGTCAGCGAGTGCAGCAAGGTACACCGATCGCATCCTTGAGTTTAGATCAGACTCAAGCTAATGTCGCCAGTTCGATCGCAGATGCAAATTCCGCACAAGCAGCATTAGCAACTGCCCAAGCCCAGCAACAACAAGCCGAAGCCCAACGCGCCAAAGCAGCTGCAAATGTTCAGCTGCAACGGACACAATTCAATCGTACACAACAGTTAGTTAGCCAAGGAGCCATAGCCAGAGAACAGTCAGACATTGCCCGAAATAATTTACAAACTGCGATCGCAGACTTGCAAGCAGCCGAAAAACAAGTCGCAGCAGCTAGGGCAGCCGTCCGGCAAGGACAGGCAAATATCCGCCAAGCCCAAGCAAATCAAAAACCGACGCTCAAAGGCGGCGTTTTTACACAGTTTATTGCCAGTACACCACAGTTTCAAATTGACTTCGATCGCACTCGTTTAGAAGCACTTAACATCGATTTTCAACAAGCCGTCAGCACTCTTTCAGCTGCAATTGGTTCGCAGTATGTCAACGATTTTACCTTGGGACAGCGTACCTACCGCGTATATGTTCAGTCAGACGCTAACTATCGGCGATCGCCTGATGATATCCGACGGCTTTATGTGCGATCGGCAAATAACCAAATGGTGTCATTGAGTGAGGTTGCCAAAATTACACCCACTACCGATCCATCTGTGATCTCCCATTACAACGGCTTCCTTTTATCTCCCTCATCCCGCTCATCCCCCATCTCCCCCACTGTGCCTTATATTACAAGAGGTAAAGATTAAGTTGCAATTTTAGGAGCCACTGAGACAATATAGGTATCTCCTAAGAATTTAGCAAAATAATAAGCTTTGGAGCAAAGCAAATGAATGCTAAACTGATCGCTTTCTCTGGCTTTGTGACAGCATTTGTGGGTGCAGGAATTGGTTTTATTGCTGCTAATTTACTTCCTTGTCCCTACACGAGTCAAATGTATCAACATTTAGAGCAAAAATACGCCATTGTGGGTGCATTTGCTGGTTTACTGATTGGTTCTAGTCAGGAAATGATTCGAGAACTCAAGGAAGAGCGGGATGCGGAAGAAGACTTGCTGCGGGATTTGAGCAAAGCTATTCACTCAAGTATAGATAAAGAAAATTACTGATCTGTTAGTGCAAGATTTCAAAAAACTTGCCTACAGAACAACACGCTACTGGCCCGAAGAAGTAGAGACGTAGCATTGCTACGTCTCTACAAGGGTTCTAGATAACGCATATTTAATTTCACGCCTATGTCTAAGGAGGCGGGAGTCAACTTCAGCCAAAATACCAGAGAAAATCTCGTTTCCACCTATAATCATCTGGAAATGGTGGCTGCATCGTCTCTGCCGCGAGTAAGGGAGGCAGCAGCCCACTAATGGGCATTCCCAGTCTCAGACTGGGAACGAGGAATCTCTTAAAGGTTTGTCTAGTCAGGCTTCTAGTTTATTTGGTGTTCTCTGTATTAACCACCCGCGACAGCAGGGACAATACTTACTTCATCACCATCTTTAAGAGTTGTGTTTATACCATCTAAATGGCGGATATCTTCACTATCGACGTAAAAATTTACAAACCGACGTAGCTTACCTTCTTCATCGCACAACCGGGATTTAATACCAGGAAAGCTTTGTTCTAAGGAGTCCAACAATTCAGCAATGGTGCTACCGTTGGATTCTAGAGTAGCTTGATTATTAGTAAAACTTTGAAGAGTCGTAGGAACTAAAACTGTTACAGCCATAGAAGTACAAAGTGAAGAGTGAAGAGTGAGGAATAAAATTAAGAGTAAAGAGTTATGAATAAAAAAAACTCATAACTCCTAACTCCTAACTAAACGAGGACTTGTTGCCATTCCAAGCGATCCAAAGTACGCGATCGCTCTAGAGCACGTTCAAAACTATCGAGTTTGGCATCAATAGTCAAGGGTTCGCCAACATAGCCTTGGATTGCTTCTTGGGTTTTTAGACCATTGCCAGTGATGTAAATCACGGTGGTTTCATCTGGATCAATTTTGCCAGCTTCTACCAGTTTTTTCAGCACGGCAACGGTTGTACCACCAGCCGTTTCTGTGAAGATACCTTCGGTTTCTGCCAGCAGCTTGATGCCATCAATAATTTCTGCATCATTGACTGATTCAATGTTACCACCAGTCTTCTGGGCTAACTCCACAGCATAAATGCCATCTGCTGGATTGCCGATCGCCAACGATTTCGCAATTGTATTCGGTTTGACTGGCTTAATAAAGTCGCGTCCTTCTTTAAAGGCTTGGGCGATGGGTGAACAACCTTCAGCTTGAGCGCCACTGAAACGAACTTTCTTGCTTTCTACCAAACCAACTTCGACAAACTCTTGGAAACCTTTATAAATTTTTGTAAATAGCGAACCCGAAGCCAAAGGAGCAACAACATGATCAGGTAGTTCCCAGCCTAGTTGTTCAGCAACTTCAAAGCCTAGCGTCTTGGAACCTTCAGAGTAATAAGGACGCAGATTAATATTGACAAAACCCCAGCCGTATGTATTAGCAACTTCGGAACAGAGACGATTTACTTGATCGTAGTTGCCTTTGACGGCCATCAGGGTGGGACTATAAATCAGGCTACCGATAATTTTACCGGCTTCTAAATCTGCGGGGATGAACACACAGCAGTCTAAACCGGCGTGAGCTGCGATCGCAGCTGTAGAATTTGCCAAGTTACCAGTACTAGCGCAAGAAACAGTAGTGAAACCCAACTCTCGCGCCCTAGAGAGGGCAACTGACACTACCCGATCCTTGAAGCTAAGGGTGGGCATATTAACCGCATCATTTTTTATATAAAGCTTATTTAGACCCAGGCGACGGGCAAGACGGTGGGAACGAACCAAGGGAGTCATACCAGTTCCCACATCTATAACATTGTCAGTTGCAACAGGCAAAAAGGGACGGTAGCGCCAAATTGAATTGGGGCCAGCTTGAATTGTTTCACGAGTGACAGTTAGACGCAGGGCGCTGTAGTCATACTTAACTTCTAACGGCCCAAAGCATAACTCACAAACATTAGTGGCTTTGAGTTCATATTCCGCACCACATTCCTTACATTTCAAGGCTTGAAAGTAGGCAGTGCTGGCTTTGGTTTGGGTTGTGATTGCCTGAGTCATAAACTAGCTTTCCCTGTTTCTCTGTCGCTGTTGCCTGAATAGTAACACGAGCAAAAATACCAGTCAAACATACCCGACAAAAATTGTCGGGTATGTTTAGTACTAAAAAAAATGATTATTGTAAAATTTTAATATCAGTAATTCTTGTATTTAGTATTTACACGTACATATTATTAAAGTATAAAATAAGGCAATAATTTAATTTGTCAGTATTAAAACTGAGGAATAATCTGATTAAATAGCATTCTATCGATGATGAGTTTGCATTTATTTAAATCACTATCCTATTTTAAGTGATCTAGATCATTTAGTTAAGGTTCCATTTTTTTATCTAAATGACTCCACGGGTTAATATGCATATATGATACCAAGGACTCAAAAGCACTTTCCGATATAAGTTGTAGTTTTTTGAGCGTCTGATTAACCCACTAAAATTGCTATGTGTGTTGCCAATATAAAGTTAATTTTTCAGCTTTGATGCACTTATTCTTCGCTAAAAAAGTTAGTTATTTATACTGAAGAATTCTTGTGCTATAAAAGCTACATTAATTTTTACAAGCCAATTTAGCAGATAGTAATAAATTACACATATTTGCCATTGCCAGCTTTGAGTCTCAAGGGTAAGCGTAAAACAAGTAGACAAATTATTTCTGATTATTGCCTCAATCTAATTTTTAAGGAGTGAATTTAGCTCCTTAAATATATATTCCCGAAACGTTGAAGTTTTAGGCAGCTACAGTCGGTAATTCTTTAAAGAATTGCCGAACTTTATCCTGTCTCCAAATCCAAGATACAAGTCCAGCAAATAAACAAACTACTCCTATGGTAAATCGAAAGAAATCTGTCAGCAAGAAGCGTAAGCCTTACCAAGCTTTAGTAGCAACAGCATTGTTAACTGGTAGCTTTTTCCAATTTGTCGCACCTGTATTAGCTGAGGGAACTACTGCGGGTACAGCTATCAGTAACACAGCGACAGCGACCTACGAAGATCCCAACGCGCCAGGGAGTCCCATCAATTCCACATCTAACACTGTCACCGTGACTGTAGCAGAGGTCGCTGGTATTACTGTTACAGGTTCTGGGGTTACAGGTACTGCTAACGTTGGTCAGACACTAATTTACAGTTACACCGTAACCAACGTCGGTAACGAAGTCACCAAATTCCAGATTCCTAACTTAGCGACAACAACAGGCCCAGCCACAGTTTCGGGTACATTACCTGGTAGTACTACATCTGGTAATTTGCAATACAGTACTAATGGCGGTGCAACCTGGACAGATATTCCTGCTGGTGGACTAACTACAGCCGCGATCCCAGTTAATGGTACTGTGTTGGTGCGTGTACCAGTTACCGTCCAAGCTGGCGCTCAAACAGGCGATATTATCACTGCCAGACTAGGACAAACTCCTGGTGATGCTCAAAACCAACTGCGGATTGCTGATGGTGGTGACGTTTTCACTGTAGATAGCGACCCAGCACAAGCGCCAGTCAATGGTGTGAGAGAAGCCAGTGCTACCCAGCAGATTGCAGTAGGAAGTACTGCTAATAGTAGGGCCTTAGCAACTATCCTCAAAACTAGGACAGCCTATTCTAATGCTGGCACTTCTAGTGACCTAAGTGATGACCTGCTAACTTATGGTTTGAGCTTGCGAGTTGAGAGTAATGACGTAACCAATAGTGGTATTACCCCCGCAGCTTTAGCTGGTACAAATATCAATGTTGATGGTGTAACAACCCCCCTTCACATCTTAGTTTCTGATGCGATTCCAGCAAATACAGTGCTTAATAGCACTCCAATTGCCCCATCGGGTTGGAAAGTAGTTTACAGCATCACTCCTACTACTACAAATGCTGACGCGGCTGTGTGGACAACTGCCGCCCCAGGAACCTTGAGTACAGTTACACGCATCGGTTTCATTAACGATCCTAACGTTGTCACTTCAGTTAGTACTGGAACAACTGTTAGCGGTTTTAGCATCCAAGTTAAGGCCACTGGTGCAACTACTGCCTCACCAACCATTTACAACATCGCTCAAGTGGCCGGTACAACTGCTGGAGACACGACCGCGACCAACAAAATCTATGACAACTCAGGAGACCAAAACCCAGATAACTATAACTCCGTTAATCAAACCTTTCCTACTACACCAGACAGCGGCTTTGTTCCTAATAGCCCGGCGCCTGCTGCAAATCAAATTGACGCACAGAATAATAACACTGGTGCTAATAGTCCTACTGGGGATATAAACGCAACTACCCTCACAGCCCCTGCTGCTAGCTCTCTCTTGAATGGGCCAAATGGAGTGCCTGATGCCGTTGGGCCAACCGACAACAATGATGACTTCACTAATAAATCAGCACTAATTCCACCCAATACTGCTCCTGGCTCAAAAGTTGATCCGGCTGCGGTATCCTTTACTAACACAGTTGAGAATACTGGTATAGCTGTTGCCAATATTTCTCTCTTACCTACAGCACCAGCAGCAGCAACTGATTTGCCAAACGGTACAGTGGTGACGATATCCTATCAAAGTTTATCAGCCGCTTACACGTACAATAACGCAACAGGCTTTACGTTCCTAAGTGCTACGGGTTCAGCCGGGGGCAGCCCAATTAGTGCCACTAATCCACTGCGAATTGATGCAGTTCCAGCGAATGGTGGTAAAGCTAACTATGGTGTAAGCGTTGACTTACCTGCTAATACGCCACTATCAACTGATACTACTGCTCAAGGTGCAACTGTTACAACTATTATAGAACGCGGCTTCCCCACACCGGTTATCGCTTTTATTGACTCAACTACTAATCCTGGTTCACCTACTGGAAAACCCCAAAACACCAGCATTGACCGTGTATACACTGGCTTCTTGCAATTGCTGAAACAGTCACGAGTTTTACAAGGAAGTGGGCCAGCACTAGCAAATAGTGCTGATGGCACATTTAGTGTTACACCCAAAAAACCCGCCCCAGGCAACATTATTGAGTATCAGATTACCTACAAAAATATTTCTACTTCTCAAGTAGGAACCGGGAATGTAATTCTGAATGCTAACAAGATTGTGATTACTGAAGATGGTACGCAAACCCCGAACAACTGGGCGCTAGACAACGACAATAACACTCAAATTGATACTAGCAACATTGTTGGTTCAGCTAAAGATTCTGGGGCTTCAACTATCCAGTTCTTCACTGGTGCTCCAGCTACTAACTCTGGCGTCGATCAAACTGGAACCACGGTAAACAGTGATGTCACAAAGTATGTAAATACTACTACTGGACAGATTGCACCTGGTGTTCTAAGAACATTTACCTTCCAACGCAAGGTTAACTAGATAGCTTGATTGTCACCCCTCTTTGTTTGCAAAGAGGGGTCTGATAGCACATCTGTGTTTGTAGTTAGCGCTTTAGTCCTAAATCGCCAACTACAAACTGATTATTCCCCAGCGAAAACAGGGAAAGATAAATCAGCAATCAACATTCTGAAAGTTTTTTGAGGTTATTTATATGAAGCGTGTTTCTTTTGCAGGTTTAGGAGCGATCGCACTCATTGCTACAGCTCCATTTGTCGGTCAAATTCCGGGAATCGCAAATGTATGGCATTCAGGAAGTGCCGTTGCCCAAAATGTCAAAACTCAACCGCAAATACAATTGCGCTTAGAGGCTGAAAAGCGAGTGGTGGCACAGGATCAACAAGGTAAGCAAAGCCAGAAATGGCAACCTTTGAAAGGTCAAGTTGCGGTGCGACCAGGTGATGTGTTGCGATATACCTTGATTGGCGAAAATAAGAGCGATCGCCCAGTGAAGAATTTGACTCTTAATCAACCTATTCCCAAAGGAATGGTCTACGTACTTAAATCTGTCAAGGTTGCAAACAATGCCAAAGTTACTTATAGCATTGATGGCGGACGCACCTATGTCGAAAATCCCACTGTTAAAGTTACTCTCCCTGACGGCAAAGTGGAAACCAAACCAGCACCAGCCATTGCTTACACCAATATCCGTTTGCAGATTCCGTCACTTGCAGCTAAGACAACAGTCAAGGCGACTTATCAAACCCAAGTGCGCTGATTGAAGAGGGCACGGGGATTTCTCAAGGGCAGGTTTATACCGCGGCCTCTTTTAGAGAAGAGGCTGCCCACCGAGTTACAGACGCTCGTTCCGACACTCGATTACTCGCTAACGCTTCTCTACCAGACGCGCTCGTAACGCTCGATAGCGTTACGGGCGTAATTATCAATTACGAATTATTTTAAAAATTCTGGATTTCCACAAATAAATAAGTGTTTTTATTAACAACAAGCTTGACATTCCAGAGGAAATGTGATAGATGATCTGTCCTCAAAACCAAAAGCAAATTACTTCTAGCAGTAGCTGGTGGCGACGGTTAACAGCGACTGTTCTCCTGGCAAGTGTTTTGCATACTACTATACCTATACCAGCGATCGCCCAACAGACTAACAATCTGGCTGCGTCTTTGCCATTAATAAATCAAGCTACTTATACTTATACAGATTCTACTAGTAATTATGAATATCAAGGAAGTTCTAGTCCGATCAATGTTAGTCCTATTAGTCCTAACCCATTAGTTGACCCATTAGGGCGGATCTTAGGTTGCGCTGGCACAATTTTACCTGACTATACAGGTTTTTCTGTTGGCGTATACGAACCTAACCCTAGCGACTCAACGGGGACAGAATTGGGCAGCTTGGTTTCTCTGACTCGAACAGAGTTACCCGATATTCCTAATAACAAGGTTCCTGGCGGTAAATCGCCAAATACTGAGAATAGTAATCCCTACTTCGTTACGAATAACCCTGCGGGTATCTACAATTTCCTACTCGATCCGAATAAGGGTCAAACTGATCCAGGTAGAACCTACATTTTTGTAGTCAATCCACCACCAAATTCTATCTACAAACAACGACGTATCAAAATTGAAATCCTTGCTAGCACTGGCACCCAAGGTAATCGTGTGGTGCAATATGTCGCTACTTCTTTGGATGGTCAACCAATTAGTCTCACAGGCGAAACCAGGCTAGAGCAAACAGTTGTCTTAGTTCCCAACTCAGAAGTTGTGGGACTGGATTTATTAGCCTTTGAATTCACCACAAATTTGTGTCAACCCAATCAGTTGCAGATTATCAAAACAGGCGATCGCGCTACTGCTGAACCTGGAGATACGGTAATCTACCGCCTCTCGATCAAAAATCTCGCTGATGCTGGTTTGAATAATATATTTGTCACCGACAACCTACCATCAGGATTCAACTTCTTGCCGAAATCTGGGCGGGCAGAGGTGGATGGTAAAGCAGTTACTCTCACCTCAGAACGCAATGGTAACACGCTGATATTCCGCACAGACGTAACACTTCCTACTGATAAAGTTCTAAATATTGCCTACGCTGCTCAATTAACAGCCGATGCGCTGCGGGGAACAGGTCGTAACAGTGCGATCGTTAATGCTCAACGAGTTGATAACCGTTTTAGCACTAAGGATGGCCCGGCAACGCACCAATTGAAAATTCGTGCAGGAATCGTTTCTGACTGTGGCACGATTATCGGTCGGGTGTTTGTTGATAAAAACTTTGATGGTGAACAACAGTCTGGTGAGCCTGGGGTATCAAATGCGGTGATTTTTCTGGAGGACGGAAACCGCATCACTACAGATCCTAATGGTTTGTTCTCTTTAGCTAATGTCTTACCTGGATACCACACAGGTGTACTAGACCTCAGCAGTTTACCCGGTTACACCTTAGCTCCTAACGAAAAATTCAAGGAACGCAATAGCCAATCTCGCTTGGTGCATTTAGAGCCAGGTGGATTGGTACGCATGAACTTCGCTGTCACCCCCACATTCCAGGAGCCAGTGAAGAAATGAAACCCAGACTGCACTGTGCAACGACATTTTACCTGAGATTGATGGGGACTATGCCAGTAGCTCTCACCTTTGTTTTGTATCCTGCAATAGTCAAAGCAGAAATCACAAGTCAAAACCTCCTCTTCCCTGATTCCCCTTCGCAAGCAGATAAGGGTGAAAACCTCTCTCCTAAAAAAGGAGAGGCTTTGAATTCTTCCCCTTCCCTACAAGGGAAACAGGGTGGCTTCGCTTTGGTTTTTCCAGATGAGGTGAAAAGTCAGGTTGAAGAGCAAACCGATCAGAATAAAGTTGCTCAAAAAAGTATAGATTCAAATTCTCCCCATCTCTTGAGAAGTTCCGAGCAGCAGTTTTCACCTCTGGAATTTACCTCCACTTCTTCAACAGCAACTACTGATACTTCAATTCCAGATGTCCAGCCAAGTAAAACGGAAATACAAGCATTTCAACCAGCAACTTCTATTGATTTACCCAGAGGCTTAGGCAAAATAGCCGGAATCGAGGCCAAGAACGACGCACCCAAAAACACCGAGACACAGTTTCAAGCTTCTTCAAGGGAAATACAACCATTTCAACCAGCAACTTCTGTAGGTTTACCCAGAGGCTTAGGCAAAATAGCCGGAATCGAGGACAAGAACGACGCACGCAAAGACACCGAGACACAGTTTCAAGCTTCTTCAAGGGAAATACAACCATTTCAGCCAGTAACTTCTGTAGGTTTACCTAGAGGCTTACGCAAAATAGCAGGAGTAGAGGACAAGGGGACAAAGGGACAAGGGGTGAATGAAAATCTTCCCGTGTCTCCCACTCCCGCCATTCCTACAGCAATTAAAATCCTGGCTCCTACGCCTGACAGCGTTGTGGATGTCCCAGCTACCACGGTGATTGTGCAATTTCCTGTTGGTAGTCAGGCACAATTGCGGGTGAATGGCACGTTGGTAGACTCTTCCTTAGTGGGACGAACGGAAAGTGATTCCGCCACCAACCTCGTAACGCAGACATGGTATGGTGTCTCGTTAAAAGAAGGGAATAACGCCATCTCTGCACAAGTTGTCGGTGGGACAGAACCCCTTGTAACGGTGCAAGTTGCAGTCCGGGGAGCGCCGCAGAAATTAACTTTAGAAACAGTTGAGTCCCGTATTCCGGCAGATGGACGTTCCACGGCGACAATCCGGGGTCAACTGATCGATGCAAGTGGTAATCGCTCTAACCGTGATGCCGTTATCACTCTTATACCTACGGCTGGCGAGTTTGTTGGGAAAGACTTCAAACCCGATCAACCGGGATTTCAAGTGGAGGCGAAAGCGGGGCAATTTACAGCGATTTTGCGATCGCAACTCAAAGCCCAAACTGTGCGAATTCGGGCGATCGCTAATGATTTAGAAGCCTTTACCGAACTGCAATTTGAAACAGCACTGCGTCCGAGTTTGGTAACAGGAGTAATAGATTTACGTTTGGGCGCTAGAGGTACAAATTATTACGGGAGTTTCCGTGATTTCCTCCCTCCTGACAAAGACAACGGAACGCAATTAGATTTCCATTCCGCGATATTTGCCACTGGTGCGATCGGGGATTGGTTGTTTACAGGCGCATACAACAGTTCTCGTAACCTCAATGAAGATTGCAACTGCGATAATCGTCTGTTTAAAACTTACCAATCCAGCGAGCAAAACTATCCTGTCTATGGGGATAGCTCGAAAGTTGATGCCGTCGCTCCTTCGATTGACAGCGTATATCTGCGTTTTGAGCGATCGGCTCGTATCCCCGGCTCCGATCCTGATTATGCCATGTGGGGTGACTATAACACAGAAGAATTTGCTCGGCGATCGCAGCAATTTACTTCTATCACCCGTCAACTCCACGGTTTTAAAGCTAACTACAATTTAGGAAACTTACAAATTACAGGTTTCTATGGCAACCACTTAGAAGGGTTTCAACGGGATACCATTGCTCCCGATGGTACTAGTGGTTATTACTTCCTCTCTCGCAGGCTACTACAAGCAGGTAGCGAAAATATCTTTATTGAGTTAGAAGAACTTAATCGTCCTGGGACTGTACTAGAACGCAAACAGTTAAACCGAGGCCCAGACTACGAAATCGACTACGATCGCGGTACTTTATTATTCCGCGAACCGATTCTTCGCACCGATATTGATCAAACTGGACAAGTGTTGGTACGCCGGATTGTTGTTACTTACCAATATGACAGCCAAGACTCTGACGGCAGTATCTATGCTGGTCGTTTACAATATAACCTTTCCCGCAAACTCAACCAAGAAAGTTGGGTAGGAGCAACTTACGTTCAAGAAAATCACGGGGTGCGTGACTTTCAACTCTACGGCGCAGATGCCCTGATTGCTTTGGGTGAAAAGGGAAAGTTAATCGCAGAATATGCCCATTCCACTAATGATTCTGATGTTGTGGGAAAGGTCAGTGGTGATGCGTATCGGTTAGAAGCTGAGGGAGAAATTGCGAATGGGATTCAAGGTCGTGCCTATTATCGCTTTGCTGATACGGGTTTTGCCAATAATGCCACCATCAGCTTTGTCCCAGGACAGACCCGTTATGGAGCGCAGGTTACAGCGAAACTCACCTCAACTACCAATGTTAGAGCACAATATGACCACGAAGACAATTTTGGGATTGCTCCTCAACCACTAGATACTTTTGAAGAACTGTTTGCACCGCGTTCTCAGGCCATACCTGGGAGCGGAGTTAATAATTCGCTGACGACGATTTCCGCCGGGATTCAACAACGCTTGGGTAGCGCTACCTTTGATGTGGATTGGATTCATCGCCATCGGGAAGACCGCATCCCCGACAGCGCCTTGAGTAGTACTTCTGATCAACTGCGATCACGTTTTTCAGTTCCGATTGCGAAGAACCTGACTTTTCAGGCGCAAAATGAACTAAGTCTATCTTCCCAAAAAGATACAGTTTACCCAGACCGTACCATTTTAGGGTTGAATTGGGCAGTAATTCCTGGTGTCAGCGTCAGTCTCGCCCAACAGTTTTACACTAGCGGTCAATATTCGGGTAATTCGATCACCAGCTTGAGTGTCAATGGTGAACACAAACTCGGATCAGATACCACCTTGACCGGTCGTTACTCAATTTTGGGTGGTGCTAACGAAATGACTACCCAAGGAGCGATCGGTCTGAATAATCGCTGGACTATTGCTCATGGATTGCGGCTGAACCTCGCTTACGAACACGTATTTGGCAACTTCTTCGGACGCACTGGAACAGGCCAACAATATGCCCAACCCTTCGCTTTTGGTCAATCAGCATCTGCGATCGGCTTTGATGGTGGCGATAGCTACAGCGTTGGGCTGGAATACTCTGATAATCCACAGTTTCAAGCCAGCGCCCGTTATGAACATCGTTCCTCTTCTGGTGGTGGTAATACAGTAATTACCGCAGGTGCTGCGGGTAAAATTTCCCCGGCTCTCACAGCTTTGGTACGTTATCAACAAGGTGGTTCTTCCAATCAAAAGCTTTCAGGATTGGGAGATACTGCTAACCTCAAGCTGGGTTTAGCCTACCGCGATCCCAATAACGATAAATTTAATGCTTTGTTGCGTTATGAATATCGCCAAAATCCGGCAACTATTCCTGACACCATCCTCTTAGGGAGTGGTACGGGTTCCCAAGACCATACCTTTGCTTTAGAAGCTATTTACGCTCCTAACTGGCAATGGGAATTTTACGGGAAATATGCTTTGCGTAACAGTACTTCTTACATAGCTAATGATTTAGCTGGTACTAGCACAGTAAATCTGGCCCAATTACGCGCTACCTATCGTTTGGGATATAGCTGGGATTTAGTTGGTGAAGCTCGTGTAATTAGTCAGTCTAGCTACAGCGAAACAGGGTTTGTTGTAGAAACAGGCTACTACCTCACGCCTAACCTGCGCCTTTCTGCTGGATATGTCTTTGGTAAAGTTGATGACCGAGATTTTTCTGGCACACGTTCTGCGGGAGGCGCGTATTTGGGCTTTACGGTTAAGCTCAACGAATTGTTTGAAGGCTTTGGACAGCAAAAAATTGCTCCACGCCAACAACAGGAATCTGCAATGAAAACTTTGGTGAATAAACTCAAGGCGGCAACAACGGCGATGCAAAAGCATGAAATATAAAACTGTTATTTGTAGAGACGTAGCACTGCTACGTCTCTACATTGAGGTTGTAAATAACGGATAGGGAATTGTCACCATGATTAAACCGAAATTTCAGGGTAAATACCGCGTAGAGTCCACCCGTTTACCAAATCGAAATTATGCTGCTAATGGTTGGTATTTCATCACCATTTGTACTAAAGATTGCTTTGATTATTTTGGTCTGGTCGTGTCAGGTCAGGTAAAACTTTCGGAAATAGGAGAAATTGCTCAAAAATATTGGGTAGAAATTCCCAACCATTTTGAACATATCCAAATTGATACATACGTAATTATGTCCAATCATGTCCACGGAATTGTGGTTATTGATAAACCCCTATCCCAAAATGTAGAGACGTTGCAGTATGTAGAGACGTTGCAGTGCAACGTCTCTACACAACGCGACAGAATTCAACAGGAAACCTTATGTGACATTACCCAGCGTCAATTCATGTCTGAAATATCCCCAAAACCAGGTTCATTAGGGGCGATCGCAGGATCATACAAATCTGCCGTTACCCGTTGGTGTCGGGAAAATGGTTATGAAAATTTTGCTTGGCAGCCTCGATTTTATGACCAGATCATTCGCGCCGATGGTTCTTTAGACCGAATTCGAGAATACATCATTAATAATCCGATCAAATGGGACAAAGACAAAAATAACCCTACAAATTTATGGATGTGATGTTTATACCCACAATGTAGAGACGTTGCATTGCAACGTCTCTACAAATCGTCAATTTATAGCCAGGATTAATTAAATTTCAAATGAAATATTTCTTTAACTTTTAAAAGCGATCACGGCACTAAATGTAAATGCAACTGTTAGATTTTGCCAGCCTTTGGGCAAGCTAAAGACTGGAGAGTTTTTTGAGGTTAATCAGCCCTCATTGATGATTAGGGTTAAGGTGATCAGCGTTTTGTAAAGGTTATTTTATGGTAATTTACTAATGAAGAATTTATGGCAAAATTTTAATGCTTTCGGCTGGGGACTAATCGGTGCGACATTAGTACTTCAACCTACAGTAGCGCAGGCTCAATATATCCAGCGATCGTTCCTGAATCCCGGCTTTGAGTCACCTGTTTTTGGTTCTGCTGGTCAACAATGTTACGTTCAAGTCGATCAAAGCCTTATCCCTGGTTGGAGTACAACTCATGGCTCAGTAAAAGCAGGAACAGGTAGCTGTACTGGTTATACATCTCCAGGATCAGTACCGCTGATTGAGATTTGGACTTCAGGATTTATTGGTGCTAGTACAGCAACCAATGCAGGGAATCAATTTGCTGAGTTAAATGCAGAACAAGCTTCTGAGTTGTATCAAAATTTGTGCCTTATTAAAGATGAGACGATTACGTTCTCTTTTCTACATCGTGGGCGTTCAAGTGCAACTAATCCTGATGTGGCGAATTTTCTAATTGGACTAAATACTATTTTTGGCAGGTTCTCAACAACTAGCGATGGAACAGTCACGGCACAACCAGTAGCACAGAATGGTGCAACTATTCCTAATGTCAGTAACAATAACGCCGGAAATGGCTGGGTGCGATACACTGGCACAGTGCCTTACACTGCTGCTTCTGCTAATCAACCTGTAGGATTTGCGGCCGTTTCCACGGCGGGTGGGGACAATACTGTAGGTAACTTCCTTGATGAAGTTCAATTTGCTGGTTTACCTGTGCTCGAGTTTACAGCAAGTTCAGGTGGTGCAGCAGAATCGGAAACTACCCCTACAACTAACCCCCCCAAACTCAGAATCGTTGGTTTAGTACCAACTGGCGGAATCTCCGTTCCTATTTCGGTGAGTGGTACAGCGACTTTGGGTACAGACTACAAGACAACATCCGGCACATCCACTTTTAATATCTTTATCCCTTCGGGTAACTACGACGGGAGTGATGCCACTAGTGTCTTTACCATTCCCTTTACTGTTATTAATAACAATATTCCTCAAGGTATGAGGACAATCGTATTCACTCTCCAACCTTCATCTAGTTTTTTCGCCAGTTCAACAACAACTTGTGGTGGTTCCCCAACGATCGCTTCCAGCTATACCATATATGATGATGATTTCCTCAGTGGCAAGGTTTGGGATGATGCCGACAATAGCGCTAACAATACTTTTACTAATATCAATACTGGTTCGGAAACCGGCACTAATGCAGGTGGGTTGTTAAATGCCATTCTGGTAGATTCAACTAATAAAGTGTTGGTGACAACATCTGTCGCGGCAGATGGCACTTACACCTTTATCAATGTTCCCTTTAATCAAAACGATGTCAAAATTATTTTAAGTACGACTGCTGGCACAGTTGGTAATACTGCCCCTGCGCCATCTCTGCCCTCTAACTGGGTCAATACTAGCCCACTAACAACAGCTGCTTTTAATACTGGTACAAACATCTCTAGTAAGGACTTTGGAATTGAGCAGTTGCCCGACACTAATAATGTCATCGGCTCTACAAAAAAAAATCCAGGGGGAACCAATACTGTACAAGTGCCAACACTATCAGGCACTGACCCGGAAGATGGGAACTTTGGTTCTGGCAACAGTTTCAAGATTGTTAGTCTACCAAATAATGGGACACTGTATTACAACGGTGTAGCTGTGACAGCCAACCAAGTTATTACTAATTATGATCCGACCAAACTAACAGTAGATCCGAATATAGATGGCACTACAACGATCGCTTTTAGTATAGCCGCAGTAGACAAAGCAGGGAAGGAAGATCCTACACCTGCTACGGTAACTATGCCATTCACTGGCAAACCTCAGTTAATTTTAGTGAAGCGCATCACCCGGATTAACAGCCAGAACTTAACCGACATTGTAGATGGTCGCAGCGACGTTTCTTCTAATGCTGCTAACTACGTAGCATCTCCTCGTGATATTGATGATGACAGCAGTAACCCATGGCCTAGCGGTTACTTACGCGGAATGATCAACGCTGGGATAGTTAAGCCAGGAGATGATTTAGAATACACGATATACTTCCTCTCGAATGGTCAGGGTGATGTAACTAGGGTGCAAATCTGTGACTTAGTACCTACCAATACTACTTTTCTTTCTACTGCTTTTAATGGTATGACTCCTAGTGATGGCGGCTTACCAGGAGCAGATAAAGGTATTGCCCTTGGACTTGGTTCTAGCACTCCTACGGCTTATCTTACCAATGCACAGGATGGCGATCGCGGACATTTTTATACAGCTAACGAATCAGGTATACCATCATCCTGTGGTATTAATATCAATGGAGCTGTGGTGGTGAATATCACCCGGAGTTCCGATTTACCCAATCTACCCGCATCAACTGGAACTGGCACACCAGCTAATTCTTATGGCTTTGTTCGCTTCCGTGTCAAGGTGAAATAGGGGAAGGGCTTAATTAATTTGTAATGACGTTAGTGAGTCTGCGTACTCCTGCCCAGAAGCAAGCTACGCGCAGCGTCTGGTAGAGCGTCATTATCAATTACGAATTATTTTAAAACATTACACCTCTTGCAAAAGTCCCCTAACACCCCACCCCCAGCCCCTAAGAGCCTGCTCTTAGGGGAGACTTTGACGTAAGTCAAAGGCGGGGTGGGGTTCTTTTTTTGATTTATGCAAGAAGTCTATTTTCTCAGACAGACAAGGCTTGTTTGATTTCAACTGGTTCACCTGTCAAGCTAAAAGGGCGAACTTCGGTAATTTTTACCTTCACTAACTGCCCTTTCAATTCTTTGATGTCGCCACTGAAGAATGTCAGACGATTACCGCCAGTGCGTCCCATCACCTGGGTTTGATCTTTTGGATTTTGGTCTTCTACTAAAACCGATTCAATGCGTCCAAAGTAACGTTGCGATCGCTCGGCGACTTTCAAGTTTCCTAAATGATTCAGGCGTTGGAGGCGATCGCTTTTAACTTCTTCACTCAGTTGATTATCCCACAACGCGGCTGGTGTCCCTGGACGCGGCGAATATGTTGCTGTATTCAACATATCAAAGCCAATATCTTCCACCAGTTTCAGGGTATTTTCAAACTGTGCTTCTGTCTCCCCAGGAAAACCGACAATCGCATCAGCACTAATTGAAGCATCTGGCATATACCGCCGAATGGTATCAATAATCCGGCGATATTTCTCATGGGTATAACCCCGCGACATCGCCTTTAAAAGTTCATTATCCCCAGATTGAAAGGGAATGTGGAAGTGTTCGCAGACTTTGGGTAACTCAGCACAAGCCTTAATTAATCTCTCTGTAAAATAACGAGGATGACTAGTAGCAAATCTTAATCTTTCAATCCCCGGCAGATCATGCACATAATAAAGTAAATCTGTGAAGTTGTACAGATGCCGACCTTCTGGCGTTGTTCCTGGCAAATCTCTGCCGTAAGCGTCAATATTTTGACCGAGTAGAGTAACTTCTTTGTAACCTTGGCGTCCTAATTCTTCTATTTCAGCCCGGATAGCTGACGGTGTGCGAGATTGTTCGACACCTCGGACGTTGGGAACCACACAATAGGTGCAGCGTTCGTTACAGCCGTAAATTACATTTACCCAAGCTGTGACTTTACTATCACGTCGCGGCTGGGTGATATCTTCAATAATATGAACTGACTCGGTTGCGACAACTTGGTTGCCAGCAAACACCGACTCTAGCAAATCTTTCAGACGGTTGGCGTGTTGTGGCCCCATTACCAAGTCTAATTCTGGGACTCGCCGCAATAGCGCTTCCCCTTCCTGCTGGGCAACACAACCAGCTACGATCAGGGTTAAATTAGGCTGCTCATGTTTACGCTTCGCCTGTCTGCCAAGGTAGGAATATACCTTTTGCTCGGCATTATCCCGAATTGTGCAGGTATTGTAGAGAATCACATCTGCATTATTCGGGTCTTCTGACCACTCAAAGCCCATGTCTTCCAAAACACCAGCCATGCGCTCTGAGTCAGCTTTATTCATCTGACAACCGAAAGTAGTGATGTGATAGTGGCGTTTAGAAGTGGTCATGGGCAATTATACTTAATTAGCGTTTGTATATAAGGTTTATTTCTATTCTATAACGATTTATCTGGTTATTATTTAGCCTCAAAGTCAACTTTATCATAAATATCTGATTGTGAGATTTGAAATTGAATAGACGATAGTATTAGAATACTATTCTCTTCTTCATACTCTGAGAAAATCCATTTTTTGTCGTCAGTTTTAGAATATTGTTCTACATGATTTTTGTACTGATCAATCAGAACATATTCCTGAAAACTGGGTATGGTGCGATAAGCCGCAAATTTATCATCTATATCATAGCTTCTGGTAGATTTGGATAGCACCTCACAAATCACTAAGGGATTAGTAATTGTATCTGTACGTCCCTCAGAAAATTCTAATGAACCTGCAACAACCATTACATCAGGATATGTATGAATTCGCTTTTTAGGAATCCATAGACGTTGATCAGCTATGAATACTCGATAAGGTTGTCGCTTCAAAGCAAAATTCAGGGCTGCACAAAAATTACCAGCTATTTGGTTGTGATTTGGTGTTCCACCTGTGATGGGTATAATTTCACCGTCTATATATTCATGACGATATTCGGAAATGACTTCTAGTTCTAGGTATTCTGTGGGAGAATAATCGCGTTTTTCTTGCAATTGCATAGGGCAAGGCTTTTTGGGATTTTTGATTTTGCATTGACCAGATGCGATTAATTACGTCTGGTCAATAGGATTGTTTTTTAAACGCTCCAGGTAGCTAAGGGAAACGCAGAGGGTTTGTTAGGCTGGGTTCCAAGTGCCGTGGAAGCTGTGGGGGATGACGCTGGGTAATCCTAGTTTGCAAACGGGTTCGGCATCGAGGCGATCGCTATCAAATACCCAAACTTCGCTACTATGAGAATTACCATCGTAGACAACGGTTAGCACCCAACCTTGTGAAGGGTTTTGGCTATCTTGGGCGTGGATGGGTTCTGAAGGATAACGGTTTTCTCCTAAGTCTGCTTCGGTGAGGGTTTCGGTTTTGTAGTCGAAGCGAGCGATCGCACCAAACAATTCTTCACCTGTATCTGTTTCTTGGGGCATTAATGATACATAAGTATAGCGCCAAGGTTGCCCAACTTGCGATCGCTGCACTACGGGAAACTCACACCTGCGCTTGATAACTTCTTGCGTTGCTGTCACTTTAGCTGTTTGAGGATTGAGATGCACTTGCCATAATCTTCCTCTTGGAACTGTGTGTGTCTCACCAGTTGCGATTTCTCTGAGATATTCATTAGTTTGTTGAAAATCTGAATATCGCACCACGTCTAGAATCACAGAACCGTCTTCATCTTCATAGCCATTGCCAAAATGCCAATTAAACCAGGGATCGGTTTCGCCACGACTAACTAAGGATAAGTTTTCGCGATCAAAGATTAACACTTGGGTTCCTAACTGAGGTTCCCACAACAAAGATTCACTAAAGGTAGTCATGCCTAGCATAAGTGACAGCATTTTCAACCGCATCGGTGGCATGAAAAATACCAGATACCTTTGAGTTAAAACAAAATCATGCATTATTGAGTAGCGATCTAGCTTAAAAGCAGCTTTTTGGATAATTTTGCCAGTCGGATCGCTTTTGTAGAGATTCAGTTGTACAGAACTTCCTATACTAATTCCAAAGTTAAAAATCTCTCCTGTGTCTGGATCGCGCTTGTAATGAGCAGAATAAGGTAATCCATTGTCCAAAGCACCTAAATCATCTAATCCCTTCGTTTCTAAAGTTTCCAAGTCAAGGGCATAGGGATTTGTTGCTTCCCATAAAGCCAACAGTTTATCAGGTAAAGCCAACACTGAGGTATTCGCTGCATTTTTCATTTGTTGTCCCCAGCGCTTCCAGATCGGCCCTGGGGTGTGCATACCATAAACACCATAGAGGAACCTATCTGCTTTAGTTTCAGCTTGGTATTCTGCTGTTTGCACATAGCGATAAACTCCAGTAACTCCTGCATCAGTGAAATGGACGCCGAGAATTGCCCCATCTCCATCAAACCAGTGTCCCACGCAATCGCCACCGCGTTCTAGCTGTGCCGGGCCATTGCGGTAAAGTGTGCCACGCAAGCCATCTGGGATTTTGCCAGAGATAATTGGCAGTTGCGTAGGGGGAAATTCTTTTGCCGGTTCTGCGATCGCACCTGCCCAAGCTTTTGTTATTGACTTTTTATCAATAGTATGCATATGAATTTTTCGCTTGATAAATTATCGATGTACCTACTTTCATTCTGACATTTTTATCAATGCCTCTAGCTGGAGATGTATAGAGGCTTTGACATGATATTACTCGTTAACTGAGCTAGCTCATAGTCATCAATAAAAATAACCACTAGAGTGGAATCAATCAACATTCCAAGTCGTTCAAAAAACTATGATTAGCCAACAAACAATAGATATCGTCAAATCTACAGCACCTGTCTTGAAAAAGAACGGTCAACAAATCACAATTCGGATGTATGAAATTATGTTTCACAATCATCCAGAAATGAAAGAACAATTTAATATGTCTGCTCAAGCAAATGGTTCTCAGCCTGCAAGATTGGCTACAGCAGTTTATAATTATGCTGCCCAAATTGATAATCTACCTGCTTTAAAGTCGATGGTTGAAAAGATTGCCCATCGCCATGTGCAGACCCATGTTACACCAGAACAGTATCCTATTGTCGGAGAAAGTTTACTGCAAGCGATGAAAGATATTTTAGGGGAAGCAGCTACAGAAGAAGTGATGACAGCTTGGACTGAAGCTTATCTGGTTTTGTCTGAGGTTTTCATTCATCGAGAACATGACATATATGATGAAGAGGGAAAACAACTTATGCATTCCTAACGAGAGAACTTGGTGTGGTGGCGACTCGTTAGTTGATATACGCAAACCTAATAGACATAGGCGTGAAAAAGAATTGTTTTGACGTAGCAGTGCTACGTTAAGGTAAGAGACGCGATAAATCGCCGTCTCTACAAAGGACTGATTGTTGTAAAGACGGCGATTTATCGCGTCTTTGCGATTAGCGGCGTGTCATCAAAAAACCTTATCCAAACCGGATTGGGGTAACTCCGACTTTGCGCTAAATCCTCCACTCAAAGATTGCTGAATTCTTCTTTGCTTAACCGATTGGAACCAAGAACATTCGCGCCTCAATCGCTTCCCAAGTTTGGGGTGACACCTGCACAGCCGCTTGTTTGCACTCGATTATCAGATGATTAGCGTAGAGATAATCGCCGAGTGCTTTCACTTCTTCCTCAGATAAGTTGACCATTTCTGGATTGAGATTGAAAGCATTAACTAAAGTTTTTTGGAGGCGTTCAGCAAATATCAGACGCGCTTTTCGTAGCTGTTGATCATCAGTAACTTTATCTCTGAGTGCTTCTAGTCGAGCAATCAGGACAGTAAAGTTGATGTTATTGAAGATTTTTAATTTTTCAAGTTCACGAGAGTAGTTGATAGCTTTAGCGATGTCGTTGGCGTTGGCGATATCGTTGGCGTTGACGATCGCGTTGACATAGGCGATCGCATAGGCATAGGCATAGGCTCTGGCGTTGGCGTAGGCGTTGGCGTAGCTGTAAGCGTAGCTGTAAGCGTAGGCGTAAGCGTAGGCGTTGGCGATCGCGTTGGCGTTGGCGTAAGCGATGGCGTTGGCGTTGGCGATGGCGTTGGCGATGGCGTTGGCGTTGGCGATGGCGTTGGCGATCGCGATCGCAGCTGCACGTTTACTCACAGGCTTATAATTACCTTCATCTCCAACTGTTACCTGTTCTGCCCAGTTTAATAACGCTTGCAACTTCGGTGTATTAATGTACTTTTGCACTTCTGTTTCCATCAACAGCACTAACTCATCTGCACCACCTCGCATTAACCCAGCTACTAGTAAAAACACTTCTTTCCAGCGTGTATCTATAAGATGTTCAGTAACTAATTTTTCAACTTGACGATGGTGATTAATATATTCTGCTGTTAAATATTCTTGTAGTGTCACATGAGAAAACGAGTAGATATCCCTTGCTCGTTCTACTAAAATTCCCTGCTGAATAGCTATAGCATTTATAACTGTCTCAGCATCTAAATCTTTGGGTGCATTGTCGTTATTGTGCAGAAACTCTTTAATTTGACTCACAAGTTCTTGGTGAGATAAGAGTAGCCGTTGTGATTTAAAGCTGTAATATGCAATCTCACTTAGTATAATCTTCTCTAAATCGATGTCAAGCTGACGATAAGTGGGATCGGTTTGAATGCGTTTTTCAGCTGCCCATTTTTTGAGTAATATATCGATAGCATCACTGTAAACCGTAGCTCGGTTTTTAGGCAAGTCTTGAGATTCGTCATACACTAAACAGAGAAAAGTTAACAATACAGGAGATCGAGCTAAATCTTTAGTTGATTCTTGGGTGTTAATTAACCCCCAGCAATTATCAGCAGTTCCGGCTTTTCTATCTACCTCTGAAGAAAACCAATTTTGAATAAACTGCTGAATTTGAGCATCATCAAAATCTACAATCCCAATTTCGATCAAATTCCTAAACTGCGATTTATAAGCAGCAGTCCGGCAAGATAGAATAAACCTATTTTCTTTGTATTGCTCAACAAAAATTTGAATTTGCCTAATTAATAATTCGCTGTTTACGGTTGATACTTCATCCAAACCATCTAGCAAAATTAATAACTTACCTTGTTGTAAGGCTTTGGTAGTAAATTCTGCCTCAAATGGCAACTGACACAATCGCATTTCTTGTCTGATAGCTTCTTCAAGATTAATTTCTCTATCAGTCAATAGTTTTAATTCAATGAAAGCCGGAATACATTCATGTTCTAATTCACCAGATTTTCCCTTGAGTGCTTCTAATCCTATCTTCCGCAAAAATGTAGATTTACCTGCACCTGCTGCCCCAAGTACCATCAGATATTGCTGCTGATTGGCAACTTTAATGCCCTGTTGCTGATCAGCATCTTCAGGCTGAAATTCGCGTTTTCCAGCTTCGCAAAAAAGATTGTCTAAAGCTTCAATTGATTCCAATCGCCAAATATCACTTGGCTGCAAATATTGCACAGCTATGTAGATTGAATCCAAATCTACAGGTTGTTGCATTCCCAATATTTGCAACTTGTTATGGCGTCTGTGGTAGTTAATAATATATTGCTCAGATGCTTGATAAATTAATTTTGTGGTTTTCTGATCTAAAGGGCGATCAAGTGTATTGATATAAATATCAGCAAAATGTTTAATCGCTGCATCTGGTACAACTTCCGGGGGTGCAATCAGCTGATCTAAAGTGACATGGTTAACTCCAGACAGTGCTAATGAGCGCAAAATCGCATCAGCCGAACCTTCTACAACCACAACGCTGCTGAGTTCACCTCCAACAGGTTTCAAAGAAAGTTGCTGGAGTTCTTCGATAGTATCACACAGCACTTCGGTTAGTTGGCTTTTACGCTGATCAATTAATGCCTGTCGATAAGCCTCAGATGATGTAAATTGCTGAGGTTCCGGCGATGAATTGCTAGCATTTAATCTAATTTGATTTTCATCCCCTAAACTCATAATTGCTCGAATCACTTTATTTCCCTTAGCTTTCATCAGTACTTCTTTAAGCAGAGGGTCAATTTTGGCAATTTGACTTTCGTTAAGTTTCATAGGGCTGCGGTTACCTTAATTAAACCTTTACCTTGGCGTTCCTTGTCATGTCCCAAATCTTTACAACTTGTGAACAGTGCGTCAATTAAATCCAATGCTGGAATTTGCTTACTATACTTCTCTAAGATTAACGCTGCTATACCAGAAAAGATTGGGGTTCCGATTGAAGTTGCATCCCAAGATTCATAAGCACCACCTTAAACTGATGGATAAACTCCTTTCCCAGGAGCAATCAAATAGGGAACATCTTCCAACCAGTCTTCAATTTGTTGGTATACTGGATTTTAGTACCAAAAATTTACAACTTCTGCAACTTGTGCGTCACGACTTCCCGGTGTAAATTTTTTAGATTCAAGTTTTAGCGATCGCTAAAAAATGTTGATTTGGGTCGAATAATCTAAACGCTGATCAAACACTTCTCACTATAGCCCTACTTAATTATTTGTGAACAACGAGATCCCCGACTTCTTAGAGAAGTCGGGGATCTGAGTCTTGTGATTTGAAGGAAATCAAATAGGATTTGCTATATATTTAAAGGGGTCTAGGCTAAGTAGACTGGTTGAACCAAGAATCTGCGTGGCTTTGAGCTAGGAGAGTGGCAACCATTCACAGTTAATAACAATTATTATTTAAAGTTATATCTCAACAATTGCAGATACGTAAGGGTAGCTGGTAGTAGATATCGCCACTGTAGTCATCATCCAAAAAGGAGTTAGGAGTCAGAACATAGAATTTTGCTGACTCTCTGAACTTCTGATCTACAATATTCTTACTTATTGTCTTTGGGTAGCGATCGCTAATTTTGTCCCTTTAACCTGACGAACCCGATCCATCACAGCCACCACCCGACCATAATCAACTTTTTCATCAGCATTAATAATCACTAACACTTCTGGGTTAGAACCAACTAAAGTCCGCACTTGCGCTGTCAAATCATCAACTGCAATTGGTTTACGGTTCAGGCTTACCTGTTCTTTTTCATCTACCGTAATCGTAATTTTAGTGGGAACTTGCTGTTGTTTCGCTGTGCTGGCCTTCGGTAAATTTACTGGTAAACCTTCTGAACGCGTTAAAAACAGAGTTGACATGATGAAAAATGTCAAAATTGCAAAAATCACGTCAATTAGCGGCACAACGTTGATTTGTAGTGGAAGTTCTGGTTCATCTGGTAGACGCATACGTTTTTTCTCCTCGTTGATAACGACGGCGGTAGAGTAATTCTAGTTGTCCCCCATACTCCTGAATTAGTGCGATTTGCCGTTGGTACAATCCCCGAAAGGTATTGGCAAACACGAGTATGAATATAGCAACGACCAATCCTGATGCTGTTGCTACCAAAGCTTCACTAATCCCAGATGTCACATTTGTGGTTTTACTACCTCCCACATCACCAAGGTTTAGAGAAGCAAAGGAGGCTATTAATCCTAACACAGTGCCGAGAAGACCCAACAGTGGCGCTAGACTAATGATTGTCTCGAAAATGTTTTGGAAACGTTTTAATACAGGTATCTCAGCCTGCGCTTCGCTTTCTAATGCCAAACGAAATTCCTCTGGATTTGGCTCCTCTAATTCTAAAGCCGCCAGAAAAATCCGGGCGAGTGGCAAATCTGCGTTTTTTTGAAGTTTCTCCATTGCACCAACAACATTATCGAGACGGTAGAGATTCAAAACATCTCGCACCACCCGGCTTTGACGCTTATTAATCCGTACCCAAAAGCTGATCCGCTCGATGATCAGTGCCCCACCCAATACCGAAAATGCCAACAGGGGCCACATGACCACACCGCCTGCTGCAAACAAATTCTGAATTCCCATGTAGTGCCTCTATAACGTCATCCACAATACAAAATCAGACTACCAGAATCTAGAGGAAAGCTGAAAGTTTTTCTCAATAAAATATAAAATATAATGATAATTTTTTCAAATGTAATGCTGATAATTTTTATTTAATTGTTCATTTCTTTACATAAATTAATTTTATTTAATTGAAACAAAAATTAATTTTGTCCAAAAACCATGATATTGGTGGTTTTAAAAGATGTTTTTGCTAGTGCAGGGTTCCGTAAGGCTATCCGAATAAATTTTAATTGTTGACTTGATATTTGTAACCGTACATTCTAATATGACTGAATTAGTGAGAATAGGTAGCAATAGCTATGAGCTTTTCCGGCATTACTGTCGAGCAACGTTCCAAAGAAGTTGAGGCTCTCAAGTCTTTTCTGACTTACAGTCTGATCGGTTCACTGGCGCTGCATATCGGCGTACTGTCCTCAGGCATAAGTAATTATTTTACGAGAGTGCCCACACCAGAAGATGACGCAATAGAGTTGGCGATCGTAGATTCTCCGACTGCGGAACCAGAAAAACCAATTGCACAGATTCCAGAAGAAATAAAAAAACAACCAGAAGTTGTCCAAAAACAGTCTATAGAAGCTCCACCAGTAGAAAAAGTTCAGCAGCAATTTGAACAGATTACAGCAGTCGCTCAGAAGCCACAGCCGACAAATACACCGCCAAAAGCAATTGCTACCAAGCCAGAAGTTCCTGTGAAATCTGCACCGATTCCACGAGTAGCACCAGAAGTTCCTGTGAAATCTGCACCGATTCCACAATCATCTCTATCTGAAGATTCCAAAGCAAGTTCGACGGGTGGCGGTGGTGGTGGTGGCGGCTCTGGTGTTGGTTTAGGCTCAGGTAGTGGTATTCCTGTAGGTACAAGCAGCAGTACTGGGACTGGTACTGGGACTGGTACTGGGACTGGCGGTGGCATTGGCACTGGGACTGGTACTGGTACCGGTAGCGGCATTGGTAGTGGAGTTGGCAGTGGAACTGGTAGTGGTATTGGTAGTGGAACTGGCAGTGGTATTGGTAGTGGTATTGGCAATGGAGTAGGAAACCGTCCGACAGTAGCAACAGCGCCAACAGCACCAACACCTCCAAAAATTAACAGTTCAGGTGATGGTAATGGTCGTGCAGCCTGCCGCGAATGTAATGCCAAGTATCCAGAGGCAGCAAGACGGCGAGGAGTCGAAGGCAGAGTAGAAGTAGCTGTCGATACTGATGCACAAGGCAATGTTACCAATGTGCGGATTGCTCGCTCCAGTGGAAACCGCGAATTAGATGAAGAAACCGCCAGACAAGCGCGTGAGTGGAAATTAAAACCCGCAGAAGGTGGTAGACAAGGAGTATCTATAGCCACTGAATTTGCCATAAAAGGTTCACGGCGATCGCGCCAAGTTCAAGAACGGAAAACCCAAAGAGAAGCAGAACAGAGAACTCAGCAGGCAGCAACTACTGCCAACTCCACAGAGGAAGCTCCAAAACGACGTAGGCGCAGAGAGTTGACACCCTCATCTAATGAAGCTACAGCCACAAGACCAGCAATATCTGGATTTAGTCGCCGACTGGAACCTCAAACAGGGGGAAGTCCTGCTACAAGCTCATCATCTGAAGCTAGGACAACTCGCACTCAAGGAAGTGCAAGTGATTCCTTACGCCCCATCGCGCCGGAACGAGCGGCTACCGATTCATCACAAAAGCCACAAGTAACCACAAATCGGCGGCGGCGAAGAGATAACACTAGCCAGAACAAGTTGCGGGACTCTTTGCGCCGTATACGCCAACAACCTCAATCGCAACCTGCTGCTCCCAGTCAGGAGTAGTATGTTAAGTTAAGTTTGATAGGTTTGTAGCCAGCGCTAAAGCACTCAAATCAAACTCTTGGAGAGTTCACAAGCGATCGCGTCGAACTGCTCAATTTAGTTTGCGCTCAAGCTGCCATTTCTCTGGAAAATGCTCAACTGTATGAGCGATCGCACAACTATGCCCAACAGCTAGAGCAGTCATTGGATGAGTTGAATACTACTCAGTCTCGCTTCTACAATCTACCGATATTACGCTGACCAACATTGTTCTCGACAAGAAGGCGGTAATTCTTGGTAATGTGCAGGATATCAGCGAACAGCAAGCTGCACTTCGTGAACGCAAACGGGCAGAGCAAGAACTGCAAAACGCCCAATTACAAATGGTGCAAAGTGAAAAAATGTCTGCACTGGGTAACTTAGTTGCTGGTGTAGCTCACGAAATGAATAATCCCCTTGGGTTTATTGCTGCCAGTCTTAAACAAGCTAAACTAACGTTTAGTGATATTATCGAACACTTAAAACTCTATCAATCAAGCCTCCCAAATGCGAGTGATGAAATCAAAGACCACGCCGAAGAAATCGACTTGGATTATAGTTTAGAAGACTTGCCGAAGATAATTGATTCGAATTTATGATAATAGTACGGAGGATTTTGCTAGATGTCCCAGTGTTGCTTTAGATGGAGTGGTGGGATCTGGAAATTCAGCAATTAACCAATCGCCAATTACGGGAGAATTTATCCCTGAAGATAAAGAAATAAGCGATCGCATTTTTGTGGGAACATTAAATCAAACTGGCTTTTTAGAGGTAAAAGTCACATACACTGCTGATCAGACAACAGTGGCAAAAATTATTCATCTAGTTGAAGTTGTTCAAGGAAGCCGCGCACCTTCTCAGCAATGGGTAGATAAGTTTGTCGAAGTTTACACTCCCATTATAAAAAATCGCTGCTCAAAATTGGTAATGGTGATATAGTTACTCCAATCGGTTCTGATGGGGAGCAGCCATCGGACGCAAGGGGGAAAGTCCGGTGTAAATCCGGCGCTGTCCCGCAACTGTAAACCGATTTTAGATTTTAGATTTTAAATTTTGGATTAGGAAGCCATCTGAAAATCCAAAATCTGAAATCCGAAATCCAAAATTGAGTGAGTCAGGATGCCCGCCGGTTAGAATCAATTCGTTTACATAAATCTGCGAGGTACAGATTATGAAAAGAAAAAAACAGGCGTTAGTTAGTCTAACGCTGATGGCAGCTATCAGTTTTTATCTAGTTGTTGGTTTACCCAAACCCGCCTACGCGATGCACATTATGGAAGGTTTTTTACCAGTCCAGTGGGCAATTTTTTGGTGGATTGTGGCATTACCATTTTTTCTACTAGGATTGCGTAGTCTGACTCGGATTACCCAAGCTAACCCGGAACTGAAACTACTGCTGGGCTTGGCTGGTGCTTTTACTTTCGTGCTGTCAGCGTTGAAAATCCCTTCCGTCACCGGTAGTTGTTCTCATCCTACGGGGACAGGGTTAGGTGCGGTGCTGTTTGGCCCCCTTGCTATGTCGGTTTTGGGTAGTTTAGTATTGTTGTTTCAAGCTTTGTTACTAGCGCATGGCGGCTTGACGACGCTGGGTGCAAATGCTTTTTCGATGGCGATCGCTGGGCCATTTGCGGCTTACTGGATATATAATCTGACAATAAAGTTGGGTGGTAAACAAAAAATTGCCATATTTCTAGCAGCTGCGATCGCCGATTTACTCACTTACGTTATCACTTCTATCCAACTCGCCCTAGCTTTTCCTGCACCTGTTGGTGGGTTTATTGCTTCCTTTACCAAATTCGCTGGAATTTTTGCCATTACTCAAGTTCCCTTAGCAATTAGTGAAGGATTGCTAACTGTGTTGGTATGGAATTGGCTGCAATCTTATAATCCTCAAGAATTGGAATTGTTGAAATTAATCAAACGAGGAAGTGGCAATGAGTCAATCTAAAAAAGGGTTGAGTAACTGGGTGTTGGTGGTAGCTGTATTAGCTTTAGCAGTTGCGCCGTTAATATTTGTACGTGGTGGACAATTTGCTGGTTCCGATGATAATGCCAAAAAAGCTATTAGTGAAATACAACCTGGATATAAACCCTGGTTTAAATCATTTTTGGAGCCAGCTAGTGGTGAAATAGCAAGCTTATTATTTGCCTCGCAAGCAGCTTTGGGTGCTGGAGTAGTCGGTTATGCAATTGGGTTGTATAAAGGACGTTCCCAACAACAAAAACGTGAAGAATGAGCCTACAACTAGACACTTTAGCTTACACTAATCGACTGCGAAAATTGCCACCAGAACATAAACTGATTTTTGCATTTACTGCTCTTGCTATTTCCCTTGCTACCCATCCGCTAGTGCAAATATTGATGGCGCTTTGGATGGGTGTTTGGACAGTTATTTATGCAAGAATTCCGGCTGGTATTTATTTCCGGTTGTTATTGTTCACCATAGTTTTTTGTTTGACAAGTTTACCAGCGCTAATGGTGAATGGAGTTGGCATCGCTGATTTGCAAAGCGTACAATTAGATTCGTGGTATGGACTAACTCTCGGACACTTCTATATTTATATCAGTCATAGTGGCAGTATCCAAGCATGGGGAATTTTAACCAGAGCATTAGCCTCTGGTTCTTGCTTATATTTTCTCATGTTAACCGTCCCTTTTACAGAAATTTTACAAACTCTGTGTTACTTGCGATTTCCAGCGCTTTTAACGGATTTGTTATTACTAATGTATCGGTTTATTTTCATTCTGCTGAACACAGCCAATGAATTATGGACAGCCCAAAATTCCCGTGGTGGCTACATCACTTGGCGTAGTGGTATGAAAAGTTTAGCACTACTAATCGGACAACTATTACAGCGAACCTTGCAACGATATAGTCAGTTCTCTCTCGGACTGGAAGCACGCGGTTTTATGGGTGAATTTCGAGTTTGGCATCCTCGCCGCTATCGTCCCCAAAGGCGATATATCATCGAAGCAATTTCTGGCTGTGTAGGATTAATAGGATTAGAAATTTGGCGAAATGCAGGAATATTTACTCGAATTTGAGCAGGTATATTACACCTATTCAGGCGCACAGGAATCAGCTTTGAATGGTTTAACCCTGAAAATTCCATCTGGCAAGAGGTGTGCATTAATTGGTCAGAATGGTTGTGGGAAAACGACACTCTTCTTATTAGCCAACGGTCTATATAAACCTGATTCTGGCATTGTACGTTGGCGTGGTGAACCGTTAATTTATAACAGAAATTATCTTGGTAGCTTACGGCAGAAGGTTGGACTAGTATTTCAAGATCCAGAACAACAATTAGTAGCTTCTACTGTTGAAGAAGATATATCTTACGGTTTGTGTAATTTGGGTTTACCAGAACCAGAAATTAAAGACCGAGTAGAGCAAGCATTAGTTGAATTTGGGTTGACTACTTTAGCAGAAAGACCAGTGCATCATCTGAGTTTAGGACAAAAAAAGCGAGTTTCTATAGCTGATGTGATGGTATTGCAACCGGAACTGTTGGTGTTAGATGAGCCAACTGCATATTTAGATATAAAACATACTCGGAACTTGATAGCAACCCTGAAAAAAATTCATCAAGATGGAACTACTTTAGTAATGGCAACCCACGATTTGGATCTAGTTTATCGTTGGGCAGATTGGGTTTTTGTCATGGATAAAGGGCGACTGATGCTAGAAGGTAAACCACAAGATGTATTTAGCCAGCGTACACTTTTAGAAGAGTTAGAGTTGGGCGTACCATTGATGTATGAGATGTTATTTGATGGGCTATCTGCTGAGGAAGAAGTAGTTATAGAACGAGTCCGAAAACGGATATTAGAGCTATTTCGTAATTTTTTCTGAATAAACGTCAATAATTAAGGTAGATGGCTAACTTTTGGTTGCTCGAAGTAGCCATACGCCATCTGAGAAACTTGACGAATAAAAGCTGTTGCTCTCTCGTCATTATTCGGTCTTCGCACGAAAATTCCTGCTAAATAACGCTTACCTGATGGTGTTTCAATGATACCCGCATCTCCCAGTACAAACCTCAGAGTACCTGTTTTGTGAGCAATACTTGCCCCATAACCCAAACCAGACGGAAGTAAGCTTCTATTATGGCAACGAATCATGATAGCTAAAACTTGAGAGCGACTTCTATGAGAAATTAACTGATTATTTGTAATCAAAGCTGACAATCGTACTAAGTCTTTGGCACTAGTTTTATTAGTTCCTTTAAAGTCTCCTAACATATTGTGAATCACAGTACTTTGTAATCCCCAAGTGCGAAACCTCTGATTTAAATTTGCCTTACCACCTAAACGGTCGATAATCATATTTGTAGCGGTATTATCGCTAATAGTCATCATTTTAGTTACAGTTTCCAAAAGACTAATCTTAGTTCCCACGCGCCGATACTGCATATCTCCAGAACCACCAGTAACGTGTTTACGTTGCATCACCAATGTTTCACTTAGTTTGATTCTCCCTGCATCTATTCCCTGAAACAAAGCAATTAAAATAGGATACTTAATTGTGCTAGCGGCGGAAAAAGCTTGACCGCCATTGATATTTAAATAATCCCCTGTTTGTAAGTCCATAAAAAAGATTCCCGCAGTCAGGAATCTGTAGCGAGCAATTAATGCTTTAATTGGAGTTTGTAGTTCCGAAATTTCACGCCCTAGAGGAACTATACCAGTGTATTTAGGAGTATCTGTTGGGTTGATAAAATCGCTTGAGGGAGTTGGGGGAATGAATTTAAGTTCTGGTAGCTGTAAATCTGATTGATTTCCACTCCCGCCATCTGCGCTGTCAACTTGATTCGTGTTGGAATTCGCCTTTACTGGCGACGACAATAGAAGAATACTTGTGAGACTAAGTAATAACCAGCGTGGTTTCATGTAGGGCTGTGAGAATAGTGTTGGATTGGCTTACAGAGATTTCCAGACAAGTAAATGAAATCCGGATTGATTGACATAATATTCACTAATATATCCCATGTCAATAGAGATAGATAACATAAATTACTACAAGTTGGGGAATAAAAATTATGAATTCAAATCAGAAGATGAGATAAATAAATTTACATATATGTATCCCATCAATTACTGATGTATTTATACAAATAGTCAGAAATTAAGATTGTAGTTTGAGTTTTGCTTGCAGTGATTTATACATACTAGTTGGGGATGAATAAAGCACCCGTAATTGAACCGATTAAAGAAATACAGAATTAATAATTTTCCCTACACTGTAAACTCTCACAGATGGGGGGAGTGAAAAACTACTACTTAATTAGGATACAGCAACATTCTTGAGGATGGTCATCGGCCCTTGGGCTTTGAGAATCTCCATTTCTGCTGCATTCCGCACTAGCAAAGCACCAGCGAATCCTAATGAATTCACAGAGATAGACTGGAAATGCTCCTGCGATCGCGGTACGATCAACATCCATTCTCGTGTCGCTAGCAGATTGTAAGCACAAGATTGCCTTGCATCTAAACCCACAGCATGTCGCAAGGTGCGATAAACTTCCAGTGTTCCTTGGCCTGCTGTGAACGGGGACTGCACCCAATTAGAATTTAGTGGTGCGAAAGCGTGTATAAAAGGAAGTTTTGGTATGGAGTTCGAGTTCTGAAATTGTACTGATGTGAGCAGAGGTTCAATAGGTATCTGCGGCCCTAGAGGTGCAAGTGGTAATGGCACTAATTGCAAGTGCTTGTGTCGCTGACTCGCACCTGCGGTTTTACCACTGTTGTAAAATGCTAAACCATCAAAATCAGCTAAACATGCCCACATAGCTGTAAAATCTTCCAGAGTCAGCAAGCTTTCCTGTTCCTCGAAGGCACGGGTGATGATTAGCAGGTGATAATCAACAACGTTGAATTTATTTAAAATACATACACGGGTATCGGAGATATCCGCCACAAATAAATCCTCTTCGTAGGGCAAAAAAGGATTAAACTCTTGACCAGAAGTAGCAGATTGTTTTTCCTGTTTCTCCTTGGCTGCTTTTTTGCGAGTCAGGGTAGACAAAATCCGCACTAAAAAGCGCACGTTATCCTGTTCGACAAATTCAAATTCCGTCGGGATTGACAGCAGCGCCCCGCATTGCAAAGCATGTTCCGTCTGCTCTTTGACACTTGTCCATAAAGTACCAGGCTTAAGTAAGATTTTCCCCTGTGCCATTTTTATTCCTTCAGGCATGGTGAAATATTTTAACAGTTTTAATTTCTTGTAGCATGTTAATTAGAATATTTACAAGGCGGTGGTTACACCCTGGAAGAACCTACCTATTGCTGCGTTATATCGCCAAGCCTGGCGATATAACGCTGTTCAGGAATTTATCCAGGCTATCTAAAAACAACTTGTGTAATAAAGCAAACATTTCACAGTAACGCAATACCTCTGCAACAAAACTGTCACAAATAATATCTACATTAGTAATACATCTAAATATCCTTCCAGAGAGCAATGCAAAACCAATCTCGCGATCGAGAACACCCATCAAATAGCATTTTATCCAACACTGCTGATGCCAAATACCATAATCGAGCACCCTGGAAAAAGGCTGCCGCCTCTCTATCGCTGGTGCTACTGGGATCGGGTATGACATTAGCAGGCGGCTATATGGCTGGACACCCTCAGGAGGTGTCTCAGGGTGCATCTAATTTGGCAGTGAGTCGAGTCAATGCTGCTCCTCCATTGCCAGCCGCCACAGATCCTAACTTTGTTACACAGGTTGTGCAAAAGGTCGGGCCAGCTGTGGTGCGAATTGACTCTTCCCGAACCGTAAAAACCCAGGTACCAGATGAATTTAACGATCCATTTTTCCAACGCTTCTTTGGCTCTCAAATACCACAACAACCACAGAATCGGGTAGAACGGGGTACTGGTTCAGGTTTTATTATTAGTGCTGATGGTCGTATTCTCACTAATGCCCACGTAGTCGATGGTGCTGATACAGTAACAGTAACACTCAAGGATGGGCGTAGCTTTAAAGGTAAGGTCTTAGGAAAAGACGAGTTGACCGATGTTGCTGTTGTCAAGATTCAGGCAGACAATCTACCGTTAGTAGCCTTGGGTAACTCAGATAAACTGCTACCCGGAGAATGGGCGATCGCGATCGGCAACCCCCTTGGATTAGATAATACAGTAACTACCGGAATCATCAGTGCTACCGGACGCAATAGCAATCTAATTGGCGCTCCTGATAAGCGAGTAGAGTATATTCAAACTGACGCAGCGATTAATCCCGGTAACTCCGGTGGGCCCCTGCTAAATTACCGTGGCGAGGTGATTGCCATGAATACAGCCATTATTCAAGGGGCACAAGGATTAGGCTTTGCTATTCCTATCAACACAGCCCAACGCATTTCCAGTCAACTAATAGCTACAGGCAAAGTAGAACATCCTTATCTGGGAATTCAGATGGTGGGATTAACGCCTCAGCTAAAACAAAATATCAACTCAGATCCCAATAGCGGTTTGAGTGTGAATGAAGATAAAGGTGTATTAGTTGTGAAAGTTGTGCCAAATTCACCAGCTGCTAAAGCAGGGATACGTGCTGGGGATGTGATCCAAAAGCTTGGCGGGCAAGCAGTCACAGATGCCAGCAGTGTTCAAAAAGCAGTAGAAAATAGCCAAGTCGGGGGCGATTTACGTATGGAATTACGTCGCAATGGGCAAAGTCTTAACATAGCTGTACAACCTGGTGCTTTCCCCACACAAGTGCAGTAATCGCTGTGGTGAGCCGTTTTGTTTGAGTAGTAAATGAGTAGTCTCAAAAATCTGGGGCTTGTGATCAAATTCAAGAAAACAAAGAAGGCTCAAAATAAAGCCGTCCTACTAATGACAGGAGGGCTTTATTTATTGGTATACATTTACCACGGGCGATCGCAAGGTCTACGTGCATCATCAATGAGCCTGAAACAAATACGGGATTTTTCTGATGTCTTCACCTAGAGATTCCGCGTATTTGTATTGTACTACCAACTCAAAATTCATTATGCAGCTTACGCTCGTCCTTGAGCTACAGATTGCTTTATTTCTTGCATTCCTCTTACTGGTTATATGCATTATCAAGCTTTTGCTTCAGAGGAAAGCTTTGTATCTGTACCAACAATCAACAGAACAGTTTAAGCAGTCCATAGACCAATACCAAAAATCTGTAGAGCTTTTCAGACAAGCTATAGATGAGTACGAATTCCTACTTAAGGAACATGGGATAGATACATCAAAACTAAAAACTAAAGCTCCCTAGCAAGTAATATCTCCACCAGGGTTCCCATTCAAAGTAACTCAGGAAGGAATAGACATTAACAACAAGTATCTGCACAGTGAATTAATTGCTCTAACCAACAACGTAAACACAGCTAATCAATTACTGACAAAACAGCGGCAATTATACCCTGGTAAATCTGAGAACTGGGTTTTGAAACAAGTTATTAGTGACTTGAAGCTCAAAAAACCACAGGAACAAATACATTCAAAAACACCACAAATACAAACCGAAGTTTCTCTGTCTCCACCCTTGGATACGCCATTACCAGACCTGAAAAAAATGAAGAGGCAGCCTAGTAAACCAAAAGGAGTGCCCAAGAATAATCCATTGTACAAAGAACTTCTTAATTTACTCAGTGGCAATCAAGAAATTGCCAATCGGTTAATTACACGTCAACAACAATTAAATCCAGATAAATTAGAGAACTGGATTTTGGAAAAAGTTGTTGGCGACATAAAACGTGATCGGCGTGTTTGACGAACTAAGCGATCGCCCGTAATAAAAATACAATAAAATCCTAGTTTGTAGTGAGCGATTTATCGCTTCTTCAAATTTATCAGGACTAAAGTCCTGACTACAAACTTTAATTTATTTTAGGACTTACGCAAAATATCTCTGAAACTCTGATTTCTCCGTGTACTCTGTGCCTCTGCGGTTCGTTATTCCGTAACTGATGCGTAAGTCCTATATTTATGCCTAGCAAGAAGTGCAACTGAATTTTAAGCTAGAGCTACTGCTGGTTGCTGCCAACGTCCCACCGCCTTACCAATTACTGCTAATTCTTGCATCAAGTTATCGAAACGGTCTGGTGTCAGAGATTGGGGCCCATCGGATAAAGCTTTGGCAGGGTTGGGGTGAACCTCTATCATCAGGGAATCTGTGCCAGCTGCGATCGCAGCCATTGCCATTGAAGGCACAAACTCAGACCAACCTGTGCCGTGGCTGGGGTCAATCATAATTGGCAGGTGAGTCAGCTTTCGCAACACTGGCACTACTGATATATCTAAAGTATTCCGAGTATACTGACGGTCAAAGGTGCGAATTCCCCGTTCGCACAAGATCACATTGGGATTGCCAGCTGCCAAAATATACTCGGCCGCCATCAACCAATCTTCAATAGTAGCTGCCATTCCCCGCTTCAAGAGAACTGGTTTCGCCTGCGCCCCGACTTTTTTGAGCAAGGAGAAATTCTGCATATTTCTTGCCCCAACCTGGATCACGTCAGCAATTTCAACAATTTTATCCAGGTCAGCCGCATCCATCACTTCTGTAATAATACCTAGTCCGCTGACTTCCCGCGCCCTCGCCAACAAATCCAAAGCACTTTCGCCGTGTCCTTGGAAGGCGTAAGGTGAACTCCGGGGTTTGTATGCACCTCCGCGCAAAAATGTGGCTCCAGCCGTCTTGACGCGCCGCGCCGTCTCCACAATCATTTCTTCATTTTCTACAGAGCAGGGGCCGGCAACGACTACCAAAGGGTGGTGTTCACCAAATACCACCGCTCCATTGGGAGTATTAACCACCACTTCTGAAGCTTCGCCGTGGCGGTACTGGCGGCTGGCTCGTTTATAAGGCTGCTCCACCCGCAACACCTGCTCAATCCAGGGGCTAACTTCCTGAATTTGTAGTGGATCTAAGCTGGCGGTTTCACCTACTAGACCAATAACTACTTTGTGTTGACCAACAATTTTTTCTGGAGTTAGCCCCCAGCTAGTTAGTTCCTCATCAATGCGGTTTATTTCCGCCTCTGGGGAACCACTTTTCATTACTATAATCATGTGAAAGTTCCTGATTAATTGAGTAAAATTTTCTGTAAATGGGCTAACTTTATTGTTGCCTATTAGCCTAATTATGAATAGTTCAAAATAAAATTTATTTACAAAATATAGCGCTCAGTCAGTAGTTTTACTACTAAATAACTGAGTATGGGGTATAAAAAAGATTATATAATTTTAATTAGTAATGTTGAAGTTATAAAATTTCAACTTCAACATTCACGGGTTCGGCACTTCCTTCTCCCAAGGGGAGACGCTGCGCGAACAAGTCGGGAAACCCGCCCAACGGAGTGCCTCACTTCTTCATTTACCCAATACCGCAGTTACGTAATACCTGAGCGCCGTTCATTATGAGTTTTTTTGCCGAGTTTCGCGCCAAACTGCCACCATCCGTCCCCAATTGGTGTTGAACTCACCCAAGCCCAGCAAAGTTCCAACTCTTTCTTCATCCCAAGAGGCAGAGAGAACGCCATAAGTTATCCCTAAGACCCCCAAACCAAATAATCCCATGTTCACCAATAACACGGCGATGGGAGGTAGTTGGATGTCGGAGTAGATAGCAAGCAGATAGCTGACAACCAGGGTAGTAATGCCCAAAGCTGTCGGTACACCACAAAATCCAGCTACCCGTCGGATCATCCTCTGGCTGACTACTTGGGGAATAGTCGTCTCTTCTTTGGTGTAAGGCGTTTTTCTATCAGCCTGTTTGCTAGATTCTTGTGGCTGTGCTACTGGTTTACTTTGAGTTTTTGCTGGTTTTTGGCGCTTTTTGTTTGGTTCAAAGGGTAAGCGACTGCGTTCAGATTCTTCAGCAGACATAAGCGGTAGTCCCTATCCACGAATACCGAGGCGAGCAATCAAAGCTTGATACTTTTCCCGGCTTTCCTGCGATATGTAGGCTAGAAGACGCTTACGCTGACCAATTAGCTTCAACAGTCCTCGGCGGGAAGAATGGTCTTTTTTATTTGCCTGGAGATGTTCGCTGAGGCGGTTAATGCGCTCAGTTAACATGGCAACTTGGACATCGGACGAACCGGTGTCGGTTTCGTGAACTTGGTAGTTGGAAATTATTTCTTGTTTCCGCAGTTGCGTCAGAGCCATGATCGATTCAATTTCTAGTTTTTCTAAATGTGTGCAGCAGTCTCCCATAATATCACAGCCATCAAGCTGGATGTGGAATCATCTTTGCTGCTACGCCTTGCACTCTAGGAGACTAAGTAAGTCAGGAGCCAGACTCCAGTATTCTCTGGTGGTAAATCGAGCCTTCCCAAAACCAGAATATATCTTTCATCAGGCTGGTTTACTATAGCGTAAGTTTAGCAGGGGTGAGAGTTTGTTTATCAATGAAGCGATCTGCTATTGAATCGTTGATCGAAGCTTTCAGATTACCACTCATGAAGACTAATAAGCTGTTGGACATAAAGGTTGCATATTACATGGAAGTAAAACTTTTGTGGGGTGGGACGGAAAGCCCGCCTTGGTTATGCAAATTAAAAGTACATTAACTTAACTATAGTTGTTACTTAGCCAACAAGTAAGTTTCAAAGATAAATACGTCTTTAGAGCGCAAAGTGTCATCAGTGGAATCCTGTCAATGCGTCGTTTATACTACAGCTTCGCTCTACCTATTTCAATGGTCAACTTCCTATCTAATGTTTTTGCAAAAATGGGATACTCCCGTTGATACCCCTTTGAATTTACTTAATTTGGGAGTTTTTTATAAGATAGAAGATTTATTTTCTGTTGCTTCAATAAACGCCTCAAACTGACCATTAGGCGTCCATTGAATAGCTCCATCTCTTCCTGTAAAAAATAGTTTTGTTTGGCTTTTATTCAGTTCAGATAAAGCTTTTGGATCAAAGTTGGCAGAAGAAGCGATCGCCACTTGTGGTTGCAGAGCAATAACTAAATCTTTTAATGACTGAGGGGAACACCACAGCACTTGTGGACGAGGCAAACTCCCACTTTTAACTAGTTGCTGTACCTCTTTAGGCTTGATATTACCTACTAATAACCAATTCTGATCTAAAATTTGCAATTGTAAGATAGGTAATTGATCGTTGATTAATTGTGCCACTACTGAACCCGTTTTCACAACTTGACCAACTGCCAGAGGTTCGTAAGAACCCTGATACTTTTGTAATCCTTGTATAATTGCCTGAGTTGCAATGGAATTATCTGGCTTAGGGGAATATTCATAAAAATTTTTAATTGGTAAACGTTGCAGTAATTCCAACCAAGCATTACTTTCATTGCCTTGGAAATCAGTTGCGATCGCCCAATTGATTTGATTTACACCCTGCTGTTGCAAAAACGGTAGGATTGTAAAACGTCCTGTACCTTCATCGCCACTATTAATTACAGTTACTGTACCTCTATCTTGAACAATTACAATTGGTTCCGTACCAGATTCTAATACCGTTATCCTAAACAATGTATTTGTAGAATGCCAAAGGGGGATGAATACTAAACCAACCGCAATCACATTAGCAAACCACCACCGCCTCTGCCACCAAGGCACTAACCAAACCAGTAGAATCAGTACATAAATCGCCAGAAGCTGCCAACTAGATATGCTGCCTACAGCAACAGAATTTCCTGGCAACTTGCTAAAAAATTCCACTAGTTTAATTAGCCAATCAGTGGGGTAATGCAACACACCAGCGAGGAAGCTTCCTGCCTCAGTCCAAATTAATGCTGCGATCGCACTGATGATTCCACCTATACTAATGATCGAAATTAATGGAGTACTAGCCACATTCAGCAACAAACTATAAGATGGTACAACCCCAAAGACAAAAAGTTGCACAGGTAAAGTCCAAATCGTGGCAGCTAGAGGAACGGCAATCAAAGCAGCGATCGCAGGTGGTAGCCATCCTAGTCGATTGACTAATGCAGGTACTGTTACGACTAACCCCAGTGTTGCTAAAAAACTCAATTGAAAACCTAAATCCCAAATCCATAGAGGATTAAATACTAACAATAGAGTTGCGGCTAATAGTAATGAGCCAAACTGTTTTACTTTTCTTTTTAATAGCAGACCAATTAATGCCGCAAAACCCATAATTACGGCTCTGAGAACCGCAGGTTGAAAACCTGTTAAACTTAAAAAAATAATTAAAGCCAAAAAGCCAAGGGTAAATTGCGTTCCTTTTTTTGCCCGCCTCGTTAACTGTAAGATCACACTCAAAATCAAGGAAGTTTGGAACCCGGAAGCTGCTAAAGCATGAGCTAATCCTGCTTGTATAAATAAGTCGCGGATATCGTAGGGTAAATCAACAGCTTTGCTACCTAAAACCATTGCACTGACAAGAGGGCCTTCAGGGATACCCAACCAACGAACTTGCGATCGCACAATTCGCTCCCGGATTTTCCACCATCCCCATTTACGTTCCTGATCCAAAACATTTATCTGTCGCCCAATTAAACCGGCAAACGTTCCTTCTTGCTTGAGAAACTTCTGAAAGTCGAAACCACCAGGATTGGAAGCCGCCTTTGGTTTGTACAAAATGCCAGTCACAGCAATTTGTTGACTAGGGTATAACCCAGTAGCCTGAAGTATAGGCACTGTCACATACAATTTGCCTGTCACCCCTTTTGGGACACCTGCTGAACCTTTTTCATTTTTGACCTCATCTAGCTGAGTCGCTTCCAGCCAAAATTGTCCCCGTTGGCTGCGAGTCAAGCGGGGATTACTCGCCACTACGCCACGAACAATCACAAGTTGTTCTTGATTATTGCTATTTCCAGGCGGAACGAACTGACTAATATCTTTTGCACCTGGTTGCGGCACTCGCCATTGAAGATATAGAGTTGCCAATAATCCCACTAAGCCGGCAGCTAGCCATATTCGAGGATGGGCAGTATGCCAAGTGTTAGGCACTATCTTATTTTTGCTTCCAGCATTTTCTGGTTTCTGAGCAAGTTGCCGTGAAGTGGTGCGTCTTCTAAAAAGAATTGCTCCGCTTATCCCCAGAATCAAAATCCACACACCACCCCAAGGAACTGCTGTAAACAGCAACCCGAAAATGTAGCCAAGACAAATAATTACACCACTGGTTTGAATCATAAGATTTTTGTAAAAGCACCTGACAGCCCGAATTGGCAGCTGGCTTAAAAATAGCTACCGCAGCAATAGAGAAAAATCGGCGTTGCTGAATTTGGCTATGAAATTCAAAAATCAAATATTCCAAACTCTTACTATCTGCACTTGGAGCGCCTCTGCGTGAGCTTTTCATCTCTTTAATCAGCAACGCCGAAAAATTTTTATGCTTGTGCTGAAGTATACTCCAATACAGTTCAGTTAAGCATTGCTTTATTCTCTTTGCGTCTAAATTAAAAGTTGTTTGGGTAGATCAGCGCTATTCGGGAGAAAACATTTGAACGATTACCGAAGCGGTGGATTGTGGAAAGGACATTCGGCTGGCTCAATCGATTTCGGCGTTTGAGTAAGGATTATGAGTTGTACACACAGATAAGTGAAGCAATGATTTATGGCTCATTGATTCCTCTGATGGTAAAGCGAATGCCAGCTTAAGCTTTTGTTTAGGAATCAGATATAAATATAGTTCATCAATTTATACAAATAAAGCCCGCACAGGCGGGCCTTATACTTGTAGCCTTAATGTTCTAGACTCAAGATTTAACGGTATTTTTGACCTTTAGTAATAGCTGCATCATCAAAATATGCCCAACTTAGAGAATGCAAAATCAAGGGTTTGCTAACCTGCAAAGGCAGGTTTTATCTGTGTAGTCGCGACTTATAATCGCCCAGGCGAGTAATAAATTCGACTTTACAAACATCCTCTTCCTGAGTCAAGTAAAGATAGGACTTACGCAAAAAACCTCTCAAACTTTTCTTCCTCCGTGTCCTCTGCGTCCTCTGTGGTTCGATTTCCCCTTACTTGTGCGTAAGTCCTGAAGGAGCATCTGGATGCCCTGCATCCTTAGACACATCAACTCTTCTAGCAAAACAATGAAAGTATTACCCAAAGAACAGTAAGAGACAATTGGATTGAACCTCGCATGACTTTTAGTCATGCGATGGAAAGCTTCAACGATCTCCGCCTGGAGTAATCCAGGTCTTATGAGTTCTCCACAGGCGTTTAAAGCCTCCGGCACACCGACGGCGGCTACCCTTATTTTAACACGATTCCACTCAAATATAGAGATCCTAACTCATGACTAGAAGCTCGCACAAGAGTGCGGCTTGTAGAAATCAAAAACAGCCAATCAATAACATATTGGAAACAAGATTTAACTGTAGACTCTGAAACAGGCTGTGGCAAGACTGGCAGTGCAAAAAGTGCTACATAACTGGCTATAAAACAGGTGGCTGTATGACTGGTTTTAAATCTTTCAGCAACGGAAAACCTAACTTCTCCCTTTGCTCAACATATAAATGAGCTACTTTCCTAGCCAAATGCCGAATCCTGGCAATATAGCGAGTTCTCTCCGTCACCGAAATCACACCTCTAGCATCCAGCAGATTGAACGTGTGCGAACACTTCATTACATAATCTAAGCTAGGCAAGACTAATCCTCGCTCCGTCAATTGGGTAGCTTCCTGTTCATATAAATTAAATAGTGTTAGCAGCATCTCAGGATTCGACGCTTCAAAGTTATAGATACACTGCTCAATCTCACTTTGCAGGAAAACATCTCCATAAGTAATGTTGTCTGTCCACTGGATCTTTGTAAATGCTTCTACTTGCTGGAGATACATTGTTAGCCGCTCTAACCCGTATGTAATCTCAATTGACACCGGACGGCAATCAATTCCTCCACACTGTTGGAAGTAGGTAAATTGAGTAATTTCCATCCCATCTAACCATACTTCCCACCCAGTACCCCAAGCTCCCACCGTCGCATCTTCCCAGTTATCCTCTACAAACCGAATATCGTGGTCTTCAGGACGAACACCTAAAGCCCTTAACGAATCAAGATAAATCTCCTGTATATTATCTGGCGACGGTTTGATTAGGACTTGATACTGATAATAGTGTTGGAAGCGGTTCGGGTTTTCGCCGTAGCGTCCATCCGTCGGGCGACGACACGGTTCAACGTAGGCAACAGCCCACGGTTCTGGTCCCAATGCTCTTAAAAATGTCTGGGGATTCTTAGTACCTGCCCCCTTCTCAATGTCGTAGGGCTGGGCTATAAGACAACCGCGATCGCCCCAAAACTCATGCAATAAACCTATTACCGACTGAAAATTCACGCTTCACCCTTCCTTACTCAGCACAGTGCATAAACCATTGTTGCCTACAACCGGGCACTGTGGGCAGTTTCAGGAGACTCAAAAGCAGTCCAAAATATTTTTTGGAAAAATAGTTGACACATAAAGATAGGTTCGTTATATTGAATAAGTGCCTGAGAGAGAAGCCAAACAAGAGCGA
>NZ_JABXKP010000103.1 GCF_017114985.1 Nostoc sp. JL33 | reverse complement strand
ATTGACGATAGCGCCACGGAGAGCGAGTCCGCGTACTCCTGCGGAGGACAAGCTAGCAAGAGCGTCTGTCTGCGACACGCTATTCGCGTTCGTAGAGAGCGTCTTTTGGATTAAATTTCAATTCTTTAATCCAAAATCTAAAATCTAAAATCTAAAATTCTCACTCTCCCTCATCCCCCACTCCCCACTCCCCACTCCCCACTCCCCACTCCCTATTACCCGTTAAAAAGCTGTAAAACTTGCACCTCTTCTTCTGGGGAAATTAATGTTTTACCTATCGGTAGAACAGCTAAGGCATTAGTTTGAGCTAAATTAATTAAATTGCCAGAACTGTGACTACCACCAGCTTTGTGAAATTCGTAAACTCCATCAACTAAATGCAATTTACCCCAAAGGTAAGTTTCGCGCTTGCCGTTTGATCGCAATTCATCATGCGATCGCACTTTCAAAAATACTGGTTCCCAACCTTCAGTAATTCCCGAAAGTTTCTTGATTGCTGGTAGCACAAACCGCCAAAATGTCACCAACACAGCAGCAGGGTTTCCTGGTAAACCAAAGTATAGTGGAGAGACGCGATTAATCGCGTCTGTACTGGGGAAGGTGGCGACGGTAAGGGGTTTTCCTGGACTTATCTGTACAGCCCGAATGTGGATTTTTGCTCTTAATGAGTCGAGAATTTTGTCAACATAATCATAATCTCCCACTGAGACACCACCAGAAGAGAGAACTATATCAGCGATCGCAACAGCATGGGCAATGACTTTTTCCAGAGCAACTGGATCATCCTTAACAATGCCTAAAATTAACGGTTCTGCCCCACTTTGTCTTACCAAAGCTGCCAGTGCATACTGGTTAGAATCCACAATCTGCCCTGGTTGCAACGGTTGATCAACTGATACCAACTCATCACCAGTAGAAAAAATTGCCACACGCGGACGGCGGTAAACATTTAATTGCGGACATTGTGCTGCTGCCAATACGGCAATTTCTGGGGCATTTAACTTAATTCCTGCTGGTAGCAGTTGTCCTCCAGCTTGATAAAAAGATGCTTTTTGTCTGACAAATTCTTGCGGTTTTGGCGCATCCAGAATAAATACGCGGTTTTGATCGCGACGTGTCTTCTCTTGCATAACTATAGTATCTGCACCTGCTGGCATCACCGCACCTGTGAAAATCCTTGCGGTTTGTCCTGCCCCAATCGTAGACTTGGGCTGATATCCAGCCGGAATCTCTTCAACAATTTCTAAAACGGCTGGTTGTTCGGTGCTAGAGTGTTGCACATCTTCGTAGCGAACTGCATAACCATCCATTGCCGAATTATCCCAATGGGGAAAATCTAGCGGACTGGTGACAGACGTTGCTAAAATGCGACTATCGGCTGCCAATAAATCGACAACTTCTGTATCCCGTTGATCATCCAACGGTTGTACTAAATTTAAAATAATTGCTTCTGCATCGCTGACTGATAACATAGCGATCGCCTCCAACTTTTTTCTTTATCCCTGTAAAGTAACACTGTTCAATTTTAGATTTTAAATTTTTGATTGAATTTCTGCTTGAGGGTAAATCCGAAACTACACACTGCTAGTAAACCTATAATTATGCTTCCTTCTCTTACTTTGGATACCTGAACCGAATTGTTACTTAAATCTAGTATTTGCTCTTTGGCTGCTGCATCTCTACTGTTCAAACGAAATTCTTTAGCTAAAACCTGATCACTAAAACCTTCGTCTATGAGTGCGAGATTATTATTCAGCCATGTGTCACCAAGAAGGTTATTATCCTTGCCAACATCGAATGAGCCAAAGATTTGCTCTTTCGTGCTATCAAAGTTGAATCTCAAAAAGCTGTAGTTAGATACACCACTAAACACTGGAGTGAAACTATTTATTAGAGTGCTGGATGGATCAAAGAAGGAAATTGAGAGGGACTGCAAGTTCTTCGTAGCTCCCAAACCTGCTTCAGAAATGATGCTTGGAGCAGTTGTTGTATCATAATTAAATGAACCTTGAGCTAGATAACCAGTGTCTCCTTTCCAGTTAAATTTGAACTCAGCAGCATGAGCTAGGTCGTTAGCGGTGATGGCGATCGCTAACACTAAACCAGTAGTCGCCACCAGACTAATAGCTGTTTTAGCAAACAGATGTGTCATAGGTACAACTTCCAAATTAATTAAAATTAAGTTTCTACAACAATACAATATTTCCCATAAACAGAATGAAAACTCAAGTGATTTGGGGAAAGTTAGCAACAATCAAAAAAATAGCAAGTTTTCTGTCAGTGAAAATCTAGCGGACTAGTAACAGGTGTTGCTAAAATGCGACTATCGGCTGCCAATAAATCGACAACTTGTGTATCCCGTTGATTATCCAACGGTTGTACTAAATTTAAAATAATAGTATCTCGGAAAGTAACACTGACCACTCAATTAAGAAAGTATATAATGTTGGAAATTATGAGCGATCGCTATTTCCCAACCCCTAAATAAAAATACTTGTTTTGTATGACAATCGAACGAGTTCCCCAAAAACACTATCCCAAGGCTGATATTGGGCGGCGAGGTATGGCATTGGGGCTTGATTTCCTTGGTGTCTGGTTAGTCAGCTCCCTACTGGGAGGCGGCGATATCGGTATTCAATTTGTTGAAATCTTAGTTTTCGTAATACTTTGGCTGGTTTTGCGGGTGCTGGTTGTATATAACAATCAAGGGCAAAGTTTAGGGCGTTGGGCGTTCGATTTAAAGGTGTTGTCAGTCGAAAATGGGCAAGTAATGGGCAGAATTCCAGATTTGCTCTCACTGGTGAAGCGAGAGGCAATTATCGGCTTTGGTGCCCTTTTCGTGTCAATTGCCCTGAGCAATATTAGAGCCAATCCCACTGCTATACTGCTAGTACTTCCCCTCGCAATTGATTGTGGGACTGCCTTCTCTGATACCCAGATGCGGCAGGCTTTACACGATCGCTTTTGTGGAACTTTCATAGTTTCGTCGCGTCGTGGCTACTCGCTCGACATAAAAATCAAAAGATTAGTTGATAATATGCGGCGGAATGTGAGAAGATAGTCATTTGTGTTAATTCTCTTCAGGCTTCACTGTTTGTAAGATTATGGCTAAGAGTAAAGGCGCCCGCATAATTGTGACACTAGAGTGTACCGAGTGTCGGACAAATTCAAACAAGCGTTCTGCTGGTGTTTCCCGTTATACCAGTACCAAGAATCGCCGCAACACCACTAACCGGCTAGAACTGAAAAAGTTCTGCACCCACTGCAATAAACATACCGTTCACAAGGAAATTAAGTAAAGATGAGTTATTTCCGTCGTCGCCTTTCTCCGATCAAGCCCGGAGAACCAATCGATTATAAAGATGTTGATTTATTGCGTAAGTTTGTCACCGAGCGGGGTAAAATACTGCCACGTCGGATTACTGGGCTTACGTCTCAGCAACAGCGAGAGTTGACATTAGCAATTAAACGTTCGCGGATTGTGGCTTTGTTGCCATTCATCAACGCTGAAGGCTAAAGCAATTTTGGATTTGGAATTTTGCGGAAAGTCTGAGCGGAGGTTTCCTCCGATCAGAGCTTTGCAAGACGGATTTTGGATTATAAAGAGAAGCTGCATTTAAATAAACATCTGGCTTTGTCTTTCTGAGTCCAAAATCTCAAATCTGAATCAGAGAGTGTAAAATAGATTGCTGAATGAAAAACGGTAGGATTTAGGATTTGACACCAGTTATAAAATCCAAAATCTAAAATCTAAAATCTAAAATTATTAGAGTGCGAGAGTTGTGGAGAAGGGGACGCTAGTTGAATTTAGGGTTCAAGGCGATCGCCGTCTGGGCATCGTAGAACGTCCAGACGGAAAAACCCGGTGGTTTGTGGTAGACGAACGTGGTCAATCGCACAGCCTCGCGCCCAGACAAATAACTTATACAGTTAACGGACAGACTTACAAGCCCTCTGAGATTGCCAGCTTTTCGGAGCAGGTTAAGCCTTATTTAGATCCATCTAGCTTGGAAGTAGCTTGGGAATTACTGGTTGAAGATGGGGAAACAGTCACCCCAGACCAAATGGCGAATCTGCTATTTTCTGAATCAGCCGCGCCTCATTGTTACGCCGCCTATTGCTTGTTATCAGACGATAAACTCTATTTCAAGCAAAAAGGAGACGCTTACGAGCCGCGAACTGCTGCCCAAGTGGCAGAACGCAAGCACCAGCTGGAAGTAGAGGCACTAAAAGCTAAGGGACAGCAGGAATTTTTAACTCGTGTAGAGCAGGCGCTCAAAGGCGAAGCAATAGAGTGGGGGCGGCACGATCGCCAACGCTTAGAAGGACTAGAAAAATACGCAGCGCTGCTTGCTGACACCGTGCGGATGGGGGTCAATTATGACTCATTGGCTCGCGCTTATCCGCCAAGCGCTCCAGTATTAGAAACTATGACCATGCTGGGACGGCCCACAACACCCCAAGGGGCCTTTCAACTATTGGTAGATTTGGGTTGCTGGAGTCCTTATGAAAACTTGTTCCTGCGTCGTTCTTCAATTCCAATTCAATTTCCTAATAAGGTATTAGAAGTGGCGCAACAGCGTTTGGATTTCCCGCCGATTGACTCAGATACCAACCGCCTGGATCTGACTCACCTGAAGGTCTACACCATTGATGATGAAACTACCACAGAGATCGACGATGGTCTGAGTTGGGAAGTACTCCCCGATGGACAAGAACGCCTCTGGGTGCATATCGCCGATCCCACTAGATGGTTAGTACCGGAAGATGAATTAGATTTGGAAGCCAGAAAGCGGGGTAGTACAGTCTATTTACCTACGGGGATGATTCCCATGTTTCCAGAGGTATTGGCAACTGGGCCAATGAGTCTGATTCAGGGACGGGTTTGTTGCGCCCTCAGTTTCGGGATAGTTTTAGGTACAAGTGGGGTAGTAGAAGATTACAGCATTCATACCAGCTTGATTAAGCCGACTTATCGCCTCACCTACGAAGATGTAGATGAAATGCTGCAATTACGCGTACAAGCAGAACCAGAAATTGCCGCGATCGCTAGTTGGGCACAGAGGCGCAAAGCTTGGCGTTACGCCCAAGGAGCAATTAGCATCACTATGCCCGAAGCGATGATCAAAGTCAAAGATGACGAGATCAACATTGAGATTTTGGACGATTCCCCATCGCGGCAAGTGGTAGCAGAAATGATGATTCTTGCCGGTGAAGTTGCGGCTCGGTATGGTAAAGCTCATAACATACCTTTGCCCTTTCGCGGTCAACCACAACCAGAATTACCTCCAGATGAGGAATTGCTCCTACTTCCGGCTGGATTCGTTCGCGCTTGCGCCATGCGTCGTTGTATGCCTAAAAGTGAAATGAGCATTACGCCTTTGCGTCATGCTGGTTTGGGTTTAGATACCTATACTCAAGCAACCTCTCCCATCCGTCGCTACAGTGACTTACTTACCCACTTTCAACTTAAAGCCCACTTACGGGGTGAAGTTTTACCATTTTCCGCAGAACAACTAAAAGAAGTAATGATGACTGTCACCAGCATCACCCAAGAGGTGACGATGGTGGAACGGCAAACTAATAGATATTATGCTCTAGAGTATTTACGCCGTCATCCAGAGGAAACTTGGGATGTGACAGTGTTGATGTGGCTGCGAGAAGACAGTAACTTGGCCCTAATTTTGTTAGAAGATTTGGGCTTGCAATTACCAATGGTTTTCAAACGTTCTGTCAAGTTGGGCGAACAGATATTGGTGAAAGTCAGCCACGCCGATCCGCAAAAAGATATGATCCAGTTTCAAGAAATAGTTTATCAAGAAGCCCAAACAGCAGCGAATTAACTAATTTCTCTACGAGACGCAGCGCGTAGCTTGTCCTCCGCAGGAGTACGAATACTCGCTAACGTAATTCGTAATGACGCTCCTACGTCGCTAACGCTGCGCTAACGTAATTATTGGTGAAACACTGGCACGTAATTGGCTTTCTTGGTGATCTTTAATTAAACCTCGTCCATGTTGAAACCTGGAGTTTTGAATTATTCTGTTGTGTCATTGCGACGAAGGAAGCAATCGCAAAACTTTGGTAAAAAACTACAGTTCTCAAGTTAGACGAGGTTTAATTGGAGATTTATACCCCAATTGATTCAAATACGAATTATTTTAATCTTGCTCTAACCCCTGTCGGTTAGGATATAGGGTAAATGGAATGAGGTAATAGTTGTGAATATATCTTTGACCCCAGAACTGGAGCAGTTGGTTAAGGATAAAGTTAGTAGTGGGAAATATCACTCAGTTAGTGAAGTGATGGGTGAAGCATTGAGGTTGCTAGAAGAACGCGATCGCATTCGAGAACAGCGTCTAGCAGAATTGAAAGCTAAAATCCAAGTTGGTATCGAAGAACTCGAACGTGGTGAAGGAATTGATGGTGAAGAGGTATTTGCAGAAATAGAGGAAGACATTCGACGCGCCCAAGCTCAAATGCAACAAGCTGAGGCTGCTAAATAATGAGTAGGTGTATTTTAGCGCCTTCAGCTAGATTAGATTTGAAAGAAATTAGCAGTTATATTACGCGCTTTAATCCTGGTGCAGCTCAAAGACTCAACAAAAAAATTAAACAGCAGTGTAAGCTGTTGGCTGATTTTCCTAATATGGGGCAAAGTTGCGATAATTTTGGCAACGGTTTACGGAGTTTGCCGGTAGAAGATTACTTGATATTTTATCGTCCCCTTGATGGTGGTGTGGAAGTTGCACGTATTGTCAGTGGTTATCGGGATTTAGATACAGTTTTCTTAAGTGAGGATATTCCTTAAAACTGCATTTGGGATTTCCAAGAAATAAATTATCGGAATAAACGTAGACGCGGAGCGGTGAAGCAGCGCGGGAACAGGGGGTTTCCCCGATGAGCGACTGCACCAAGCCGGAGGGCTTGCCGCAGGCTACCACTCCAGACGCAGAGAACACAGAGAGAGGAGAAATAGAGAGGATTTTTGCTTCAGTTTTGGGATATTTTTTTTTGGAAGTCCGTTTGACAAAAGCGATTTTCCCCATCTACTCACACCGCGCTTTTGACATCACAGCCCGGATATAGTCATTTTTACCATTGGTATAAGCCTCGCGATCGCTCCTAAAAGTTGCCGCCAAATCGCGTTTTAAAGCTTCGTAACGTTTCGCCTCCTCAGGATGCCTTCTGAGATAGTCGCAAAATAGCTTGCGTTCCCAAAATTCGCTCTTCACCTCGACTATATGAACATGGTGAGTACGTTGCTTTCCATATGGTGGCATTCCTTTCACAAAAAACATCCGTCCTGGATGTGGGTTTTCACGCCAATAAACGTATCCCAAAGATTCTAATATCGGAACAGCAGATTTCGCATCTATTAAGGAATGTACCCCTACCATAATGTCAATAACTGGTTTGGCTGCCATTCCTGGTACTGCCGTACTGCCAATATGTTCAACTTCCACAACTAAGTCATTGCCTAGTGCCTGCCAAATACGCTCGGCTTCTTGTGCAAACAAAGTCTGCCAACGTGGGTCATATTCGACTATATTTACTTCATCCATCGGTGAAATTAATTTTATCTACACGGATCGTGGTTAGTTAAATCGTTTATTTAGTTGCCATTCGAGCAATTTAAATAGTATATAATTATGGATCGTGTCGAATTAAAGCTAAACCATGCCTAAACTAAAGACTCGTAAAGCCGCAGCGAAGCGATTCCGTGCCACCGGCACCGGCAAAATCGTCCGTCGTAAAGCGTTCAAAAGCCACCTTTTAGAACACAAAAGTTCTAACAAAAAGCGTAGTATGCGTCAGAGTGCGCTTGTACATGAACGCGATGAACTTAACGTGCGCTTGATGCTCCCATATTTGTAAGTATTTAAGGAAATAAGTTATGACACGGGTAAAACGCGGTAATGTAGCTCGGAAGCGCCGCAATAAAATTCTCAAACTAGCTAAAGGTTTTCGCGGTTCTCACTCAACTCTGTTTAGAACCGCCAACCAACAAGTGATGAAGGCGCTACGCAGTGCCTACCGCGATCGCAAAAAGAAAAAGCGCGATTTTCGTCGCCTTTGGATCACCCGCATCAACGCTGCTTCAAGGCAACACGGCTTGAGTTACAGCCAGTTGATCGGTAACTTGAAAAAAGCTGATATCCAACTAAATCGCAAGATGTTGGCACAATTAGCAGTCCTCGATCCAGCTAGCTTCGGCAAAGTTGCTGAATTGGCAAATCAAGCTAAAGGATAAAGGTGGCAACGGATGTATAACGGATGTAACAGATGGCAAGTAATTACTCGGTTACATCTGGTATTGTCCGCCACTATTGTTTGGATTTTTTGTTTGTTTATAGTGGGGACGGGATTAACTGCATCTGCTGCCGAAATGCCAGAAATTCAGCAGCGAGGCTATCTAACTGTTGCCGTTAAGGATAACTTGCGTCCCTTGGGATTTAGAGATGCTAGTGGCAATTTGCAAGGCTTGGAAATTGACTTGGCACAGCGCTTGGCAGTTGATTTGGTTGGGAAAGCCGAGGCTGTCAAGTTTAAACCTGTAGCGAATAGCGATCGCCTGTCTGTAGTCTTAGACAAGAAAGTTGATTTTGCGATCGCTAGGGTGACAGCAACCGAATCTCGCAGCCGCATAGTTAGTTTCAGTGTTCCCTACTATTTGGATAGCACTGTATTAGTTACAAAAGATCCCTCTGTACAGAAATTGAGTGATTTTGCAAAACAAAAAATTGCTGTACTCAATAACTCCAGCACCATTGCTCAAGTGCGGTACTATGTGCCAAATGCAAAGTTGGTAGGAGTGAATTCATATGACGAAGCGCGATCGCAAATAGAAACTAATGCCGCCTTTGCCTTTGCCGCAGATGCTAGCGTTCTGAGTGGTTGGGTGCAACAATATCCCCAATATCGGCTATTGCCAATTAAGCTATCAACTGAACCCTTGTCTGTAGTCATGCCCAAGGGATTGCAGTACGATGAATTAAGACGGAATGTCAATCAAGCGATCGCTCGTTACTTAGCATCAGGTTGGCTCCAGCAACGCTCTCAATATTGGGGCTTACCGTAAGAGACGCGATTAATCGCGTCTGTACAAGAGAGATGGGATTAATCGCGTACAGGAGTTAAGATAATTATCCTTATCTCCCTCATCCCCAATAGGCTGATAATAGATTACAGAAGTAACTTTTAATATTTGTATTTGCAGCAATGGATAACAGTCTAGCCGTTGTTTATCTCTCAGTTTTGGTGGTTATACTCACAATTGCAGCCGTGAGTGTTTTTCGGCAGATTTTCAAAACTCGCAAGATTGAAGGCTCTTTTGGAAGATTGCGGAAGAAGTTAGAGAAAGAAAAGGGTACGACTCAAGAATATTATGAGTTAGGCAGTATTTATTCAGACAAAAAAATGTATTCCCAAGCGATACTGCTGTTTCAAAAAGCGATCAAAGCTGCCCAAGAAGAGGGGGAAGAAAATATTGCCCCTATTTACAACGGGCTGGGTTATATTTATTTTATCCAAGAGCAATATGACCTAGCAATTCGTCAGTATAAAGAAGCCCTAAAAGCTAAACCAGACTACGTAACAGGGTTGAATAATCTCGGTCACGCTTATGAGAAAAAAAAGTTAACTACTCAGGCGTTACAAAGTTACGAAGAAGCACTAAAATTGGCTCCAAATAACCCTATTGCTAAACGCCGTGCTGAATCTTTACGTCGTTTAGTTTCTGCGTAAATTGGGCATTGTTTATTTCTCCCTACTCCCTACTCCCCAACTATTAACAAATTAATTTGGCTTTAGCCTCTTAATTTATCGGTTTTCATGCTTAGGCTTGGAAATAGATAACTATACGTCTTTTGTAAAAATGTAAAAGATGATTAAGCGGCTAAAGCGTTTTTTGTGGCTAGCTATTGCCATCATTGTTGTCATTTCTATCTCACTGGGACTAATCGGAATATTGACGGCTCAACAGCCTTCGATTTCCCATCCTCTCACTTCGCTAACCGAGGCAGAAATTAGCACAGCCGTTTCAGTGATCAAAAGAGAAAAATCTTTGAGTGAAATGGCAGCTTTTCCACTTATTGCCTTAGAAGAACCAGATAAAGAAGAAGTTCTGAAATTTACACCTGGTAAAGCTTTTGGGCGAAAAGCTTTTTTGGTAATCTATGAACGTTCGCAAAACAAAACCTATGAGGGAATTGTTGATCTCACAAGCAAAACTTTAAATTCCTGGAAAGAAATACCCTCTGTTCAACCTGCGATCGTCGCTTCAGAATATGAACTGGCAACTCAGGTAGTTAAAGCCGATTCCCGATGGCAAACAGCGATGCGAAAGCGGGGAATTACAGATTTTGATCAAGTCAAAATCAGTTGTTGGGCACCAGGAATCCTGAGTCAACAGGAACAAGCAACAGGTAATCGTCTTTGTCGAGCCTTATCTTATTACAAAGGCGATCGCTGGAACTATTACGGTAGTCCGATTGAAGGAGTCTTAGCAACAGTCAATTTGAACACGGGTAAAATCGCCAGTTTTGTTGACAGAGGAAACGTACCTTTCTCTAAAGAAAACTGGGATTATGATGTAAAGTCCTTGGGTAAATTACTTTCAGCGCCTAAAGCATTAAAGATTCTGCAACCAAATGGTGCAAGTTTCCGAATTAATAACAATGAAATTAGCTGGCAAGGTTGGAAGTTTCGCTATTTAATGCATCCTCGTAGTGGATTGGTGCTGTACCAAGTAACACACGACGACGGAAAAGATATCAGACCAGTTTTATACCGCGCTAGCCTATCAGAGATGGTAGTTCCTTACGGCGATCCAGATCCCACTTGGTCGTTTAGGAATGCTTTTGATGTTGGGGAATACAACCTTGGTTTGCTAGCAAATACGATGGACTTAGGTAAAGAAATTCCTGAAAACGGTCTTTTGCTGGATGCTGTATTTGCTAATGAGCAGGGAGAACCTTATAAGATACCAGGGATTATCGGTATCTATGAACGCGATCGCGGAATGCTGTGGAAACACTATGAGTATAATACTCAGCGTAATGATGTGCGTCGCAGTCGAGAATTAGTGATGTCGATGACTGCGGCCGTTGACAACTATGATTACAGCATTAATTGGATTTTTCACCAAGATGGGACTTTGGAAGTCCAAAATGAATTAACGGGTATCGTACTGGCGCAGGGAACGGCTGCCCAAAAGCAATCTGAGGATGATTCCTATGGTCGGCTAATTGCTAAGAATATTTTTGGAGTAAATCACCAGCACTTTTTCAACTATCGCCTAGATTTCGATGTCGATGGTCAGGCTAATTCTGTGATGGAAATGAATGTGAAAGCTTTGCCGATGGATGAGAAAAATCCTTTAGGAAATGCGATGCCTACGGCGGTAAACTACGCAGTTACAGAAACCCCATTAGCAAAAGAAACGGCTGCTGTCCGCGATTTGGATATGAAACACAGTCGGGAATGGATGATTGTTAGCGCAGACAAAAAGAATGCTCTAGGCGCTGCACCTGGATATATGCTGATGCCTGAAGGAAACTCCATATTTTTCCCTGTGGAAGGCTCAAACATCCGTCAAAAGGCAGAATTTGCGACTCACCACGTCTGGGTAACAAAATATAAACCTACTGAACTTTATGCTGGTGGTGATTATCCCAACCAGACTCAACCCGGACAGGGTTTGCCAAAATATATTGCTGACGATGAGTCCTTAATGGGTGAAGATATCGTACTGTGGTACACAATGGGCGTAACTCATATTCCGCGATCGGAAGATTGGCCTGTGATGCCTGTTCACCAAGTTGGCTTTAAGCTAGTACCTAGAGGATTCTTTAGCCGTAATCCAGCGATTAATTTACCAGAGTAAAATATTCGTTTTCTAAAGTTTCCTTGGTTCAGTTTTTTCGTAATCTGTAAACCTGTAACTTGAATGCTGATAAGCTTATCGTAGGTCAAATACTAGAAGTTTTCATTCATAGGATAGCTCATGGATTTTCCAGAAATTAATATTCCCGGTGATGGCACATTGCACGCTCGTTTAATTACTTCCTTGGGTCAAATTATAGTTCGTTTGGAGGAAGACAAAACCCCCAATACCGTCAAAAATTTTGTAGGTTTAGCAACCGGGACAATCGACTGGAAAGACCCTAAGACAGGTCAATCTCAGAAAGGGACTCCTGCCTACGATGGAATTCGCTTTCACCGAGTTATCCCTGATTTTATGATTCAGTGTGGCGATCCCCTGGCTCGTTATCCAGATATGGCCAACCGTTGGGGTACTGGTGGCCCGGGATATCAATTTGAAGATGAGTTTCATCCTGAGTTGAAACACTCTAGTGCCGGTATCCTCTCAATGGCAAATGCAGGACGCGGTACTAATGGTTCGCAATGGTTCATTACAGAAGGGCCAACGCCTCATCTTGACCGCAAACACAGTGTTTTTGGTAAAGTTGTCGAAGGTATGGATATAGTCAACCGCATCGCCAACGTGCCTACGACTAGAGATCGTCCTAATCAAGACGTAGTGTTAGAAAAAGTAGAAATTTTTCGGCAGTAACTAACACCTCTCCAAATTAATTTATACTCTCCCGAATTTTGCCATTGTTCTCTCGTTCCCAGTCTCTGACTGGGAATACCTATAGGAGGCTCCGCCTTAAGACTTGCGGCAGAGCCGCTATGATGAGCATTTCCAGCCAGAGGCTGGAAACGAGATTTTAATTTGCCGAAAAATTAAGATTTATTTTAAAAAAACAACAGTAATATTGTTAAATTCAGAAGCTAGATTCCAATCAGGAACTCGGTTTGAGCGATGCCTACACCTACGCACCTCAGATAAAACCCTTACAAGTCTTCACTTCTTTAGGGCTACAAGTTTTGAGACAATCAGAAACGATTTAATAATAATCAAGCACTTATAGTCCACTCTTATCGGACTCCGTGTTATTTCTATTGAAAAGGGAGAACACAAACATGAAATTGGCTTACTGGATGTATGCAGGCCCAGCCCACATCGGCACTCTGCGAATCGCTAGCTCTTTTAAAAATGTCCATGCGATCATGCACGCCCCCATTGGCGATGACTACTTTAACGTCATGCGCTCCATGCTATCGCGGGAAAGGAATTTTACTCCGGTAACAACCAGTGTCGTCGATCGCAACGTTTTGGCACGCGGTTCTCAAGAGAAGGTGGTAGATAACATCATCCGCAAGGATGCCGAGGAACACCCGGATCTGATTGTGTTAACTCCCACCTGCACCTCCAGCATTTTGCAAGAGGATTTGCACAACTTTGTTGAGCGATCGCAGTTGGAAGCGAAAGGAGACGTAATGCTGGCGGATGTGAACCACTACCGCTACAACGAACTGCAAGCCGCCGATCGCACTTTGGATCAAATCGTCCAATACTACATTGAAAAAGCCCGGAAGCGGGGCGAATTGCCAGAGGGCAAAACTGCGAAACCCTCAGTTAACATCATCGGTACTACCACCCTTGGTTTCCACAATAATCACGACTGCACCGAACTGAAACGGTTGATGGCTGACTTGGGAATTGAGATAAATACCTTAATTCCCGAAGGTGCTTCGGTGAATGACTTGAAAAAGATGTCCCAAGCCTGGTTTAACCTGGTGCCTTACCGTGAACTCGGTTTGACCACAGCTCGTTACCTGGAAGAACAATTTGGCACACCTTATATAGACATTACTCCAATGGGTGTAGTGGAAACTGCCCGTTGTATTCGCAAGATTCAGCAGGTAATTAACGCTCAAGGCGCAGAAGTTGACTACGAAAACTTCATCAATGAGCAAACCCTGCATGTCTCTCAGGCTGCTTGGTTCTCCCGTTCAATTGACTGTCAAAACTTGACTGGCAAAAAAGCTGTGGTCTTTGGTGACAACACCCACGCCGCCGCCATCACCAAGATTCTGGCGCGAGAAATGGGGATTCATGTTGTTTGGGCTGGAACCTACTGTAAATATGATGCAGACTGGTTCCGCGAACAGGTGAGCGAGTATTGCGATGAAGTGCTAATCTCCGAAGATCATGGTGCAATTGGGGATGCGATCGCTCGTGTCGAACCCTCCGCAATTTTCGGTACCCAAATGGAACGCCACGTTGGTAAACGTTTGGATATTCCCTGCGGCGTAATTGCTGCACCAATCCACGTCCAAAACTTCCCCATTGGTTACAAACCATTTATGGGTTACGAAGGCACGAATCAGATTACAGATTTGATCTACAATTCCTTCACTTTGGGAATGGAAGATCACCTATTAGAAATCTTCGGTGGTCACGATACCAAAGAAGTAATTACTAGAGGAATTTCTGCTGATTCTGATTTGAATTGGACAAAAGATGGTCAAGCAGAATTGAATAAGATTCCGGGATTTGTTCGCGGCAAAGTAAAGCGTAATACTGAGAAATTTGCCCGCGATCGGGGTTTCAAGGAAATTAACGCTGAGGTGTTGTACGCCGCCAAAGAAGCTGTCGGGGCATAGTTTCAGAGGTTAATAAAATCAGCAGTCAACTTCCAAGGCTGACTGCTGATTTTGTTATGTGAGTAGAGCTAGCAAACTACTTGGTCTTTTTGTTTAGTGTTTTGATTAGTTCAGTAATCAACTTCAATTGGATTTGGGAAAAGTAACTCATTGAAATAATGACGGCTACTGCAATTCCTCCATACATCAATATGGGGATTGAAACTACGGGTGGGAGTGGTGTTGGAGAATCGGAAGAGATAAGCATCCCCTGCTGTTTTTCTACCTTCTCCACTGTCTTTTGAGCGTCAACGTCGTATTCCGATTTTTGGGAAAGGGAGGGTGAAGACTGTAAAAAACCAATTCCATTGTTTTTATTCATAGGTTAAAAACCCACTAAATTTATACTTTTCAGACTAAAGCCTGTTCCTAGTGGGTCTATCACCTGTGTCAAAGATATGAAGAATTGTTAACCAGAATAAGCACCACCCTTACCAGCACAAACCTTTGTACCTTTTTTCCAAGCATAAGAGTAGCTTTTTTGCCAGGTAGCTGATTCTCTCTTACGAATTGAAGTAGCTATATGATTCTGAAATTCGTAAAATGCTGTCATAAAGGTATCAAAATTTTCTTTAATCCGTCGATTTGACCTTGCCTCTATCCGACAAAAAGTAATAAAAAGAAAGTACCAACGTCTTTCTTTAACAAAATGCTTCTTTTCTAATGATTTATAATTTTTAACTTCTATTGAATTACGTTGCTCCTCAAGAACTAACTTTGCCGTTCCATTTTTATTCTCTACTAGATGAGATTTTTTGCCTGAGTTAATCATTTCCTTGATTTTTGGAAGTGATTTTTCATAATGATTTTGTAGACAAGGTAAAAACTCATCTTCTGCTTCTTCTTCCAAAAATGCGAAGAACATTTCCAAAGGAGATTGGAAAGGGTACTTAAAAGGTAAGTTTGCTTTTAGACATTTTTCTCTAAATTGCGGTTCAGCAACCTGTACCAATTCCCATAAACCCATCAGATAGTTCATCCATCGTCGGTAGTGTTCACAAGTATGAGCGTTAATTTGCTTATTATCAGCAATAACGTCAAATAGATTATGTCGGATAGAATGACTTTCTTTCCAAAATACTGATAGTAATCCATAGTTAAGCCTTAACCTCAACCACTCGATTCGTTGCTCGTCTGTCTTTGCTTGAGATAGTAGTTTATCGGAGGGTAGTTGGGCTAAATAGTCGGCAATCAACTGATATTTCTGTTTTTTTGTGACCTTAGGTTTTTTCATAGTTGTATACTAAGTACTTAGAAGTTTAAGGCACTTATGAATACTGATTTTAGCTTAGACACAATTCTCCAACTAGTCAAGCTATTATGTTCTGTAAAGCCTACAGCATTAGGAAATCTCCCACCATGTCCAACCAGACAAACTTGACTGATGCTCGTAACAACTTAGCCGAACTCTGCGATCAAGTAATTGCAGATAGAGAAGTGGTAATTATTACCCGACAAGAAGGCGAAAGCGTCGCCCTAATTGCTGTTGATGAACTAGATAGTTTACTAGAAACATCTCATTTACTTCGTTCACCTAAAAATGCAGTCCGTCTGTTAACTGCTTTGGAAAGAGCAAAAGCTAGAACTTTAAAACCTCAAAATATTAACGAACTACGTCAGGAGTTGGAAATTGACGAAGAAGAAGGATGAAACCCAACCTCAAGACAATAAAGTTCGAGATGCTGTATTTCATCCAGAATTTTGGGAATACCTCGCCTATTGGGTAGAGACAAACCGCAAAACTGCGCTTCGCGCTTTTAACTTAGTTGAAGCGATTATGCGAGATCCTTTTACAGGTATTGGAAAACCTGAACCATTGAAATACTTAGATTCAGATGCTTGGTCGCGGTGACTTACTCAAGAACACCGGATTGTTTATCTAGTAAGTGATGACCGAATTGATTTTCTTCAAGCTCGATATCACTACTGAAATAGCACATAGCTACAAGCCACTATGCGTCTACGATTCTCGACAAAGCTTATCTTGCAATATGTTACCCTATAGCGATCGCATTCCTTAACCAATAAATTTACTGATAAATAAAAATTAATAGCGAACAAATATTACAATACAAAATTATTACTTCGGGGATCTAATAGGCAGAATAACCCACTAGAGTCTTAACCGATGTGTCTCCGACAACGAAGTAAAAAAAGCATCATTAAAGCCTCGCAATATCTCTTATAGAAAAACAGCAGATGCGTGTTAATGTTTTAATCTCATTGACTTTCCCTTAGCGTCTTTCCCTATGCATCTGCACTATTTACACCCCCAACACCTTGAAGAATTAGTCAAGAGCAGTGGTATAGACTTACACTTAGTGCAACTCAATTTTAGGTCACTCCAAGGCGTAACTGCTTATGAGTACCTATTGATTTCTGAACTACTCCCCCGCACCAATACCGGAATGGTGAAAAGTGCATGGTTGCAGCGTTATGCTCATATCACTGAAGGTGGTTGGTGGTGTTCGGGGCTAGACCCTTTGAATAATTGGCAAATCATGGAATGGGGATGCTTTAAGCCAAACCAACCGCGACAGAATCACAATGGTAAGTCCATCAAATACGAGCATCCCCCTAGCACGCCAACGCGAGTATTTTGTTTGCGGATAACGCTGCAAGTGTGGCAGCAAGTCGCTGGACGTTACAATCTGGTCATGCCTGACAATATCACCATTACTTCTGATGGTGAAGCTGAAGGCTTTTGGCAATGGGTGATGCAACAGAATATTCCCCTCATTATCTGCGAGGGTGTGAAGAAAGCAGCCACATTGTTGACGCAAGGATATGCAGCTATTGCCATTCCCGGAATTACCAGTGGTTATCGGGTTGTCAAAGACGAATTTGGTAAAGTTACCCGTCGTCAGCTAATTCCCGATTTAGCAGCGTTTGCGATTACAAAGCGTAGCTTTTATATTTGTTTTGATTTTGAAACTCAAGCTAAAAAAATTGCTGCTGTAAATAATGCTATTTCTCAACTTAGTTGTTTATTCCAGCAAAAAAATTGCACTGTTAAAGTCATCGAACTTCCAGGAATAGAAAAAGGAGTTGATGAGTTTATCGTTGCGAAAGGTGCAAGTAGTTTCGAGAAAGTTTATCGTCAAAGTGTTGATTTAGAAATTTATCTTGCTCAAACCAAACCCCACACCGAGTTAAGCATTCCTGCTGCACTCACCTTGAATCGCCCTTATATAAGTGAAATACCTTTCCCCACCTCTGGATTAGTAGGAGTCAAATCAGCAAAAGGAACGGGTAAAACTACAGCACTGCAAGCCGTTGTTCAGCAAGCAAAAGTTAGAAATCAACCTGTTTTATTAATTACTCACAGAATTCTACTAGGAAGATTTTTGTGTGAGAAAATTGGTATTCAATGGGGAACACATAAAGAAGATCCAGAGAAAAGGATTGATAAAACACTTACCCCCGCTCCTCCCATTCTCCGCTCACTCTCACCTCAGCAATCTCTTGGATTGTGCGTTGATTCTATTTGGAAACTTAACCCTGAAAATTGGCGGGGAGCAATAGTAATCCTGGATGAAGTAGAGCAGTCTTTGTGGCATCTATTAAACAGTAATACTTGTAAACATAAGCGTGTAAAGATATTAAAATTATTCCAGCAACTAATTTCCACAGTTTTAACAACTGGGGGGTTAGTAATTGCCCAAGATGCTGATTTATCAGATGTGTCACTTGAATATTTACAGGGATTGGCAGGAATTAAATTAACACCTTGGGTAGTTCTCAACCAGTGGAAACCTCAGCATGGTTGGGACGTAACTTTTTATGATTCGCCGAACCCAACACCGCTAATTCACCAACTGGAATTGGATTTACTTGCTGGACGTAAATGTTATGTTACTACCGATAGTCGCGCTGGGCGTTACAGTTGTGAAACCATTGAACGTTATCTCAAAGAGCGGTTAGAAAAATTCCGACGGCAATTTCCTAAAACCTTAGTAGTTAGTAGCCATACTACAAACACACCTGGACACGAAGCCGTTGATTTTATCGCCGCTATCAATGATAAAATCTCTGAATATGATGGCGTTTTTGTTACCCCTAGCCTTGGTACGGGAATTAGTATTGATGTCCAACATTTCGACCGAGTTTATGGCATTTTTCAAGGGGTAATTCCTGACTCGGAAGCAAGACAAGCATTAGCAAGAGTGCGGGATGATGTGCCGCGTGTTGTCTGGTGCGCGAAACGAGGTATTGGCTTAATTGGTAGTGGTAGTACAAATTATCGTTTGCTATCTGATTGGTATCAAGAAAATCAAAAAGAAAACTTAGCTTTGCTTAGTCCATTACATAAAATAGATGTGGATTTACCTTTAGTTCATGACCCGATTCATTTGCGAACTTGGGCTAAGTTATCTGCACGGGTAAATGCTTCTATCCGGCTCTACCGTCAATCGATGCAAGATGGTTTGATTGCTGATGGGCATCAAATTCAGCTGCGGAGTAATGCTGTTCACAATAATATTATTCGAGATTTACGCCTGGCCTTTTTGGCAACTGACGCGGATGATTTAGCTACCCGCAGAAGATTAGTTTTGGAAATTGTCAAAGTTCAAAAAGATTGGGCGCAAAGCCGTCAAAAAGCTAAAGAAATTAAACGCAAAATTAAAGATATTAAGCAGCAAAATCAACTATCGCTAGCAGCTGCTGTAGCTAATGCTCAAGATATCGATTATGTAGAATATGAGCAGCTATTAGTGAAGCATTCTCTGACTGATGGAGAACGCAACCAAATTAATAAATATGTTCTCAGACAAAGATATGGTGTAGAAGTTACTCCTGGGCTAAAATTGCAGGATGACCACGGATATTATTGTCAACTGTTAATTCATTATTATCTAACTCACGAAAGCGAGTATTTTCACGTTAGAGATCAGCAAGAATGGCATCAGCAACTGTCTTGGGGTGAAGGGAAAGTTTTTCTACCAGATTTAAAAACTTACACGCTCAAAGTTGAGGCGATGAGAGCTTTGGGAATGCTTCAGTTTCTCGAACAAAAACGAGAATTTACCGAGAGTAATACAGATTTGATATTGCTTAAAAATGTTGTTTTTCAGCATAGTAGGCATATTAAGAGAGCGCTTAGTATTAACTTAATCGGGGAGAAAGAGCAGGTTTCGGCAATAAAAATACTCAGCCGACTGTTCAATTTGTTGGGCTTGAAACTAAAGCGGGTAAATGAGGTTTATCAAATCGACTTAGAAACCCTTCATGATGGCAGGGAGAGAATATTTGCAGTTTGGCATCAACGGGATGAGTTGATGTTGGCTCATGTTAAGAGCGTTGGCTATGAGTTGCCTGATTATTCTTCAGACTGGAAGCTTGAAATTGTACAACCCCAGCCTTATGCCGCAGTGGTCAATATTTTACCCTAATATCTAGTGGTGATGCTGTCATGCTTCTAAAATGCAGCATTTAGATCATTTTGAAAAATACAGCACTTACCATGCCTGCGGCGGGCTACGCCGAAGCACCGGCAGAATGTGGGATTTAAGTATGATCGAAGAAAGAAAATCAAGATTGTGATAGCGTCTCACAACCTTAACTAATGCAAGCGATCGCATCTGTTATACCGCCAAAAGCCAAAAGCCTTAGCATGATTATCATTCATCTGTTTGCAGATACGCGAACTAGTATCAGCAGAGAAATCCTTAGACATTGTGAGATGGAAAATCAGCTATACAGTAACAGCTTAAATTTTAAGCTAACAACATAAATGAAATTTGCTGATTTTCTTTTTTAGCACTCAAAACTATATATTTTACCCCATTAGCATCATAGATTATTTTTATTTGTGGGAGAATAATTAAATTAAAATAAAACTTGTTCAGTATTTTTACCTGTGATTGCGGAAACCAGAAAGCTTAGACTGTAGCAGAAGTATTAGCCAAAACTATTGAAGCTAAGAGACAATGAACGAAATTAGCCCCAGACGAATTGTAATTGGGGATGTGCATGGTCACTATGAAGGTTTGATGACATTGTTGGAGGCGATCGCCCCCACCTCAGAGGATCAAGTCTATTTTCTAGGAGACTTAATTGATCGCGGCCCTCATAGCGCACAAGTAGTGAATTTTGTCAAGCGAAATAACTACCCATGTTTGCTGGGAAATCATGAGCAGATGTTATTAAACATTCTGACCAATGAAAGAACCTCCTCCCCGACGATGCAAGCATGGCTGTATAGTGGAGGGCAAGCTACCGTGGACAGTTACCAGGAGGCTCAAATTCCTGATGACCATCTGGATTGGTTCAAGAGTTTGCCTACATATCTCGACTTGGGGGATATATGGTTAGCTCATGCTGGTGTTGACCCTTCCAAGTCGGTGACAGAACAAACTGCTGATCAACTGTGTTGGATACGAGAGGAATTTCATAGTATTGAAAAACCCTACTTCCCCGATAAGCAAATTATCATCGGTCACACCATTACTTTTACTCTGCCAGGTGTTTCTCCTGGAAAACTGGCACAAGGACAGGGATGGCTAGACATAGATACTGGTGCTTATCATCCCAAGAGTGGGTGGTTAACTGGACTGGATGTTACAAATCAGTTGGTTTATCAAGTTAATATTTTTAGAAACTATATTCGTGCTCTCCCCTTAAAAGATGTAGTGATCAAAGTTGATCCAGCCAAAATCAAAGTAGATCGCCGCAATAAGAATTGAGCAATATTTTGAGATCAGAGGGAGTGGGGGAGTAGTAGCGCTGTTAGCGGATAGCTAGGGTTTAGCCTGTGCTGAGTGGGGAATATCACTTCTTTACTCAGGACTCTTAACTTGAAACTGTTTTGCCCAATACCCTCAAGACCTTGCTAATGGTCGAATACTAGCTTTATAACTAGCTTTATCCAAGCCATAATTTCCATTACTAGGCTGAGAGTTAATTGCAAGTCTGAGGGCATCAATGCGATCGCTGGTTCCGGGGTGCGTACTCAAAAATGTCGGAGCAGAACCACCCTTTTTCAGCAGCTTTTGCATAAAGGAAACCATTGCAGACTGAGCATAACCAGTGCGTGTCAAAGTTCTTAATCCTCTTTGATCAGCCTCAAATTCATTTTTACGACTGCGTGGCAAGTCTCGTGCTAACTGTACACCAATTTGCACCGCCGTACTCCGGTCTAAGCCAGCAGCTGTTAATAGGCCACTTTCGAGCGCTTTTTGCTGCATCTGTTTGACTACGTGTTTCCCGCCAATGTGACCAATTTCATGGGCGAGTACACTTGCTAGTTCCGCTTCATTGTCTGCGGTTTTCAGCAAACCCGTGTGGACATATACATAGCCGCCCAAGGTAGCAAAAGCATTAATAGTGTCATCCTGAACTACTTGGAAGGTATAGGGGAGATCGGGGCGATCGCTATTAGCTGCTAAACGCCGACCAACTTGGGTTACATAGCGATTAACTTCGGGATTGCGGTAAAGCCGGACTTGACTGCCGACTAATTCCTGATTAATCTGCTTACCAAGATCAACTTCTTGGTTAGGGGATATATTAGAAAGCTGAAATGCCTGAACTCCTTGGAGTAGAAGAGGCAAGAAGTCTAAAGTTCTTCCAGGCAAGGGTGTACTCAGACACACACTCAGGGCGACTACCACCGAAATTAAAGGATAAAACCAGCGATGCCGCCACACACGGGAATTTGCCACAAAACCTTTCCGATTGAACATAATACGCTCTGAAGATTATTTCGGGAGAACATAAAATAATGAGATAAATTATCAGACGGTTTTAGATCATTCTAAGTTGCATTCTTAACTGAAGCTCAAAGGGGTTGTTATACAGCCAATGCTTAGGCAAATCTAACGAATTGTGGACGGCTAGGGATTCCCTCTAGGAATAGGCTTAAACACTAGATTTTACCTTCTGGGTGCGTCAGTCGTAACAGGCAAAAGTTTGAGAGTCATCTGCCGCCACTCCGAACTTACGAACTCGTGATAAACTGTCGCATAACCGCAACGCCCAGCCGCTTTGAGTTATTACCAAATAGGGAAAATTGCTATTCCCATCGAAAACCTTCTTGCTACAATCAATTACTTCGCTATTACCTCGGAAAACTTTTTATGGCTATTTTAGATTCAAAAGGTCGTTTGTTCGGCAAAATCAACCTCTTAGATTTAGCTGCTGCACTGGTAATTCTGCTAGTTATATTTGGCATCTTTGTCTTTCCTGGCACTTCTGGTTCTGTTGCCCAAGTCGGAGCGAAAACAGTACCCATAGAAGTAGACTTAATAGTTCGTGGTTTGAATGTACGTGATCCTGAGCAATTATTTGACAACGGCTTAAAAAAAGGCGGGAAAACTAATGTAATTATCCGCAATCAACCCTATGGAGAAATAGGGATTAAATCCATTCAACAGCTACCTAGAACAATCAATATTCCTCAACCTGATGGCACTGTTAAAGAATTGCCAGATCCAAAAAGTAACAATTTTAGTACAGATATGGTTTTAACCTTAGAAGGTAAAGCCCAACGTACTGAAAGCGGACTAGTTCTAGGTAGCAGTAAAGTGAAAATTGGTATGCCATTTGAGTTAGAAGGCTTTAACTACAACTTTAATGCAACTGTTATTGATATCAGATTCGAGAAATAAAATTCACACTTTATTTGATATATTTCCCCGTTTCTGATCTAGCATTTCCTCATAAGAGTGAGTAGAGCTTAACCTAACCGAATTTTAGATTTTAAATTTTGGATTTTGGATTGTTGGCGAAGCCTAAGAAGAGAAGATTCAAAATCCAAATTTTAAAAAAGAGGCTGATAAACCGAGCTTTGTGTAATCTAAAAAACTCGGTTTATCAGATTACTGAATTGATGTTATAACTACTTAGGACTTTTCGCTTCAAACATTAAATACGTCCCTCCTAACCCTTCTACAATTGTGCGTGTATTGGCAATCATCATTTTCTGATAAGTGTCCCCCTCGCTTTCTGGTTCACCAAGTCCCTTAGCATACAACTTCCTCTGAGAAATTTTCACTTCAGCAACTCTTGCTACAGATTGAAGCAAATTAGGATTAATTGCCGCTTCCGAAAAAATTGTTGAAACTTTAGCCCGTTTAATATTTGTCACCAAATTTTTATCTCTTGCATCTGTGAGGTTTTCGTCAGTACTAATACCTTGTAATCCCCCTGCTAATGGAATACCGTATGCTTTGGCGTAATAGCCCAGTGCATCAGAGGTTGTAACTAGCTTGCGTTCTTTGGTAGGAATACTCGTAATTCTTGACTTAATCCAGCTATCTAGTTGAGTGAGTTCATTTGTGATTTTTTTGGTATTGCTGCTATAAGTCGCTGCATCATTAGATTCTAATTTTCTCAGGTTACTATTAATTACTTCCACCATTCTGATCGCATTTTTGGTATTGTGCCAAAGATAAGGATCAGTTACATTCTTGCCGCCTTTCTGAAATTTTTGTGGCTTAGACACTGCTAGTTGACCGACGGCTATTTTCCGTGCACTGTTTTTAGTCGCTTTAATTAATTTGATCAGATTTGGTTCTAAATTATAGCCATTATAGAGAATCAGATTAGCTTGCTGAATGGCTCTACGATCTTCCGGTTTTGGTTTATAAAATTGGGGGTCGGCTGTAGGGGAAATTAAGCAGGTGAGGTTAACTGTATTCCCGGCAACCTGTCTGGTTAAGTCACACAGTACGCTTGTAGTTGCTACGACTTGGGGAAGATTCTCATTTACCTGGGTGGTTGTCTGAGTGAATGCGGTTCTTGCAGCTTGATTTCCACACCCAACAAATCCAATCGTCAAAGCAACAAAAATAGCTCGGAAGGAATTAGTTGATGGTAATTTTTTTGACATCATCAACTCCTACTGGATGTATTGAAAAAATAATCATTATCAGTAACGGATTAGTGAGATACCAGGGGGAAGCCTTCGGCTGGGAAAATTGTAAAAGTTGAGGGAAGAGGAATTAATAAACTCTCTCGTTTCCCACTTTCCCTTTCCCCAGACCACACCCAGCAAATTTTGCTTAGTGAACTACTGACTAGTGAGGTTTTTGCAGGCAAAATGTTAGTTAGCTTCACGCGAGAGACTCGAAAACTGGTAGAGGTAGAAGCACAATAATAAAGGCGATGCTGGCGAGCCTCCGTAAGAGTGTAGTGTAGTTCTCTCATCGTCTGTTGAAGCGGCTATGGCATTGTGCTTACATGCTACAAAGGTCGCAAATCGACTAGGATTATCACGTTAAGGAGTGGAACGTAGTAAGGCTGGGGCTTATTGGGCATACGGGTTGATGGGAGCAAACCGAGTCGTGAATCTAAGGCAATTGTAGCTGTGGTTTTGCGAGGTGTGGGCATATAGTTGTTACAAAATTGGCGAATTGGCGATTTTTTAGCCATCAGCCTTTGTTAAACTAATTTTCATTAGCGATCGCGAGCATTATCTAACTGCTCTATATTGCCATAATCCAGGCTGTACTTTGTGCGATAATTTTTATCCTTTAGTTTATTCATCATTAAATAAGAGCCAAGTCAAATATATAGAACAATCCCTCAAAGCTGATATTGGTGAAGGTAAACAATGGTAATTTTAGTTATCCTCGCTAACACCCTGATTTCGCTGATACTATTCTATGTGGCTTGGCGGGTGTGGCAACTCAAGCAGCAGCTAGCATACATAACAGATAGGTTAACCGCCTATGAAAGTTGTACCCATGCAGCACTGAATAAAGCACCCGAAAATATTTATCTCAGCCAAGAGAATATTTATAACTTACGGCAAAAAAATCAAGCGCTACAAATGCAAATCCAACAAGTGCGGCAAATTATCAGTCTACTTTTGCTAGGACGGCAAATTTGGCAGCGTTATTTTCGTAAGCTAGTGTTAACATCTGGGAAAAGAACTGTTGGAAAATGAGTTATGTCAGCTTCATGAACATTTATAATTAGGGCTGATGCGAGGACACCGGGACGCGCCGATTTGGGACTTAAAAGCCCGCCAGAATGCTTACCGGAGGCATAAAAACTTTAACAGGCACGGGGAGTTTTGAATTATAAGTAATTAATAGTTTTGAGATTTAATGAATAAAAGCAACATTTCGGGCTGATATATTGTCACGATAGATTAACTGAATAAAATCGGTGGAGTCTTACAAGGAGAGAAAACCCACCTAAAATGGGTGTAAGGAGAGAAACAACAAGATGTCTAATAACCGTTCTGGAGTATTTATTGGCGGTTTGATGCTGGGAGCTACCATCGGTGCTTTGACCGGTTTGCTCGTAGCTCCGCGCACAGGGCGCGAAACGCGTAAAATTTTGAAAAAATCTGCCAATGCTATCCCAGAATTGGCAGAAGATTTATCAACGAGTGTGCAAATCCAGGCAGATCGTCTCTCTGCGATCGCACTACGAAACTGGGATGAGACTTTAGACAGATTACAGGAAGCGATCGCAGCAGGTGTAGATGCCAGTCAACGAGAAAGCCAAGTCTTGAAACGGCAAACATCTGTTGAAGACTCAGATTCTCTTCCCCAGCAATTAGAACGCTCATAAATGACATAACCGTGATTGATCCCCTGTTCTGGTTGGGACTTTCCTTACTTTTAGTCGCCACAAGTTTGACTGCGGTTTTAGTGGCGGCAATACCGGCTTTGCAAGAGTTAGCACGCGCGGCTCGTAGTGCAGAAAAGCTATTTGATACACTCTCGCGGGAGTTACCGCCCACTCTAGAAGCTATCCGCGTGACTGGTTTGGAAATCACTGACTTAACTGATGATGTCAGTGAAGGTGTAAAAAGTGCTAATCAAGTCGTCAAACAAGTTGATCAAAGCCTTGATACTGCAAGAATTCAGGCTCAAAATCTGCAAGTGGGTACACGCAGCATCTTTGTTGGCGCAAAAGCCGCTTGGAGAAACTTCACGCGCCAAAAACCCACGAGGCGAACAAGCGATCGCACCCTAAGCAATGAAAAACCACCACTAACGTTGCGAGAACGAGAAGTCCTCAAGCAAGAAAATCGTCGGAGCAAAGCAGAAGTATACCGTGTTAATGACGGTTACAACGACGCTGCTAGCTGGGAAACCAATTTTGATGATGAAGATTGAGCAAAAAAAAGGGCATGGGGCATTGCTAATCTTTCTTGTTACGGTGTCAAAACGTACTATTTCATTAGCTTAAAAAAAAGCGATTTTTTTTGTTTATGGATAAACTTTGGCATTGTATTCGGCAATTTGGGAAAACAGGTGAAGCATATTTTAATCAAGCCGAAATACATTATTCAAATAGGTTTTCGTCATCAAATTTAGCTTGACCACGAGTAGCATATACTGCTTGAAGGCATTCTTCAAAGTCGTCACCTTCCCAAGTACCAGCGTGTCGAAGGATGGAGCGTCCCGAAGCAGGACGGTATGTAAGTTGCTCTTGATCGCTAGAAGTTTCTGTAGAATCGCTTAAAGGGATAGGTTCAAGCTTACCTGCTTCCAACTTCTTTTTTGTATAGTTAACCTTAATAGAACGGATCAAATTGGGTGCTTCTGTTAGCAACTCCGGCGGTAAAGTTTCTATTTCTTGGATTAATAATTCTTTGTTAGTCATCTCTGATCTCTAATCATTCCCCTTTTATTGTATGGGGAACTCCACTATGGCTTAGTCAATTTTGAGTCTTACTCCTCTCCCCAGCCACGATTATCATTTTTATTAAGGATATTTTGCAATACGCTTGGGTTAGCGCCAAAAACCTTAAACTGCGTAGGTTGGGTTGAACGAACGCGAACAGCGTCCCGTAGGGAAGTGAAACCCAACCTACGATTATCCTTAACTGAGCCGTATTGGGATATTTTGAGTATTTTAACTGATTGACAAAATACACCTTATCTTTAACTTCCACTCCCGACTACCCACTCCCAAAAACCCTTTGCGTTGATCCCTTAGATTAGAGTAAAGTAAACAAGTGTAAAGAACTATCACTTTTCCAATACTCTTTTAAAACAACTTGTTCACTTCTACCGTTGATATTTGTATAAAAACGTCCATGCAATCTTGTTTTTGGCGACGAATTCTGGTATCTATTGCAGTATTTTTTCTGGCTGGGTCAATTTGGGTGATGCATTCTCCCCCAGCACTGGCTTATGACAATCCTGACTTACTCCCTGCCACCTTTACCCCAGTTGTAGACTTAGCTAAATCTCTTCCTGTGCTGCAAGAAGAAAAGCTTGTCAAAGAATTAGAGCAGTTTGAAGCCGATACGGGCTGGAAACTGCGAGTATTGACCCAATATGACCGCACTCCAGGTCGAGCAGTCATAAAATATTGGGGTTTGGATGACAAAAGCATTCTCCTAGTTGCCGATTCTCGTGGCGGTAACATCCTCAGTTTTAGCGTTGGTGATGCTGTTTATAAACTTTTACCCCGGACTTTCTGGATAGAACTGCAAACCCGCTTCGGTAATTTGTACTTTGTCCGCGAACAAGGGGAAGATCAAGCCATTCTGCAAGCCTTAGAATCGGTTAAAGGCTGTTTGCTCAAAGGTGGTTGCAATGTTGTCCCCGGACTGCCACGAGAGCAGTGGATTCTCACCTTGATTACCTCAGTTATTGGTGGGGTGATTTGTGGATTTGCAGCTCAACCCCGCAATAAAGGACAAATTTTTGCTTGGCAATGGGCTTTAATTTTCTCACCTTTGTGGGGAATCTTGTTTATTGCCTTTGGTATTGGGCCAGTGGTGACACGCACAAGCGACTGGGTACCTCTAGTTCGCAATATCTCTGGTTTTCTTATCGGCGTCTTGGTTGCCTACCTATCTCCTATTTTCAGTCGGTCTTCTTCCAGTAATGAGTTATGAGTACCGAAGATTTGAGCGGCGGCTTGGGCCGCCGCTCAAACTTTTCGCTAAGTTATGAGTAAATTAAAAACTTATAACTCCTAACTCCTAACTCCTAACTCTCTGAAGCTGATAAGCTGAAAACTAATATTTGAGAAGAAGCTCAACAAAAATGGAATGGCACGTAACAGATGCTCAAAGTTTAGCAATCATTGATAGTGAAATTGACAATCATGTGTTTTCACCCGCAGAGTATGAGATTGTCCGTCGGATAATCTACGCCACGGCTGACTTTGAGTATAAGTCTTTGATTCGTTTCTCTGAGCGTGCCTTGCAAGCTGGAGCAGCAGCACTAGCCGCGCGTACCACAATTGTCGTAGATGTGCCGATGGTACAAGTAGGTATTGCCTACGAGATTCAAAATACCTTTGCCAATCCGGTGTATTGCAGTATGGAAGCTGTGACACGCCCTCAAAAAGAAAAAACTCGCGCCGCATGGGGAATAGAAACCTTAGCAAAGCGTTATCCAGAGGGCATTTTTGTGGTGGGTCAGGCGCAAACAGCACTAACAGCACTGGTGGATTTAATTGAAGCTGAGGAAATTAGACCTGCTTTGATAATTGCGACTCCAGTGGGATTTATAAATGTTGATGAAGCTAAGGAGCGCTTACGAGATTCTTTAGTACCTCACATTACAATTGACAGTCGCAAAGGTAATGCAGTTGTAGCAGCTGCGATCGTTGATGGATTGGTAGACTTGGCATGGCAAGCCTATGGACAAGATAAAAATCGCGGGAGTTAGGAAAGTTCGCTCTATCCTATCCTTTATGCTAAATACTATTTAAAAGTACTGAATATCTTGATATTTTTGTTTAGGAGTGCTGATAAAGGAGCATTTTATTGTGATAATTCAAGGTTTCAGTTTAAAAGCATATCTTGCAATTCCCGTGATCCTAACTCTTTTGGCTGGGGGAGAATGGATAAAAGTATATTTTGAAAACGCCCGTCAGGTATCCACTAACAAGGAAATGAGCCTACCCAGCCGCGAGGTAATCAGCACTAACGCGACTCCGAAAACATACTATGTTAGTGGTACTGGAAACGACAAAAATAGTGGAGTTTCTTCTTCATCCGCCTTTAGGACAATTCAAAAGGCAGCAGATTTGACTAAGCCTGGCGATACAGTATTGATTATGAACGGAGTATACACAAATTTACCCAAAGTTGGGAGTGTAGTAAATATTAAACGTTCTGGAAATGCAAAAGGATGGATTAGGTATAAAGCATATCCTGGGCATTTCCCAAAAATTCAGCACAATACATGGAACGGTATCCTAGTTTCAAATGGAGCTTCATATATTGAGATAAATGGGCTGGAGGTCATAGGTAACAATGCCAATGTAACCCTTGATTATGCGATGAGTCAGAAGACTAACAAACAAAACCCACTGACGAACGGAAACTGTATAAACATTGACGGACGAACCAGTGATCATGTTCATCACATCCGTATTCTGAACAACAAAGTTCATGACTGTGGAGGAGGAGGTATTTCAGTAATCCAATCGGACTATGTGACAGTAGATAATAACGTGGTGTTCAATAATGCCTGGTACTCAATCTATGGTAATAGTGGCATTTCGATGTTGAGCAATTGGAATTTTGACAACAACCAGGGATACAAGATGTTGGTGACCAACAACAAGAGCTACAACAATCGCATGTACATCCCTTGGATTGCAGTCGGAAAGATCACAGACGGTAATGGCATTATTATTGATAGTTCAAGGAATGATAATAACCCAAAATTGGGTGCATACAAAGGGCGTACTTTAGTTAAAAATAATCTGACATTTAATAATGGTGGATCAGGTATTCATGCATTTTTTAGCGATCATGTTGATATTCTAAATAACACTGCTGTTTTAAATAATCAGAGTCCAGAAATTAAAGGCGCACAAATATATGCTCATACGTCATCTGATGTGAAAATTTTAAATAACATTCTCTATGCTTTCCCTGGAAAAGATATTAATATTAATATTAAAAATCAAAACGTTATTTATGATTATAATATCTACCTGAATACTTCTAAAATAAGTGTTAAGGGCCCTCACGATATTGTTGCAGACTCACAGTTTTTAAGTAAGCATCCCACCCTAGAAAAAATATCTGGCGATTGGAAATTGCGGCTAGATAAACAAAATCCGCCAACGGAGACTTATCTAGAGTCTAAGTCCGCAGGTTTTGTTTGTGGGACAGTGACTTATGGTTTGCAAGGGAAACTCATCAAAGTGGGATGTTCTCGTTAGCAAGAAGGCAGGAAGTATAGGGCAGGAAAGAGAAGCCCATACTGATTACATCCTCCTCTGCCTGCTTCACCGAATTTTAGATTTTAAATTTTGGATTTTGGATTGTTGGCGAAGCCTCTCGTAGAGAAGATTCTTGCGTTCCATTATTTAAAAAGGTCTGTTCGCGTAGCGTCTCGTAGAGAAACCCCCGAATTTAAACGCGAGAATAATTCTTTAATCCGTCTTGGAAAGTTTGCTCAAGTCAAGCCACTCCGTTGCGGGGGTTCCCCCCGTTATAGGAAGTGGCGCGGCAGAGCCGCAAGAGCAACTTTGGGCAAAATCTAAGATTAAATGACAGAGCAAGTGACTTGATTGCTCTTTTCAATCTAAAATCTAAAATCCAAAATCCAAAATTGTCTGACTTGTTCTTCAATCCTCTACTCTACGACGCCGCCGACGGGGCTTTTGTTGTTGGTCTTCACGCAAGCGGCGACCGATGTCGTTAAAGAAATCCCGCCGCAGATAAGGATAATCGCTCACCCAGAGGTCACGATTGGGAAAGTATATATCGCTGAATTCTTCAATACTGCTCAAATCTGCGCGATTTGACATCACTACCATTTCTGCAATTTGCCCGCGAGTAATAACTTTGTGGGCAGAACGTAATGGTGCTACAAATTGAATGCTAAATCCTGTGTCATCACCCACCTCTAGGTTAATCTGTTTTTCTCGGTTTTCTACAATTACCAATTCGCCTTTGTTGTTGACTGTTTCGGTTTTACCCATCAACTGGTCTGTGATCCACCAATCTAGCACTTGACCACGGAAAAAGCCGCCATACTTATAACGGCGGCATTGCAAATTCCGCATACTTGCTTGAAAGACTGGATACCACAGCCAAAAAAAAGCGCTCACTACCCCTAGCACAAATACTATTGAAGCAAACTCAAGTTTGAAAACGAATGTCACCAACAAAATAGCAACTACGGCAACTACAGAAATTAACAGCCGTTGCAAAAAATTTGAGAACTTCCCCCAGTAGTACTTGTACTGCAAACCAGTGGCAATTAGGGGGACAACTTGTTCAAATTTTTGGCGAGTCAGTGGTACTAACATGAGTGCTGAGTGATGAATGCCCAATAGTGTGTTTAAAGTTTAAAGTATCTTTTCTAATCCATATACTAACGACTTTAGCGCTAAGACTTTGCGAATTGCTAGTAGCACTCCTGGCATATAGCAAGCGCGATCGCTCGTATCATGTCGTAAAGTATAAATCTGTCCTGCTGCGCCAAAAATAACTTCCTGATGGGCAATCAATCCTGGCAAGCGCACGCTATGAATTCTAATCCCTTCATCTGCTATACTGCCTCTAGCTCCTGGTAATTTCTCCGTTTCTTCTACAACAGCAGGGTTAAAAGTTTTACCCAATTCTCCTAATAACTGCGCCGTTTGAATGGCAGTACCACTGGGAGCATCAGCTTTTTGATTATGATGCAGTTCGATAATTTCCACATGGTCAAAATATTTGGAGGCTGCGATCGCAGCTTGTTGCAACAGCACCATCCCAATGGAAAAATTAGGAATAATTAGACAACCAGTGCTAGCTTTGTCGGCAAAATCTGCCAAGTCTTGAATTTGTTCTGGACTTAACCCAGTGGTGCCAACTACAGGACGAATTCCGTAGGCGATCGCACTGCGAATATTGTCATAAACTGAATCGGGATGGGTAAAGTCTACAATCACCCCTGGAGGAGACTGTCTGTCGCCAGCCACATATCCCAACATCGGTTCTAATTGATTGGTAATCGGCACTTCCAGGGGTTCGCTTAAACCCGCCAACTCTCCAGCGTCTTTATCTTGATGTTCAAGACTGTGGTCAATTGCACCCACTAGGTTTAAGTCTGGCGCTTGCGCCACCGCCTTAATCACCTCACGTCCCATTTTACCAGCAGCACCGTTGACAATAACCGGGATAGGAGCTTGATTCGTCATAGGTCGAGAAATACTTTTTGAGCTAACAAAGGAATTGTAAAGACTTTGGTGATCTAGTAGCTAGCTTATAAAATCTCTGGCTTAATTCCGGCTACCCTGATTTATGCAGCTAATCGCTCAGTTTTTCCACTCCTCAAAGCACATCAGTTCTCATTTTCATGTCACTATCTTAGCCAGTAACCCGTTTTATTTTCCCTACTTCACTTACTACACCTCCAAAAATAATTCCATACTTTCCCTGACAAGTAGCTTTTATGGAATACATCAGTCTTTTTTTGTCAAGTCTAATTGACTATTTGTAATATTTTTGTTAAATTTATTTACATAACTTAGCAAAGCCTAAACTTAACTATCCAACTGGTGTTAGCTAAGAAAAGCAGATTTCGGTATCGCTATATCTCATCGACATTTGGACTTCTCCCATCTACCTCGGCTATCAAGTCGGGGTTTTTTGTGTTCTGATAAGCCCCTTATTTCTTTAACTTTTCTTTTCTTTAGTCATCTTTGAGATGACTTTCGCTATTAGCCGTAGGTTTCTAACCTATGGCGGGTAATAGTTCAGGCGGGAGATTGGAAATTACGTATTTGAATAATTGCGGAATATTGGCTTGACCACAAGTCCGCCTCAGAATGAATTCACCAGGCTTATACCTGAAGTCAGCTTAAGCTGACTACGGTTCAATGAACTTAAAGATTAATGGAATTCATTGGTTTAGCTGCGTGAGTTTTGGCCCTTCATCTTCATGATTATGCTGTTCCAAAGACAAAATCATAGTCCCATTGGAATGATGCGCTTTCTGATTCTCTACATACACGACAGCTTGCTCAAGTTGTTTGCTTCCCATTGAAAAAACGCCATATCCGCGTTGCCAGCCAAACAAATCTTGGGAGGGCGAGAGATGATTGAGATGATGAGCGCTACTGCTTTTAAGATTTTGGACAAAATCAGAGATAGAAAGTCTCGGTGGAATAGAAGCTACTAAATGGATGTGGTTTTCTATTCCGCCCACAGCATGGATAATGCTACCAAGTGCATTGGCTTTGCCGATGATGTAACTATAAAGTTGGGTTTCGCGTTCAGGGGTAATTAGTGGCTCTCGCTCTTTTGTCGCCCAAACAAGATGATAATAAAGTCGCCACAGAGCCATGTACGTGATGTTTTTGATGGAATTTACTATGTCTAGTATTCCCACAATCGTTAAAAATCTTCCAGTCAGCTTGAGCTGACTTGAGCTATTAGCCTTGGAATTCATTCCGAGGCGGGTAGGGCTGCAACTTTACAAAAGTTCAGTACCTCCAAATCATCCTCTCTTCAAATAAAAACATGATTTGCTCCTCCTGCCTCATTCAACGACATTTGAGGATTGATCCCTCACCATATAATGCGTCATCCGAAGCGTCCCGGTTGGTGGGAGAATAATAACGAGAAATGATGCAAGCTTGGTGTTGTCTCCAGCCCAAAGGAATCTGTAAAAATGTGGAAACGAATTATATTAATTTTGCTATTGGTGTTGAGCTTCAGTCTGAGCAATTCTGGTGTAGCGGCTGCGGCTGGACTCAAAAGCTTTGTAGATACTAGTGATGGCTATCAGTTTTTATATCCTAACGGCTGGCTGCAAGTTAAAGTTGCCAACGGGCCAGATGTGGTTTTCCACGATTTGATTGAGGTGTCTGAAAATGTTTCGGTTGTGATTAGCCCAGTTCCAGAAGGCAAAACTTTGTCAGAATTGGGAACCCCAACAGAAGTAGGATATAAATTAGGAAAAGCTGCTCTGGCACCTCCTGACTCTGGTCGTTCAGCTGAATTAGTCAATGCCGCACAGCGAGAAGTAGACGGTAAAATATACTACCTTTTAGAGTATGAGGTTAAACTCCCCAATCAACAGCAACGACACAACATCGCCAGCGTCGCTGTTAGCCGTGGTAAACTTTTTACTTTTAACGCCTCAATTCCTGAAAAACGCTGGCAGAGAGTTAAACGAATGATTGATGAGGTTGTCAATTCTTTTTCTGTTTATTAATTGGGGAGTGGGTAGTGGGGAGTGAGGGAGTGGGTAGTGGGGAGTGAGGGAGTGAGGGAGATGAGGGAGATGAAGAGAAATAAGCAATGCCCTGTTTGGCCAATGCCCAGTGCCCAATGCCCAATGCGTAATTACCAAGTTTGTCAGAAATCTCATGAAAATTCCACCTTTTGTACTTGCCTCCGCTTCCCCAGCCCGTCGCCGCTTGTTGCAAACTGTTGGTATTGAACCGATAGTTAAACCCAGTGACTTTGATGAGTCGCAAATTGAACTAAGTGAACCAGCAGAATTGGTCAAAACTCTTGCCCAATATAAGGCGGAAACTGTAGCCCCGCAGTTTGAATCGGCTTTGATTATAGGTTGTGATTCAGTTTTGTCCATCAATGGTGAAATTTACGGCAAACCAGCAGACTTCTCTGAGGCGATCGCCCGGTGGCAGATAATGCAAGGTAACTTTGGCGACTTGTACACAGGTCATGCCTTAATTGACTTAAACCAAAACCGTACTTTAGTCAAGTCTCAAGTTACAAGAGTTTACTTTGCTCAAATGAGCGAGAAGGCAATTAAATCCTATGTTGCCACAGGTGAACCCCTCAAGTGTGCTGGTGCCTTTGCTATTGAGGGTTTTGGTAGTTTCTTCGTGGAAAAAATTGAAGGCTGTCACAGCAATGTAATTGGACTGAGTTTACCCCTACTGCGGCACATGCTAGGGGAATTAGGATACGATGTCACTGATTTGTGGCAATAGTCGTTTGTCCTTTGTCCAAAGTTAATGACTAATGACTAATAACTAAATTGTCTAATATTGAGTATTGCCTCTCCATGATCTGGAACCCAGGTTAGCCACTCATCTGCTGAAATTGGACATAATAAAAGTGCTTCGTCAAAACTAAAAGGGTTGGGTAGTAGCAAAAGCCTTACCCAAGTAGAAGCTCTTAACTGCTGCAAACCTTTGAGATTATGCCTTCTTGCTTGCACAGCAAAATCTGGTCTATGAGAATCTAGTTTCATAGCTTTCTATTAGCCTTCACGAATGGACTAATCTAAAATTATTTCTGTAACCTAGACTACAAAATAAATAATCTTTCTGAGAAGCATCTGTCTTATAAATTTACGTTGGCTGGGTGCAAGTGTTTGCTTATATTGCAGTCCATAACAGGTGTGGCCCGACAGGTTGTAGACTGGCCAGTAGATCGCATTCCCAACTAGAATATGTCATTTACTTCTATGCCCTCGCTGCGTGAGCAACAACATCCCCTAATTCGTCAGCTAGCTGATTGTATTGAGGCAGCTTGGCATCAGCACCTAGATTTATCGCCCTACCATTTGCCTGATGAGTTGGGGTATGTGGAAGGTAGACTAGAAGGCGAAAAACTGACGATTGAAAATCGCTGCTATCAAACGCCCCAGTTTCGGAAAATGCACTTGGAACTGGCAAAAATCGGAAATATGCTGGATATTTTGCACTGCGTGATGTTTCCCCGTCCAGAATACAGCCTGCCAATGTTTGGTTGCGATTTAGTTGGGGGTAGAGGTCAAATTAGTGCAGCGATCGCAGACCTTTCTCCGATCCAATTAGAGCGTATTTTACCAGAATCTTATACTTCTGCACTGACACAGCTAACAGTGCTTAACTTTTCCCAACCTCGTGAATTACCTGAATGGGGAGATATTTTTTCGGATTTTTGCATCTTTGTGCGCCCCAGTTCCCCAGAAGAAGAAACAATATTTCTCTCGCGGGTGCGAGAATTTTTAGACATTCATTGTACCCAAGCGATCGCCTCACATCCTGTTTCAGCTGAACAACTCACAGAAAATCTCGCCGGACAACACAACTACTGTACCAAACAGCAGCAAAACGATAAAACCCGCCGCGTACTAGAAAAAGCCTTTGGCCCAGCTTGGGCAGAAAATTACATGACTACAGTTTTATTCGATCTGCCAAATTAAGCGACCAGGGGCGATAACTTCACGGCGGATGCGACTGCCTTCGATGATACCCCAGCCTGCGGCTTTAAGTGCGGGTTCGATTAGTTAGGCGCGGGTTTCGGCTTCGCTTAACCTGATAGTTTCGGCTTCGTTCACGAGGGGTTGTTGACCGCTAAATGTTCAGCTACGCAGGTTTGGATGATTGTCTGGGGCGTTACTCCCAAGCGACTGGCTTCTTGATCGATTAATTCAATCATCCAGATGGGTAGGTCAATGCTGAGTCTTTTTTGAGTAGAGAGGGGTCGCTTGGCTTGCGACAGGTCAAGCATTTGGGTGATGTCTTCACCGTCGTCAAATTTTTGGTCAAATTCCTTAGCTTTCATAGAGGGAAATCTCTTCTGTGCGTGATCGGCGGGCGGATATGATCCGAATATTTTGAGCGCGGTAAGTGATAATTCCTGACCAATATTTGTCATTTATTTTAGCAATAACTAAAAACCTTAGCTCATCTTGGGTTCTGGCGGGAATTTCTAGCAGGTTGGGGTCATTCCATAATTTTTGAGCTTCAATAAAGTCAATCCCATGTTTAGCAAGATTAGATTGGCTTTTGTTTTCGTCATATTCAAAAACGATCATAGTCTAAGCATGGCAGATGAACTTTGAAAACCTGATATTTAACTCCAGCAATTCTATTACCAAGGATTTCACCTGCTTGAAGTTGCAAGGGTTAAGGGTTGGAGATCGGTACGAATTTAACGATCCCTTTTGAAACGAGGTGTAAGAGCAATCTGGATTGGCGATGGTTCACTCTGCATCGATGCCTGACCACATTTGTGAGAGGGGAATAGTTTGTCCAGTTAAAGCCTCGTGTAAACCTTGACGAATACCTTCAATAACAATTTCAGTAGGTGTTTAATCAGGATCAGTTTCGTTATCTTCGGAAAGTAAGACGATAACACGAACGCGCTGTGGTTTGATGAATCCCAGCGATTTACCCTGCGTAAGTTGTCCACTTTCATTAATTGTCGCTGTGGTTTCAATTGCTTTCATAGATAATGATAGTGTTGTTAAATATCGAGCCAATTCAACCTACTTCTAGTCTAGGACAGCTATCCCACCTTTATGCGGTAATAATGCTAGGGGGTTCACCTTTGATTGGTTTGCGAGACTCACAGTTCCTAATCTGTAGGCTCTGTTACCTTTTCGCGTAACGGATAAATGTAGAATTCATTCAACGAGAGTTTAATGGAGTCCCAAAACAGCAACAGGAAGATTAGTAAGGTCTTTGAAGCGAATATCACAAAATGGTTTGTTGTCTTGGTGGGTACAAGCAACTAGAGACAGCTAACTCATTGACCAGAAAGTTAAGGAAATGATGTTAGAAATGCTCAACTTGACAGATAATTTTTAGCTAGTTAATCGTTGATTCACTTAAGGAAGACTAACTTTTGTAGCAAGATTGTATCCAGCAAAGGCAACAGTCTATTTTTGATGTTTCTTTTCAATTTTGTGACTAACTGTAGCCGTACTGAATGTAGCAGTACAGTACCGCATCATACCAATTTGGAATTTTGTGTAGAGAGGCTATATATCACGTTTCTACATCTAGATTCATACTGCTTGTGAATTCTGCTAATTGCGATGTCTACGACGGGCGTAGATGCAGCACGCATGTCTCAATAATAAATAAATACTTCACAGTTATTGAATAGCCAGCTACTATAGCAACTTCTCAGTTTCAATACAGACCTAACAAGAACAGCCCTTCTCTGCAAAGGAAGAAGAGTAAACCTCAAAGCCTCTCTCCTAAAAGGAGAGAGGAATGTAAGTCAGGTCAGTCTATTGCATACATAGACGCGTAGCGGTTTAAAGCAGGGTACGAGCGTCACCGTAAGCGAAGTGGTAGCGAGTCATCTCCCTACAGCCCTGCGGGCATCCTACGGCAGGCGCTAGCCTCTCCCTTTGGGAGAAGGGGAGACGCTAAGAGCGAACGAGCGTCATAGCCCGTCGTAGGCATCGCTATAGAAAACACCATTTTGCAAAGCCATAGTGTTGAGCGTTGATCACACAATGGATTTTAAGCTATACCCAGCTTTAAACCACTGTTGTTTGTCCTAAGCGGCTGGCTGTTGATTAAAAACCCTTTTATTTTTACTTCCATCAGCACAATTCAGGTAAACGGGCAACATATTATGTCAAGGGTGACTGAAAAGCCAAAGCCAAGTGAGCAGCCACTTAATCATGAACAACCTAAGATTTGGTGGGGTATCGCTGTAGCTGTGCCAGTAGTAATCGCTGCTGGCATACTAGGTACAGCCAAAATCGAGCAGTTGAGAAAACTAACTACATCCGCACCGATAATGCCATCTAGCAATAGCATTAGTGCTGTAGGGCGTTTGGAACCGCGAGGCGAAGTTGTTAAATTATCCGCCCCATCCTCAGGATTAGCACCATCGTCACGAATTCAGCAACTTCTGGTGAAAGAAGGTGAACAGGTAAAGCAAGGTCAAATTGTGGCAATTTTGGACAACCGCGATACCCAAATAGCCGGACTAGAAGAGGCAAAAGCTAAAGTCCAAGAATCCCGTGCGAATTTAGCGCAAGTCAGAGCCGGATCTCCAAGAGATATTCAAGCCCAAAGAGCAGTTATTGCTCGGCTACAAGCGCAGTTAATTGGGGAAAGGAATGCAGGGCAAGCAACGATCGCGCGGATTGCCGCTCAGTTAAGTGGGGATAAACTCGTCCAACAAGCAACAGTGAATCGCCTAGAAGCTGAACTTAGTGGGCAAAGAGATGTCCTAAGAGCGACAGTTGGACGTGTCCAAGCCGAACAGCGTAATGCCCAAGTCGATGCTGGACGCTATGATTATTTATACCGAGAAGGTGCGATTTCTCAGCAAGAGCGGGACAGAAGACGCTTGAGTGCAGTAACTTCTAGTCAGCAGGTTACTGAAAGCCAAGCTACCTTGAAACAGACATTGGCAACTCTACGACAGCAACTTGCCGAAGCCAGAGCTACCCAAATACAAAATTTAGCAACTTTGCAACAGCAGCTAATCGAAGCCAAAGTTAACCGTGATAAAACTGTAGCAACTTTGCAAAGACAAATCGATGAAGAAAAGGCCAAACTGAGCAGAATTTTAGACGTTAGTCCTACCGATGTGCAAGTAGCGCAAGCCCAAGTTAGTAATGCGATCGCAAATGTCAGAAAAGCCGAAGCAGAACTGAGATTGAGCTACGTTCAAGCACCAATCGCTGGAGAGATTTTAAAGGTTTACAGCAAGTCAGGCGAAGCGATCGGTGCAAATGGTATTGCTGAAATTGGCCAAACCAGCCAAATGTTTGTGATTGCTGAAGTCCCCGAAGACAGTATTGGTAAAGTGCGTATTGGTCAAAACGCCACTGTCACTAGCGATAATGAAGCATTTAGCGGCGAATTAAAGGGAACTGTCACTGAAATTGGCAGAAAAATTGGTAAAAAAGATGTGCTGAATACAGATCCAGCAGCAGATGTGGATGCCAGAGTCGTAGAAGTTAAAATTGCTCTCCCTCCAGCAGATAGCCAGAAAGTTTCTGGTTTAACTTACGCTAAAGTTGTTGTCGAAATTAATAACTAGTTAAGTTATAGGTGAGCAGTCATCCAAATTTATGATTTGATATTTTGGATTGTAAATGTTCTTAATTACGAATTACGAATTCCGTTAGCGTAGCCCATTCCGAATTATCTTAACTGTGCTTGGATGCCTAGAAAATGAATCAAAAAATACCTCTGTCGTGGCTACAACTGACAAGAGAAAAAACTCGCCTAGCTGTGGCTTTGGCAGGAATTGCTTTCGCTGATATTTTAATGTTTATGCAACTCGGCTTCCGGGATGCTCTGTATTATAGTAACGTTCGATTCCATAGCAGCTTGCAAGGCGATATTGTTTTAATCAATAGTCAATCTAGCGCTGTACTGGCGATGAGGAGCTTTTCTCAACGACGATTATATAAAGCTTTAGAGTTACCCGCAGTACAATCAGTACATCCGATATATTTAGACTTTACAATCTGGAAAAATCCCGTTACAGGCCGTCCTCGTAGTATCCTTGTCTTTGGAATGAACCCAGAAACTAACCTAGTTAATTTACCTGGAGTTCAGGAGAATTTAGATAAACTTAAACTGCCAGATGTGGTTTTATATGACCGTTCTTCTAGGCTGGAATATGGGCCAATTGCTGCTGATTATGAACAAGGAAAGGCTGTAGCAGCAGAAGTGCGAAGGCGGCGAATTAAAGTAGGGGGACTATTTACATTAGGTGCATCATTTGGCGCGGATGGTAATTTAATTACGAGTGATCTTAACTTTCTGCGGATATTTCCCAATCGTCAGCGAGGATTAATTGATATTGGGTTGATTAGATTAAAGCCGGGAGCAGATGCTAAAGTTGTTGCCCAAGAGTTACGAAAGTACTTACCTAGCGAGGTAAATGTTTTAACTAAGCAAGAATTTATTGATTTTGAGCGAAATTATTGGGCAAATAGTACAGCTATTGGATTTATTTTCACATTAGGAACTGTCATGGGTTTCATTGTAGGGACTGTGATTGTTTATCAAATCCTTTATACAGAAGTTGCAGATCACTTAGCTGAGTATGCTACTCTCAAAGCAATCGGCTATACACAAAACTATTTATTGACAGTCATTCTTCAAGAGGCTTTGCTATTAGCAGTTTTAGGATATTTTCCGGGAATTACTTTTTCTTTATTTATGTATAAAAGTGCCAGAGATGCGACACTTCTACCAGTTTTTATGAGTTTTGATCGGGCGGTAATGGTACTATTTTTGACTATAATGATGTGCATTATTTCTGGTGCGATCGCAGTCCGAAAATTACGTTCTGCCGATCCAGCAGATATCTTTTAGTTAATTCAATATTAATTAAAACATATTCTTGATAATTCTAGTTTAAAATTAACAATTAAGAAACCTTAATTTTTGATATGCACTACAGTTGAATCTCAGAACTACTAACTTATAGCTAACGAATTTATGATGAAACAAGAACCTGTAATTGCGATTAAAAATCTCAATCACTATTATGGCAAAGGCGCACTGAGAAAACAGATATTATTTGACATCAACCTAGAAATTTATTCTGGTGAAATTGTAATTATGACCGGGCCATCAGGTTCAGGTAAAACAACATTATTGAGCTTAATTGGTGGTTTGCGGTCTGTACAAGAGGGAAGTTTAAAATTTTTAGGTGAAGAACTTGTTGGCGTCAGTCAAAGCAAACTGGTACAGATGCGACGCCAGATTGGTTATATTTTCCAAGCTCACAATTTGCTAGGGTTCTTGACAGCAAAGCAAAATGTGCAAATGGCGGTAGAACTGAATGATCATATTTCTAAAACAGAAGCAGTGGCTAAATCAAAAGCCATGCTGGGGTCAGTTGGTCTAGAAGAACGAGTTGATTACTACCCAGACAATCTTTCTGGTGGACAAAAACAAAGAATTGCGATCGCCCGCGCCTTAGTGAATCATCCCCCCTTGGTGCTAGCAGACGAACCAACAGCAGCATTAGACAAACAATCAGGACGCGATGTTGTGGAAATAATGCAGAGTCTAGCCAAAAATCAGGGAACTACTATCTTATTAGTGACACACGACAACCGCATTTTAGACATAGCCGATCGCATCGTAGAAATGGAAGATGGACTTTTAACCCGTAATTCTCCAAATGCAGCTATTCAGTCATGATTCCAAAGTGAGAAATCACAACTCAATAACTAAGGTGTGACGCGAATAAATATAGCCTATTTACCGAATTTTAGATTTTAAATTTTGGATAATGGAATTGTTGGCGGAGCCTAAGAAGAGAAGATTCTTGCGTTCCATTATTTAAAAAGGTCTAGAGCAAGCTTTCTTTAAACGCGAGAATAATTCTTTAATCCGTCTTGGAAAGTTTGCTCAAGTCAAGCCACTCCGTTGCGGTGAGGCAGTCGCTCAAAGGGGGTTTCCCCCATGAGGAACTGCCGTTCGCCCAAGGCGCGTGCCGGAGGCATCACCCGAAGGGGGGTTCCAAGAGTTGTAGGAAGTAGCGCGCCACAGCCGCAAGAGCAACTTTGGGCAAAATCTGAAATTAAATGACAGAGCAAGTGACTTAATTGCTCTTTTCTTTTCTTCAATTCTTCAATTCTTCAATCCTCTCATTGTGTGACTCATAAGGGTTGTCCTACCTTGCACAAAGCTTCTACGTCATTGGTCATTTGTATCTACAAATGACTAATGACTAATGACAGCCATAATTATTATCTAGTCGAGCCTGATTTTTTCATTCCAGGTGGCTTTGGCTGAATTGGGGTATTTGATTGGCGACTAGTACGGAAAGTCACATTCACGCCTTCATTCGATTGCTCTAGCACCAGTAGAGGCGTAGGTTTAGCCTTTTGATCCCATTGCATAGTAGCAATCCGACCTTGAATTATTGGTTGCCAAGTATCTTCATTTTCTATGGGGCTGAGGTAAGTTTCTATACAGTCAATAATTTGACTAATAGTTGCAGAAGTTGCTTGCGTCGGTAACTTCGTTAACCGGATTTGAATCCGAAACAGCACTCGTTTGGCAGAGTTCGGCGGAGTACCAGTCTCATACTCTACATCAAAAATTTCATCTACTTGCCGTCCAACGCTATTAGCAATTCCGACTGATCCAAGTTGGGCTTGATTTGGGCGCAGGGCTTGAGAAATTTTCTCTTTGATCTGAATCTTCACTTGATTAAGGATTGCAAAATGAAACACCTCCTCTGCCATCCGCATTCGCAGATAATCCAGGTTAAAGTCCCGTGAGTTGACCAAATCGGGATTAGTTTCCATTTTGCGAATTGTTTCCAGCGCTAGCTTAAACTTTTTCTCTAAGTCTCGCGCGCGGAATTGTTCAAACTTAAGTTTTTTCTCCAGCTTATTCATCTGGATCTTACTATACACAATCAAAGCAATCACCGCTAAAGCCAGTCCTCCAGAGGTTACCACCAATAATGGTAGTATTTGAGGATTACTTGCTGGCACTTCCTGGGATGCCTTTTTAATCTTTATCCCGGAGGATTGGGCAAGAAACATCGAAGTGGGCATGGTTGGGAAACTGAAAAACTTGACTCCTGATGTTTAGGATGCCCAAATCTTCAATGTCATCTTGCTGTTTCGTTAATATTTTTACAGCATTTTACAAACTGACGTAAGGGATTTCCAAGAAATAAATTATCCATCTTGTGGGGTGGGCAGGAAAGCCCGCCTTTGGCTACGGGCGCTCGTGTCGCCCACCCCACAAGAAGTATTGAAATATTATTTTTATTTGTCAGTCCTAAAACTGTACTTGTATTAGTCTTCCCAACTGCGATCGCCTGACAGAAGTATTGTAATTTTTCTCTGTTTGTATAAAACCACCCTGCATATAATAGCGATCGCTCCCTCTTCCTGTGCGTCCTCTGCGCCTGGAGCGGTTCGATTCTCACACTCGTTTGTTAAAGTACATTGAATTTTCAATGAAAGTGAGTCTAAAATCCATTTCAAAATCCATCTATAAAAACTCTAATTTCTCTCTTGTTCATTATTCAGCCCTCCCCGCCCCTATGACACCAACTTTATTTGGTCGCTGGCAAACTCGATTATTATTACTTGCAACTGTCGGCCTACTCGTATCTTTGCCATTTGCAATTGGTTGGATTGGTTTTAGTGCTAACTCAGTTTATTTTTGGATACTTGGTTATGTCACTATCTTTGGCTTAGGCTGGGATGTGTTTTATAACTATCTGCAAAAATTCCGGTGGGATAGAGATTGGCCCGCAGCTTATCAACTCTTAGCCGGCATATGGGAATTTGTGTTTGTATTTTGTGGAGTCAAACTGTTTGGCTTCTTACCAATACCTTTACCGAAAGAAGAACTTTCACCAGCAGCTTTTTTATTGCACTATAGCGTCGTGTGGCTAGCAGTTTTTATTAGTTCACAAAGCCTGATGCGAATTATTTTTCCTCGTTGGCGTTTCCGGGGTGGGGAGTGGTTGTAATATCGTGTCCTGACCTGATTGTGTCTATAACCGCTAGTCTGTTTATAGTGGCGCATAAGCGCCACTACAAACAGACTACCTATTACCTAATTTTCTTGATATCGTTAGTTCGGAAGTTTTTCTAGATTTAGCTCGTGACATACTCCTACACTTACCGCTTGCGGTAAGTGTAGGCTTCCAACAGCCCTTTTTAAGGGTATGAAGGATTTCCTTCGTGGTACTATCGTCCATAGTTCCAACTATGTCTATCTTCCCACTACGACGTTTTATACTAGGGAAAATGCCCAACCCTAGTCTTTTCAAGTTGACTGCGGCGTTAATATCACGGTCAACCATCAAAGTATTTTGCTCATCCCAATATTCTCTGATACTGCAATCAGTAAAAATAACCTCATTGCGGTAACTGAGAATCATAGAACTATATTGTGGCTTCTGTGAAATTGCTACAGCACCAGCTTTTTCGGCTATGCGCTGTAATATTTCAAAGAATTGCCCAAAAGCACCATCAGCCCATGATTTATTCAGTCCTGACTTAGCAGACTGTCCATTGGGAAGATAGCTTCCATTCTCATCCTGTTTGGTTTTATTGCGTCGGGTTAGCCCTTTGAGATTCAAATCCTCGTAGAAAAAAAACTTTTTCCCAGTTCTCACAATTTCGTGAGCAGTTTTGTACTGAAAATCTTTACGACTTCTGGCAATTTTTTGATGTTGTTTAGCTTCACGTTTTGCCAACTTACGCCGAGATTTAGACCCGCGCTTACGTCTATTTCGTTTGGTAGAAATACGATCTAGCTTGGCTTGATTCTTGCGTAATGGTTTTAAAGATGGGAGTTTTTCACCTTCTGAAGTTGCAAGATAATTATCACCTTGCAACACAGCATCAATCCCTATTGAGTTAACCCAACTGGGAATAAGTTCGGTAGTTTGGCTTGGAATGGTTATATCCTCCAAGACTATTTGGGCGTACCAGCCATCAGCCTTTTTAGTAATGCTAACTTGTTTAAGGATAAACCCATCAAGTATAGGTCGGTGCATCCGAACCTTAAACATACCCAATTTGGGCAAACGAATATACAGCCAGTTTTTGCGAGTTAGCTTTATCCATTCGTTATTGGCTGTTGCAAACGTCATAGTTTTGAAACTCGCCTCAGTTTTGAAGCGTGGTTTACCAGAACGTTTACCACTAGAATCCCCAATTATAAAGCGTTCAAAAGCTTTATCAACTCGCTTGCAAACCAATTGCAGGACAGTTGAATCTACACTTTTAAAATCGAGTAATTCACCTGACCATTGAACAATGCTCAAGTCTTTTTTGATAACTGGTAGCTGGAGTTTTTGACTGTAGTAGTTAGGTCGGTCGAGCAACTCAGGTAGTCTGGTTACAAAGATTGGACAACTATTTGCAGCATGACGGTTATTCTCCCACCAGGAGAAGCGTTCACCCAATTGGCGGTTATACCAGTACCGACAAATTCTTAGCCATTCATTAAGAATTAGTTTTTGACTTGATTCCGGTTCTAGTCGTTACTGGTAGGTTACTTTCATCCTATCAACTGAATGGGTGTTATAATTTTAGGCTACACCAATCATAGCATATGTTCTTGATTTTTAATGAAAAACGATTTTGTATCCAAAGGTAGGTCAGTAAGTGACTTAAAAGCTCACTTGGTTTTGACGACCAAGTATAGACGCAAAGCCTTTACTCAAGAAATGTTGAAGCGAGTAGAAGGCATCTTGATTGACTTACTCGAAAAGTGGGATTGCAAATTAGTGGAGTTTAATGGAGAGGAAGATCATGTACACCTATTGTTTCAATACCACCCAGATTTGCAACTTAGTAAACTTGTAAACAACATTAAATCAGTGACCTCGCGCAGGTTACGCCAAGAATATGCCGAGCATCTAGAAAAGTTCTTCTGGAAAGATGCGTTTTGGAACGGATCTTATTTCGTCGCAAGCTGTGGCGGAGTTACAATTTCAAAGCTTAAAGAATACATCGAGAATCAAAATAGTCCAGAATGAATATGGGTCATGGCTCGACATAATAATTAATTGTTCTGACTACGCCAGAATACATTAATTACCATGTCTCCCCACTCCCGCGCATTCATCCCACACTCCTAAGAAGTGAGTGTGGAGCTTCTGCTGTTTAAGCTAAAATCATCAAAATTCATGTCTCACGGCTGCAACTAAATCGTAACAATAATTGACATGACAACAAAACACAAATTAACCTTGGGTGTATCTAACAAGCTTGACATTTTCTAGTCTTTTAAAGAATTATCTTAGAGAAACCAGATAGTTAATTGTGAGGAAACCATGCACATAGTTATTCTCGTTCTGGTTGAGGTGCTGATTGTTATTGGACTTTCAAGGCTAGTAGGGCTAGCATTCCGTTCCATTAAGCAACCTCTGGTAATTGGTGAGATTGTCGCCGGGATTATGCTCGGTCCATCTTTATTTGGTTTAGTTGCTCCCCATCTAGCAGTTACCTTGTTTCCACCAGAAACTTTTCCTTTTCTAAATGTTTTGTCTCAGGTGGGACTAATATTTTTCATGTTTCTGATTGGGCTAGAACTAAATCCAAAATACCTTAGCGGACAATTAGAAGTAGCAGTTTTAACTTCTCATGTAAGTATTTTGGTGCCGTTTTCCTTAGGAACATTGCTAGCGGTGCTACTTTATCCCCTAGTTTCCAATGCAAGTGTATCCTTTACCGCTTTCGCCTTGTTTTTGGGGGCGGCGATGTCGATTACTGCCTTTCCAGTCTTAGCGCGAATCATTACTGAAAACAATTTACAAGGAACGCGTTTAGGAACGTTGGCGTTAACTTGTGCAGCAGTGGATGACGTGACAGCTTGGTGTCTCTTGGCAGTAGCGATCGCTGTCGCTCGAACTGGCAACTTTGCTGGTGCCATACCCACAATTATCGCCAGCATAGTCTACATCGGCTTGATGTTGACGGCGGGACGTTGGTTCCTCAAACGCCTTGCTACCCATTACCTGCGTGCGGGACGCCTGAGCCAATTGCTGCTAGCTGGGATTTATATGGCAGTAGTGGCCTCAGCACTAATCACCGAACTAATTGGTATTCACTTAATTTTTGGGGCATTTTTACTGGGTGCAGCCATGCCCAAAAATGAAGATTTAGTGCGAGAATTGGCAGTAAAAACGGAAGATTTTGTCCTGATTTTTTTGCTGCCAATATTTTTTGCCTATAGTGGCTTACGGACGCAGATTGGCTTACTCAACCGTCCAGAATTGTGGCTTTTGTGTGCGTTGATTTTAGGAGTGGCGATCGCAGGCAAATATGTTGGCACCTATGTAGCAGCCCGTGTGAGCGGCATTAATAAACGGGAAGCTTCGGCACTCGGTTGGTTAATGAATACTCGCGGCTTAACCGAACTGATAGTGCTAAACATTGGTCTAGAGTTAAAGGTAATTTCCCCCTTAATATTTACCATGCTGGTAATTATGGCATTGGTAACTACATTCATGACCTCACCACTGCTGGAATGGACATATCCGAAGAAGCTGATCAGGTTAGATGTCGTGGAATCGGAGTCGGAAGCAGAAACAGCTACAAGCGCTACTGGTGGCGAAGCTTATCTTCGTCCCTACCGAATTTTGGTACCAGTGGCTAATCCGAGTACCCAAAAAGGTTTAGTACAGTTGGCAGTCAGCATCGCTCTCAACTTCCGACATCCCGCGATTGTTAACCCTCTTAGCCTGATTGAATTTGAAGAAGATTATGCCTTTGAAAGTACCCCAGTTGAAGCAGACCGATTAATTGCCCAGCGCCGCCAACAGCTAGAAGAACTGATTAATACTCTCGAACCGTTAGAAATACGCTCTCATGTACATCCCATCGTTCGCATATCCAGTAATGTCGCACGAGAAACAGCACAGATTGCCGCACTCAAACAAGTTGATTTAATTCTTGTGGGATGGCATCGCCCAGCTTTTAGTAGCAATCGCTTAGGTGGAAGAGTCGGTCAAATGCTCACCAGTGCGCCAGTGGATGTTGCAGTGTTTGTGGACAAGGGAGGCGATCGCTTAGAAAGCTTGTTGGTGCCTTATTCGGCAAATATTCATGATGATTTGGCACTGATACTGGCGCTCAGACTGCTAATCAATCATGAAACTTGTATGTTACAGGTTTTACAGGTTCTACCCGAAAATCACCTCAAGGATGAATTGAGCTACGAGTTACATAAAATGATGGAGCAATTACCGAGTAGTGTACGCGATCGCATAGAAATCAAAACTGTCCAAACTTCAGAGGCAATCCAAGCTGTAGTCGAAGCCTCAACAAGTGTAGACCTGACAATTGCTGGCACCAGCCGCACTTGGGGTATCGAGCGTCAAACCTTGGGAAGATATATAGATCAACTAGCCATCCAATGTCGCTCCTCCCTGCTGATTACCCGCCGCTACAGTCAAGTCACCGCTCATCTGGCTTCCGTACTTCCTGAGGTTAGTAGTCAAAAGCCAACATTGAGGAGTTGAGATTATGAATCATTTCAACTTCAAATCTTTAGCTTTTTACGGAGTAGCAATAATTTCAGTGCTACTGTTGTTTAGAACTGTCAGCGTTTATGGGGAAAACAATCTCAAGGCTCCTCCTCCAGTTAACGGCGCGTATCGTCTAACGCTAGCGGAGAATTTGCCGAACTGTGAAAAATCGGATACCCTGACCTTAAACATTGAGCAATCAGGTATTTACTTGAATGCCTCTGTATTACCGGCAACTGCCAACGCCGATATTGACGAAAAGCACTCGCTCACAGGCATCTTCAAAAATAAACAGTTAAATTTATCTGGAAAAGTTGGCAGATCAATCCTTTGTAATATTCCTCGCCCCCAAAATGATCCTCTAAACTCAGTCACAATTCAAATGCAACTTGTGGACAAAGGTAGTATGACAGGTCAATTAAACATAAATGGCATCCTACAAACTCTGAAATTTACCGCTGTGCCCCAAAAAGCTCCTTGAATTGCGGGTGGGGAGAGACGCGATTAATCGCGTCTGTAGTGGAGAATTGGAAGCGCGAAGTAAACAGCAATGTGAGCGCATTGTATGGGTTTTATGGAGCAAATAAAAAGAATGGATCAGCGACTAAAGACTAGGCAATTTTGCCAATGGCGCAAGCAGCTATTTAGCATCAGTATATTAGGCTTTTATGCAGCGATCGCCCTCGAAACTTGCACTACTGCTGCTACACCAGTGGCAAAGCTAGATAATTGGCGTTTTTCCCCCAAGACACAGCAACTCGAAATCACCCTCTCAGCAGGCACAACCCCCCGTTATTTCTACCTAGCCCAACCCCCTCGTCTTGTTGTAGATATACCGAATACTAAGTTGGGCAACATTACCAGGCAACAAAATTATTCTGGAGCAATCAAAAGCATTCGCGTTTCTCAACTGAACGCAAACGCCACACGCATTGTCCTAGATTTAGCACCAGGGACTGTTTTAAATCCCAAACAGGTACAACTGCAACCCGTTTCCCGAAAAAACTCCACTCGCTGGGTATTACGTTCGGTTATTTCTGGTAAAACTACTGCCGTGAAACCAGGAAACTCCCCACATTCACCCAAGAAACAACCTCAAACACTCCAAAAGCCGCCTAGTAATCTACCCGTAACTACTAACCCACAACTACCCTTACTCACAGTTCCGCCTCCATCCAATGAACTACCCCCAACAATTACTACTAACTCAGGACAGCCTTTTGTCACTGTACCTCCCCTAACTCCGAATACACCCTCTCAACAAATTGATTCAATTCTTCCCCCTGCTACTTTCCCAAATCAATCAGGTAATTTGAATAGCGTTCCTCCTTTTGTTCGGTCTGACTTTCCAGTTCCAACAGTCCCCAATGTTCCCGATCCCCAGGTGATCGAGTTTGGTCAACCTTTACCCAAAACTAAATTCAAATAGGGCATGGGGCATTGGGGATTGGGCATGGAAAATCGAATCAATGCCTCATCCGCTATGCGCCATGCCCTAATAATGTTGTGCCTCCTAAAAGGAGCTACGGTGTACACACAAGTTTCTTGACCTGCAATGCCATTGCATCGACTGACAATGCCATTGCATCGACTAACAATGCCATTGCATCGACTGACAATGCCATTGCATCGACTGACAATGGCATTGCATCGACTAACAATGGCATTGCATCGACTAACAATGGCATTGCATCGGCTGACAATGCCATTGCATCGGCTGACAATGCCATTGCACACCCTACGTTACGTATACACGGTAGCTTTAAATCTTACTCCCCTTCCCTACAAGGGAAGGGGCTGTTCTTGTTAGGTCTGTATTGGACTCAACCAATAACCGCTATATGTAGCTTGATGAAAGCAAAATGATATTACTTTCCTCCAACTAACTCTTTCACCTTCTTGATAATGCTCACTGGATCGATACCTTGATATGGGTACTGTTCCCACAAACCACCGCAACCTTCTTTATGAGTTCCAAGATGGGCATATTTGGGAGTCAACCCCCGCTCTAGTAGCCAAGAACCGAAACGACTGCCTAAGCCTGTCCGACGGTTGAAGGGTTCTACTACAAGCACAAAAGGAGCGTTACCAACTTTGGTAATTATTTCTTCATCAATGGTGTTTAAAGTTGTTTTGTTAATCAAACCAACGTCTAACCCTTCTTGCTTAAGACGCTCTACAGCATCAACGGTACGGTAGAGAGCATCGCCAAAACTGATGATGTAGCCTTGTGTCCCTTCTCGTATAACCTCATCTTTACCAGGAACAAATTTGTAGCCATTTCCAAAGAAGTCATTGCCGTTGCTGTCCTTAATGTTGGGCACTTTGGAACGGGTGGAGAAAATAAACCGCAGTCCAGGCTCAAAAAACACAGCTTCTACACAAGCTGTCATTTGATTATTATCTGCCGGGAAGTACAACTGTGTTGGGTAGCCATCATCCAAGCCATTGTCGGCAAACATATTGTTCAAACCAAAGTGGCAGCTGTTATCTGCCATGTCATCTATACCCGCATGGGAAAAATGACACAGAACATTGGAATAGTTCAGCCGTGCCATCGTGATTTCTGAGATACACATTTCTAAGAAGGCGCTGAAGGTCGCAAAAATACCTTGCTTGCCCTTGTCCATCCCGAATCCAGCCGCAGCAGAGAAGTTGCTCCGTTCCATAATCCCGGAGGAAATAAATATTTCTGGGTATGTTTCATGAATTTTCTTCAAACCGCAGGAGCCTTCTAGGTCGCTATCAATGACCATGACTTTTTCTTTACGCTCCGCCTCACTCATGCGACTGAGGACACCCACCACGGCTTCACCAAACACATTGCGGTTAGCGCCCCATTTGTCACTGCTACCCAGAAATGTATATGTTTGCTTGGGTTTCTCAATACTTTTAAGGTATTCGATAGCCGCAGTTTGTCCGCGAGATTCTAGATACTTAACTGCTAAATCTACAGAAATTACATCATGACCATGAATGGAACCTTCTAAGCCTTCAATACCAGGACACATTGGGCGTTTATTAATCAGAGCGATCGCTCCGGGAGTATTCACGGCTTCGCTCATCCGACGGTATAAATCGTCTAAGTCTTCCCCATCTCCCTGAAGTACTTTCAACCCGTGACCTTCTAAGGTTTTGGCGACACTAAAACCAGGTAAATATTTAGAAGGATGTCCAGCGATCGTTACATCATTGTCATCAATGATCAGCTTGACGTTGAGATATTGAGCAACAGCCAAACGAGCAGCTTCAGCATCGTTACCTTCTTGCTGAGAGCCATCAGAACCGAGACAGAAAACAGCCTTGCCTGGATTCGCCATTGCCACACCATTGATGTAAGGCCAAATATGACCCAGGCGGCCAGAACTAAATTTCACACCAGGAGTTAGTTTTAGTTCGGGGTGTCCCGGTAAATTGGAATGTGCTTGCCGATAACGTAAAAGTTGCTCGGCAGGTAAGTCACCATGCAATGTTGCCATCAGATATTGAGTGGCAACTCGATGTCCTGCTTCATCAAAGAAAATCGGTACAAATTGCTCCGATGCTCCCCGGAAAAAGGCATCGAGAATCATTACCTCTGGCACTGTATCATAAGGCCCACCAGTATGACCGCCCACTCCGCTAGCAGCGCCAGTCGCGGTAAAAAAGACGATCGCATCTCGGCAGAGTTGAATATTCGCTTTTAGAGTCTCTCGCTGTTCATCTGTGAGGCTCGAATTTGCTGGATTGAGTCCTAAAGGTTTGTAAGCACCGAGATCAATTGGAAATTGGGAATTAATAATAGTCATGGCTTATTTATTGAATAAAAAGCAATTTGAACAGGCGGGACGCATGAGCGCACTACAAAAAAAAATTGTTAAAACCCAGATTGGGCAACAATTATTCAAGCATTTCCCAAGCTAAAGTCAACCACTAGCAACCATTGTCAAACCATCTAGACTTCAATGGACAAAATCAACACATTCAACAGTGCATGAATGTGCTTGAATTCAATTGAAGTTACGGATTGCCGTACAAAGATTTGCATATCAATAAGTATAAACTCACAAACGTGCAATTTCAAGCTCAAAAACGCAATTTCAGGAAAATAAATTATGTTAACTGCTGAACGACGACAATTCATTTTAGAAATTCTGCGTCGTGATAAAAAGGTACTTTCAACAGAACTTAGTGCTGTTCTCAAGGTTTCTGAAGATACGATTCGGCGGGACTTGCGAGAACTAGCAGAAGTTGGACTATTGCAACGCGTTCATGGGGGAGCGCTCCTCAAATCTCCAGCGATCGCCAGTTATGCCGATCGCCAAAAGCAAGCGCCAAAAGAAAAGGAAGCGATCGCTCGTACAGCAGCAAAATTAGTATGTACAGGACAGGTGGTGATTTTAGATGGAGGTACGACAACTCTCCAAGTAACCCGTCATTTGCCCCTAGATTTGCAAGCAACAGTGATCACAAATAGTCCGCCAATCGCCGTTGCCTTAGCAGAACATCCCCATATAGAGGTTGTGATGTTAGGTGGACAACTCTACAAAAAAGCCTTGGTAAACGTGGGTACTGTCACGATTGAGACATTACGGATGATTCGTGCAGATTTGTGCATGTTGGGGGTTTGCAGTTTGCATCCAGAGATTGGAATTAGTGTACCTAACCTAGACGAAGCCCACGTCAAACGAGCGATGATTGCTGGATCGGCTGAGGTAGTAGGATTAGTGACAGCAGAAAAATTAGACACGGCTGCTCCTTATCTAGTGGAGTCCATTCGTGCCCTAACTTATCTAGTAACTGCACCTACAGTATCTAATAATATGCTCAGTGCCTACAAAGCTTTAGGTTTAACTATTATACGTGATGAGTACGAATAAGGAGCAGGGGAGTAAGAATTTTAGATTTTAGATTTTAGATTTTAGAATTGAAATTTAATCCAAAATTGTCAATCCCTTCTCCCTTCGCGTAGCGTCTCCAAGAGTTGGGGAGACGCTGCGCGAACGGCTTGGTGCAGTCGCTCATGGGGGAAACCCCCTACAGCCCTTCGGGCATCCTACGGCAGGCGCTAGCCTCTCCCTTTGGGAGAAGACCGCGCTGCTTCACCAAAATCTAAAATTGAATTGCCCCATGCCCAAATCTAAAATCTGTCCGTTTCTTGAGGTGTTCCAACTGCTCCTGGTTGAGCCGTAAATAAGTTTTGAGCAGCTTCATTCTGATATATGCATCTAATATCAGGTTTGTCACTGTCCAAGTTACCTGTGAAGCCAAAGGTGTTCAGGCGATTTTTGCACTCATTTACCTGATCAGATGTCACCAACTTACGTTGCTCTAAAAGCGCCCAGTTATTTTGTCGGATCACGCATCCGGGACGCATACTGGGCTGGGCAACATAGACATTGAATGGGTTGAGAGTGACGAACAGTCTAGCGTCCATCACCATCGCGCTGGCTCCGTACTGCACACAAATTTCCGGGTTCGGTGCTTTGGTGTCAATGAATTCACGGGAAGCCACATTTGATGGGGCTAACGTGGTTGTAGAACTAAAAGCAATCCCAATGCCAATACCCAAAATCAATACCCCTCCCATAATTGCGATGGTGAAGAGGTTAAACATCGGGGATTGGAAAATAGAGGGTTTAGAAGTAGTAGCCGATTTACCAGTGGGTTTACGTCTCATTGTTGCTTAATCACCTTCACGCCGACTTGGGAGGGAGTCGTCTAAAGTTTTCTCCCTCTTTTCAGTATGCCTATTCTTGACTGTAATTGCCTGTGACTTTCTGTGGGATATTCTTGTTATCTGTGCGATATTCTTGTTAAATGAGAAAAATAGTAGCTTATCTAGATATCTGGACAGAATTTCAAAATAGTACACTGTGGCGAAAGTCTGCCTACCTTTAACAAGTTCCTCTGAGCAACTTGTCTGGCTAATTGAAATAATAGCTGAATTTATGCCAAGCCCTACTAGTGGCTTATTGTTTCTATCTATAATAATTGGTGAGTATTTTTCTTTATTTGATCATTAACGAATTGTTATTAGTTATGACCTTTTTAGTGGTTGATTTGTTAATCACTGCTTGAGTGTATTTATGGATTATACCATATTTTTGATCTGATGCCCAATTGTGCGGTATTTGCTGTCTTTAGGGGTGATTGTGGGGTTGAGTGTGCGATCGCTCGAATCAGTCGGATACAACAACTTTATAGCGGTTCTCAGTTGGGTGCAATATAGTAACAGCAGTGGGTAAACCATCCAA
>NZ_JABXKP010000101.1 GCF_017114985.1 Nostoc sp. JL33 | reverse complement strand
GTTTTTACTGCTGAATTATTTTAATCTACGCTTAATTTAACAATGTATCAATTAATTTATCCTAAGTTTGGCTAATCCAGATGTTTTTTTCTCGCTCGTGAGAAATCCGGGAGATGACCGTGGCCAGGGAGTCCAACTTCAGGAAGCCAAATAAAATCACCCCGAAAGTATTTTGCAGTTTCTGCATCTGTCTCACGAGGATGGCGCGGGTCTTGGTCGCCCGTAATCACACATATGGGAATATCAAATAGTATCTGAGGGTCGCAAATATAAAGCCCTCGTCCTTCAACATTTCTGCATTCGTTGCTCATCCGCGCACTCTCAGCGACCAAACTGCAAAAGTAATTCTCAAATGCCTGTTGCGGAAAAGTATCTGAATTGGTGAAATACTTTTTAGTATTTTCACGCGACTGGATACGTGGACGATCTTCGGGAAAAGCCAAAGAAGAGTTTTTTGTGATAATTGGTAATAGATTGGCTGGTGGACTTGGTGCAATGCCTATAATAGCTTTAACAAGTTTGGGATGAGTTTGTGCCGTCTGCCAACCAACGACACCAGACATACTGTGGGTAAGAATCACAGCCGGGCCAATCTGTTGGAGTAGCGCCACTGTAGCATTGATTACCCGTTGATATGACATCACCGGGAAGTCTGGAACAAAGCCCGACCGACCATGCCCTGGCCAGTCAACAATATAGGTTGGGTAGCCTTTTTCTACCAGATATGCTGCCCAACCTTGGCGATTATCGGGTGTTTTGACAAAGCAAGTACCTGTATGAAAGGCGCCATGCAAAAACACAATAGGAACTGAATTTTGGTCTTGACTCGGCCGGTAATATTGAACGTACATTTGGTACGGAATAGCACCAATAAAGAATTCTGTTTCAGTGTATGAATTCATTTTGAGAACAGACTTAAATCTTTACAGCAATGTTCGTTGTTCACTCGCTACAAAAAACTATTAACTGAAATTTTGAACAATTGCTCTCATGCAATTATATCATAGTCATGGGAACACAATCTGCTGAAATCAGCTTCTAATCTACCTTTCAAGCACCTCTGTTCTGGATGGATTTAAGAGCGATCGCGTTTTAGCTAAAACTAGAGATACAGATACAGAGGCTTGGAAAAGCAAACTTTTAAGTTATTTTACTGAATATTTTCAAAGCTTTATGTACACTAATTTTACAGTAAATAACTAAACATTAATAATTTTGTCATATAACAAAACCCCCTAAACATATAAAGTTTAGGGGGTTTCTTTAAAAACGCAATCAAAATTAAATTTCTTTACACCAGGATCATAACTCGGTTGTACGAGACATAGGACGTTCTGGTGTCTACAGAATATAATATAGCGAATATTAGAAGAGTTGTCAATGCCTCAGCCTAAACTAACAGATGATGAGCTAAAAGATATTGTGATGAATTTTTCAGCCGCACGTATGAAACCATATCTTAGCGCTGCGAATAGTAATCACGGCGACGCCATCAGAATATGTCAGATCAATACTCAACTTTCCGAGGCACTGTATCCAAGTTTACATACTTTAGAGATTGCTCTACGCAATACAATCGACAATGTATTATTAGTTGAGCATGGTAATGATTGGTTATGTAACGGAAAAATTGAATTAGACAGTTACGAATATGAGAATGTTAACGCTGCTCTTAAAAAATGCAAGCATAACTTAAATCGCTTAATTCCAGAACTGAGTTTTGGATTTTGGAAAAGCTTAATAGATAAAAAATGTTATGAAATTACGATATGGCGTCCTTTTTGTAAACAATTATTTAAATATGCTAATCCCTCTGATCTTAATATTAAACAAATACGACCAAAAATCAAAAATATACATTTGTTACGTAACCGCAATTTTCACCATGAACCAATTTGGAATTACCTGCAACTTGACAACATACATAGTGATATTTATTGTTTTCTCAATTGGATTAATCCAAAAGTTAGTGCTTGGCTCAGAGAATATGACCGATTTCCAGAAATATATCTAAGTACATCAACACTACTTGAACAAATGAAGGTTGCTCGAAATAAAAGATGGTGATTTGCTTAAAAACATCAATCAAATTTTTGGGCTGCACTGGCGCTAGGTGCTGGTGTGCATTACTTCCCCATGTTCGAGCTTATCTGCTAATACACGCAGAGCTAATGCTTGAACTCTAGCAACTGCTTCTTCTCGTGTCTGTCCATAAGCCAGTACACCAGAAAAACCAATCACTTCAGCTAAAAAGCGTCCATCCTCTTCTTGTTCAATTTCTATCGTGAAGTTCATAGCCAGTGAAGGTATTGTAATAAAAGCGATTCCTGAAATAAAACAAAAAATTTATATGACCTCAGTTGATTCTAGCAAGCACAAAAAAGCCAGAGCTATCAAACCTACCAGCCGCCGCCCTGCGAAAGAACTCTGTAGTGAGTGCGGACTATGCGATACATACTATATTCACTATGTCAAGGAAGCCTGCGCTTTTATTAATCAGCAGATAGGCGAACTTGAAGAAGAAACACACGCGCGATCGCGCCATCTTGACAACCCCGATGAACTCTACTTTGGTGTTCACCAAGACATGATAGCGGCGCGGAAACAGCAGCCAATCGAAGGCGCACAATGGACGGGTATTGTTAGCAGCATTGCTATTGAAATGCTCAATTGCGGCATAGTTGAAGGTGTCGTCTGTGTGCAAAATACCAAAGAAGACCGCTTTCAACCCATGCCTATCATCGCCCGTACCCCAGAAGAAATACTAGCAGCGCGGGTAAATAAACCAACTCTTTCCCCGAACCTTTCCGTGTTGGAACAGATAGAAAAATCGGGGATGAAACGGCTGTTGGTAATTGGTGTTGGTTGCCAAATCCAGGCATTACGAGCCGTAGAAAAACAACTTGGCTTAGAAAAGCTGTATGTTTTGGGTACGCCCTGCGTAGATAATGTTAACCGCGCCGGACTGCAAAAATTCTTAGAAACCACCAGCCGATCGCCTGATACAGTTGTGCATTACGAATTCATGCAAGACTTCCGGGTTCACTTCAAACATGAGGATGGCTCATCTGAAACAGTACCTTTCTTTGGCTTGAAGACCAACCAACTTAAAGATGTCTTTGCCCCATCCTGTATGAGTTGCTTTGATTACGTCAACTCCCTAGCCGATTTAGTCGTTGGCTACATGGGCGCACCCTTCGGCTGGCAATGGATTGTAGTTAGAAATGACACAGGCAAGGAAATGCTGGATTTGGTGAAAGACCAGTTAGACACCCAACCAGTAATGTCTAAAGGCAACCGGAAGGAAGCTGTACAGCAAAGTATTCCCGCTTACGATAAAGGCGTTACCCTCCCGATGTGGGCAGCAAAACTCATGGGTGTGGTGATCGAAAAAATCGGCCCCAAGGGTTTAGAATATGCGCGGTTTTCCATTGATTCTCACTTTACTCGGAATTATTTGTATGTAAAGCGAAATCATCCAGAGAAGTTAGAAGCGCATGTTCCAGAGTTTGCCAAGCGGATTGTTGAGCAATATAAATTACCAGAATAATGTTTACCGTTTGTGTAAAATATATCTAAGCAAAGCCTGCTTTTGCAAGCAGGCTTTGCTTAGATATGGGCAAACTTTTATATTAGATAGTAAAAGCTTGTTTGTAATTTTCTGCTCGCTCCCCATTCTCGACTCAGTTGTAACTACTACCTTGACGAGTAAACATTAAATGATACTGTCCGCCTAATGCTATAAGTTCGTCATGAGTGCCTACCTCGATAATTTGACCGTGTTCTAGTACTACTACTCGGTCTGCTAGTTTTGTCAAAGCGAGGCGATGGCTGACTACAACGGTTAAACTAGATAAATTAGCGCGTGTACGCACTATAATTGAACTGTAAGGCATCTGCACGCAGAGAAACATGGAAAAACTTGATCGCATCACCCTAAATCCTAATATTTGCTTGGGGCAACCAACAATTCGGGGTATGCGAATCACTGTTAGTGTCATCCTCAAGATGCTAGCGAATAGTAAGTCTGTGGCAGAGGTATTACAAGCCTATCCAGAACTGGAAGCTGAAGATATTCAACAGGCACTCAAATACGCCGCTTGGGTTGTTTCCGATCAAATTCAGATAGTCCCAACTGCTTGAGGAACACCTGTGACTGATATCAGGCTACTAGCAGACATGAACATTTCACCTCAGACTGTAGCTGCGTTGCAAGGGGAAGGATGGGATATTATTCGAGTCTCTGATGTTTTGCCTGCAACTACATCCGATTTGGAAATCTTAGAATTTGCCCGCCAGGAAAATAGAGTTGTTGTAACTCAAGATTTAGACTTTTCTATGCTGCTAGCCTTGGGAGGCTACAATCAACCAAGCTTAGTCACCTTGAGATTATCATTAACTGACCCAGACATCATTATTAAAAGGCTCATGAACACAATTCCTCAAGTAGAACAAATACTTAGGGAAGGTGGTGCTGTAACTATAGAAGATGCTACTGTACGTACCCGTAGATTGCCGATGAGATAATTTGTAGTTACAGCAGAGGACATCCTGGTTAGGACAAGTCTGGTATGGATAGCTGTGACAGCCGCTCTCAGCGAAACCTAAACTTAAGTTAATTGTGACTGAATCATCCACACCAAAATACCTAAAATTTGTTCTACGGGAGGAATTAAGTTCTCAGTTAAATCAATAGTAACAGTGCTATCCTCTAATTTTAGGAACGTCCACAGGTTGCCACTAGTAACACAACCGTAGATAGTAGCAATAGGTTTTTCGTATTTGGCATTAAACCTTTGGGCGGCGATCATTTCTGCGATACACTGCCCCAAACCACCTTTAAGATTTTCCTTTTTGGCTTCCACAATCACCACTGCTGGGGCTTCAATAAATAACTGTTCTGGCGAAATGCTAATCAGAAAGTCGCAAAATCCCGCCAGTCCCACTTCTGGCTCAACATTAAATTCTTCTCCAGAAAAGAAACTGATTTGTCTGTTAAGAATTTTTCGGACTTCAAATAATATTGGGCTGATAATCAATTCTGATCTAGCTTTCTCAGAACCCATTGCAATTGCTAACTGGATACTTTGTGCTAAAAATTCAGCCAGCAGAGGACTAGGTGAGATTGGTTCTATAGGAGGTAAAAATCGCCCACCTTCTACTAAGGTGAGATTAAAGTCTTGCTTTACTTTTCTTAAAGAAAACTCTCTATAGGATATCAAGTGTCTCCTAGTGACATCCCCTCTCCGCAATGCGAAGAGGGGCTAAGGTGAGGTTACGCCGGATAAATCCGTAAGCGGCGATTTGGTTCTTCGCCAAAACTATGCGACTTGAGGCGATAATGTTCTACCAACTCATGTTGCATTTTGCGAACTTGGGAAGAACGCGGCAATAATTCGACTGGCTGTCCTTTAGGAATCACAATTTGCTCAACAGCAAGTCTGGCTTCTTCAAGAGCATCCATTTCATCATCGCTACCATTGTGCAAAAACAGTTGCAATTCTAGGTCATCGGCCATCTCTGGGTCATCAATGTTCAGTAAGCGTCGCAAGCCACGGGTAATTTGGGGAATGGTGCTGGACTTAATTACGTGGATGGGTACATGACGGGCTTTGGCCATTTGGCGTAATTTGGCGTGGTTTTTGACGTGCGATCGCAGTGCTAAAATTGCATCAGCACTATCTATATCTTTTGTCAATACCACGGGCAAAGTTAGCACGCTAATTACCTGTTCTAGTTGATGGCGACTAACGCCATAGGGGTAAACGTGCAGTGGCAAATCTTCACCATTCGGCCCTGGCACTCTTGTAGCAGCATCCAAATCAATGCTTTCAGAATAATTGAAGGATTCATCCAGCAAACGGTCAAACTCAGTCCGTCCAGTCACCCGCTCTACAGGCAATTGCGGCAGTGCTACCATTTGTCCAGATGAACGCCACCCATTAGAGCCATTAGACTGTCGCGGGGGTGGGAAAGATTCCTCCACTGTCGCTAGCTGTCCACCGCGACCGTTGACAACAGCTAACTGCCTTGTAACCGCGACTTTGCCGTGGTCATCAACGGTTCTCGTTTGTGGGGTAGGCTGACGCCCGCGCAGCAGATTATCTACTGTGTCAGCAACACTTTCGTGTACTGTCCAGCGTTGGCGTTCCAACATTTCCACAGCAATTTCAAAGGTAGGAGGGGCTTTACGCTCCAAAACAGTCTTTTGAGAACCTCGCCGTCTGGCTTCATCGTCTCCCAGCGTCACAGCTTGGATACCCCCAACTAAATCAGCCAGGGTGGGGTTTTTAATCAGATTTTCGATCTGATTGCCGTGGGCAGTACCTACCAACTGTACGCCCCGTTCCGCAATGGTACGAGCCGCTAAAGCTTCCAGTTCTGTGCCAATTTCATCAATGACAATAACTTCTGGCATGTGGTTTTCCACTGCCTCAATCATCACCTGATGCTGTTGATCTGGATGAGCCACTTGCATCCGCCGAGCGCGACCAATGGCGGGGTGGGCAACATCACCATCCCCAGCGATTTCGTTGGAGGTGTCAATAATTACTACTCGCTTATGCAGATCATCCGCTAAAACACGGGCAATTTCCCGTAAGGCAGTAGTTTTGCCCACGCCTGGACGCCCCAGCATGAGAATCGATTTACCAGTTTCTACCAAATCGCGGATCATGCCAATGGTTCCGAATACCGCTCGACCAACGCGACAGGTCAAGCCAATAATCTTACCCGTGCGGTTGCGGATGGCGCTGATCCGATGCAAAGTTTGCTCAATTCCTGCTCGATTATCTCCGCCAAAGATTCCAACTCGTTGAATACAATCATCTATCTGTTCTTGAGTAACGGGTACTTCGCTCAGATACTCAGCTTGATTAGGAAACCGAGCCTCTGGGCGACGGCCCAAATCCAAGACCACTTCTACTAAACTATCTCGTTTGGGATGACTCTCTAGTACTTGTTGCAGGTCTTGGGGCAAAATGTCTAATAATTTTTGGAGATCGTCTGTAATCGTCATGCTTTCTATGGTGACGTTTTTAGAGATAGCGAGGACATTTGCGTGCAGGAGAAACTGCTCTGGGTAATTTCCCGAAACGAGCAATTAACGCTCCTGCTGTGACTTGATCTGGGAAACGAGAGAATGGGCAAGTTCTACAGCTTGCCAAAGTAATACGTCATTTTCTTCGAGGCGAAGATTCGTTTGCACATTGGTGTTATTTACCTCCTTATTCTCTAACTGTTCGAGAATTGGTGACAGCAGTACACGAGCGTAGCTACCGTAGGCGACCCCAGCAATTTTGGATTTTGAATTTTGCGAAAAGTTGTCAGCAGGGTTTCCCTCCGTAACAAACTTTTCAAGACGGATTTTAGATTGTGGATTGGCGGATTCTAATCTAAAATCTAAAATCGGCAATCTAAAATCGTTGAGTAGCCCCATTGCCTTTAACTTAGCAACGGTATAGCTATTTGTGCCGCCTGCTAACTGCACATATCCTGGTAACTTAGCTGCCAAAACTTTTTGCCCTAATTTCACCGCGGCTATTGTGGTGCCATCGCCAATATCACCACTCATCGGACGACCGTCGGTTTGCCAAATTAAAGCACTGTTGAGTGGGGCAATCAGTTCATATACTGCTCTTAGGTAGTCAATCATCCCCTCGCCATCGGGACAACTGATGGCTAGTAACTTTAGTTGATCCGCCCACGGTGAAATTGCTTGCCATAATTGCTGAAATTCTGCCAACCGCCCAACTTTTGTATGGATTTCTACGGCATCTACTCCCGTTGACATTACCAATGGCGCGATCGCTGACGGCGTTGACATATGTGAACTTGTATAAATTATATCATATGGGCAAACTGGTATACAACGACCGCAGCCATAGCACTTTTGTGATAATACTCCCGAAAAGTCTTCTTTTATACTGTTAAACACGATTGCTTGTGCCGGACAAATCCGTTCACAGGGTCTAGGGCACTCTGTAGGACACTCAGTAGGATTAAATTCTGCTTTCCGAAAATGGGGGTCTTCTCCATCGTTCAGGCTGACCATCAAAAAGGGTGAGTTGCCTTTGTAGTCAAAGCCTCGTTTTTGGGCTTCCCTAGCAAGAGTTCTGGCTACAAGTAGCGCTGCTTGCGCTGCTGCGATCACTGCTGGATCAGCTGCGACATCTATGCAGTCAGCGCCCGCCAAAGTATAGGCTAACGTTAAACTTCTGACTGCCGGCAAATGCTGGAAGCTGGCTCCGCAGATCAGCTTGAACCAGTCACCTTGTTTGAGAGATTGTAAAGGGGCGAACAAATCAGTCACTCTTCTATTATGCGTTTATGCGACTAAAAATAGTAGTCTGTAATCAAGAAAAAATCCGGATATCCTGATTAACGGACTTCCAAGTAAAAAAAATATCCAATTTTGGTAAGCATACTGGTAAAAGATTTCACCTCAAACTCAAGAATAATTAACACAAGGCTCAGGTTGCTCTATGGGAATTTCGATCGCAAATTCTGCTCCTTGCCCAACAGATGAGGTACAGGTAATATTTCCTCGGTGTTTTTGGACAATAATCTGATGGCTGATGGATAATCCAAGCCCACTACCTTTACCCACAGGTTTTGTCGTAAAAAATGGGTCAAATAAACGCGATCGCAACGACTCTTCTATACCAAGACCATTATCAGCGATCGCAATTTTGACCATATTCAATGTCACCTCTGTATGAATCCGAATTTGGGGAGTCGGAAGTTGGGAGTCGGGAGCAGAAGATTGATTCTCCACTCGCTCTTCTATTGCATCAATAGCATTATTCAACAGATGCATAAATACTTGGTTTAGTTCACTTGGATAACAAGTTACTAGGGGCAAGTTACCATAATCTTTCACTACAACAATTGCGGGACGATCGGCTACTTCCCTGAGTCGATGTTGTAACATCACCAAAGTATTTTCGATGTCTTCATGGATATTTACCGACTTCATTTCTGCTTCATCATGGCGAGAAAAGTGTTGTAGCGCCAGTACAATTTCCCGAATGCGATCAGAACCTCTATACATTGCACCTATCAGGTTTTGCAGATCCTTAACTATAAAATTCAGGTCTATATTATTGGCTATTTGCTGAATTTTTGGTGTGGGTTTGGGATATTCCTGCTGATAGACCTCAATCATATTCACTAGGTCTTGCACATATTGACCAGCATATTGGAGATTCCCATAAATAAAACTGATAGGGTTATTAATCTCATGAGCCAGCCCAGCCACTAACTGCCCCAGCGCCACCATCTTTTCGTTTTGAATTTGTTGAACTTGGGCGGCTTTCAAATTATCAAGAGCCTGTTGGAGTAAAAAGTTTTTTTCTTGCAGTTTAACTTGGAGCAAACGTAAATTAATCTGATTTTCAATTCGCAACACAACCTCTGCCCCATGAAAAGGTTTTGCAATATAATCTACACCACCAACGTCAAAGGCTTTTACCTTATCTACAACATCATCCAGGGCGCTAATAAAAATTACTGGGACTTCAGAAGTTTTCTCATCAGCTTTCAGTTGTTGACAAACTTGATAGCCATCCATATCTGGCATATTGATATCTAGCAAAATCACATCTGGCAAAACCATTTGACACGCAGTCAGTGCCATTTTACCGTTTAAGGCTTTGCGAACTTCAAAACCTTGTGCAGTCAACATCGCCGATAAAAGCCGTAAATTATCTGGGGTATCATCAACCACCAAAATATTTCTTTTATGATGGTTAGTTTGATTAAAATGCATTTCCCCTTTCCCCCTTCCTCCTCTTTTTCATCGGAGTATAGTAGATAGCACGCGCAGATTATCTAGCCGAGCGTCAACAATTAAATTTTTCCCAACTACTATTTCATAGCTATATCTTGACAGTTTAAAAGCAAGTGATAGCTGTTGCAGAATCCGTTCATAAACCTGTAATAATAAAAAAAATTCCAAAAAGTTTACTTAGTATTTTTTATTTTAAAGAAATGTTAATTTTATTGGGGAAGCATGTCAACCTCATCGCCAAGTTGTAAAATTTTTCCGGCTGACGATGGGGGTAATTGGGTATTGACACTCAATCTGTAAAAGTGATTAAAAGGCGATGAAGCAACCCAATTTGGCAGAGTTGCTTGTCGCTGGGTTGCAAAGATTTTTTGAAAGTTTGGGTAAGCTTTCCCTAAGTAAGAATCGCGTGTTGGGACTATACAACGCTGACATGGATTAACTCCAAAAAAATCCACATCTCCGACTCGAAAGGAAACAAAATCACCTTGTTCACTAAATAGCTGATCTTCCCAAAATGCTGGTACACCATCAATCTCAATGTTGGCACGCATCCGACGGCGCATTTCATCTACACTTAAACCGGGAAACCAAGAAGCTACTTCTGCCAAGGTTGCCGTACTAATTACCGTTGGGCCAAGTGAGTGTGTATCGTCAGGAAAACCGATCACAGAGTTTTGTCCCAATGTGACAGCAAACTCAAAAAAATTACTCAAAGCTGCTTCTAATGCTTGCCGTTGCTCATCCAGATGAAAAATTTGTTGTAAGTCGCTGCCTGGGATTTGCAACGAGATAGTTCTATTTAAGAGTGCAAATTGCGCCCTTAGTAAATGGATTTTAGCATGACGCTTGCCATTGACAAATTTATTCAGTTTGTCAAAAATGGCAAACTCGCGGTCATGCTGTAGTGCGCCACTGGCAAGAACTGTAGCGTTCTCAACTTCAACACCATCGAGTGACTTAACTGGATAGAGTAAAATCTTTGCTAGGTAAGGCATCATAGCAATTTTGGATTTTAGATTTCGGTGAAGCAGCGCGGTCTTGGGGGTTTCCCTCATGAGCGACTGCTGAACCCGAAGGGATTTTGGATTAAAGATTGGTGATTTAGCAGTCCCCATCTAAAATCTCAAATTCTTTTGTCACTTATCCATTTGAGCAATATTGTTAATTATGGATATAGTGGCGATTTATCTATTGTGCCAATATGATTTAGAGGCCAGAAGCGAACTATAGCACGTCCAATAATATTCTGGCGGGGGACAAGACCCCAGCAGCGGCCATCATAACTGTTGTTACGATTGTCACCTAGTACTAAATATGAATCGGCTGGTATAGTCTGGGGTTTTGCCAAAAAAGGTGGCTGTGGCCCTGATTGGCAAACATCAATGACTGTGCTCTGCCCAGAACTTAGGTAATTAGATTCTGGAAGGGATTTGTTGTTGATATAGACTTTGCCATCCTTAAGTTGTACTTTTTCACCAGGTAAGCCAATTACACGTTTGATAAAAGCATCTTGGTATTGTTCTTTTTGTAGTTCTTTCGTTGGTGAAAATACTACAATATCTCCCCGTTGTGGGTTAGCAAATTTATACTTCAATTTATCGACAATGATTTTGTCTGCCTCCCACTGGTTTGGCGTACCATGCAGAGTCGGTTCCATCGATCCAGAAGGAATCCAGCGTGCTTCAGCAACAAAGGTACGAATTCCCAGAGCTAGAACAATGCTCAATACAATCGTTCTACCTAGCTCTGCGATCCAGGAATTATCAGGTTGTTGACTAGAATTGTTATCAGACACTTGATTATGCATGAAATTACTTAACTGAAGGAAAGATGTAGGTAATTAACTCGCCTAGTGAGACTTTATCTGTTAATCTTAACGGGAAAACTTTAATTTCCTAGTCATGTTCGCATCTTGAATACCAATTTGAGATTGTGGATTTAAGATTTTGGATTGGGGGTGTTTCTTCTGGGTCATGGCTCACCTCTGGTGGGCGAAACCAATCTCAAATCCCCAACATAAATTAAAAATAAACTTTTTTTTAGTCGCGGCAAAAATTGGTTACTCCGATCGCGACTCAGTTTAACCTAAAAGCATAGTTCTCTGTAACACATAAGCTCCCCTTGTTTGAATTTAGATTGAGCCGATAGCCAGGATGCTTGCCAAGATTGCGTTTCCCCATTTTGAATTTTAAATTTTTTACCGCTATGTCATCTCCAAAAATTTTACTGATTCGCCGCGCTCAGATAATCTTACCCAATGGTGAACTGATCATTGGGGATGTGTTGACGCGCGATCGCCAAATCGTCGAAGTTGCGCCAGAAATCTCCCAAACGGCACTAGCCACTGAAGTTGACGCAGAAGGGTTAACTTTGTTGCCAGGAGTTATTGATCCGCAGGTGCATTTCCGGGAACCTGGACTAGAACACAAGGAAGATTTATTCACCGCCAGTTGTGCCTGTGCTAAAGGCGGAGTCACTTCCTTTTTAGAAATGCCCAATACGCGCCCCCTAACAACGACACAGCAGGCTTTAGACGACAAGTTAGACCGTGCCTCCCAGAAGTGCTTGGTTAATTATGGCTTTTTTATTGGGGCAACAGCAGAGAATCTACCAGATTTGCTTCTGGCAAAGCCAACACCGGGAATTAAAATTTTTATGGGGTTGATGCATGGTCAATTGCTGGTTGATGGGGAAACAGCACTCTCTGCGATATTTGCCAAAGGCGTTAGCGAAGCTCCTGCGAAGCAGGCTCGCTTGATTGCCGTTCATGCCGAAGACCAAGCTAGAATTAACCAACGCCGCCAAGAATTTGCCAATATTCACGATCCAGCCGTTCACTCGCAAATTCAAGATAATCAAGCGGCATTGACAGCAACTCAACTGGCATTAAAACTTTCTCGAAAATATCAACGTCGTCTGCATATTCTGCACATGTCAACTGCCGAAGAAGCAGATTTGCTGCGTCAGGAGAAACCTAGTTGGGTGACAGCAGAGGTAACGCCACAGCATTTGTTGTTGAATACTAGCGCTTATCAGCAGATTGGTACTTTAGCACAGATGAATCCACCTTTGCGATCGCCCCACGATAACGAAGTTCTCTGGCAAGCTTTGCGCGATGGCGTGATTGATTTCATCGCGACAGATCACGCGCCACACACCTTAGAAGAAAAAGCTCAAGAATACCCCAATAGTCCTTCGGGAATGCCTGGAGTGGAAACTTCCCTAGCTTTGATGTTAACTGCGGCGATGCAGGGAAAGTGTACTGTTGCTCAAGTTGTTAACTGGATGTCTAAAGCTGTAGCTGTAGCTTATGGTATTCCCAATAAAGGAGCGATCGCACCTGGTTATGATGCCGATTTAGTGCTTGTAGATTTAAACACATACCGTCCAGTCCGGCGCGAGGAACTTTTAACCAAATGCCGTTGGAGTCCCTTTGAAGGCTGGAACCTCACCGGCTGGGCTACAACCACCATTGTCGGCGGTGAGATAGTTTATGACAAAGGCCAGGTAAATACGCAAGTGCGGGGTCAAGCTTTAACTTTCTTGTAGCAAATATTTATTTAGGCTTAGGGACTGACAAATAAAAAAATACCCCACAAGTAGTAGTAATTTATTTGTTGTCAGTCCCTTACGTAATAAACAAATAGTTATACATCAAAAGAAATAATCAAGGAGAATTGCTATGTCCTTCAAAATTTTGGCTTTAGACGGTGGCGGTATTCGTGGAGTCATTGCAGCCCGAATACTTCAACAAGTAGAACAAGAAATTAGAAATCAGGGTAAAGGAAACTTTTTACACGAATACTTTGACGTGGTTGCTGGTACTTCTACTGGTTCAATATTAACAGGAGGGATTGCTGTTGGAAAGGATAGTGATGAACTAATTAAACTGTATAGAGATCGGGGAAAAGATATATTCCCGTCGGATAGAAAAGACCGCTACAAAAACTTCCCGCCGATCATAAAATCCATTTTGAATGTACTTTCACCACCTAAATATTCTCATGATGGAATTATTAGCGTCCTCAAAGATGCGTATAAATCTACAAGAATAAAGGATATTGAAAAACCGATTATTTTGATTCTTGCTTACGATACCCTATATCGGAATACAACCTTTTTTACAAATTGTCATCCTGATCTAGGAGACAGATGGTACGATGACTGTTATTTATGGGAGATATGTACGGCTTCTGCCTCTGCTCCCACTTTTTTTCCACCATATAAATTAGAACCTGTAGATAAAGAAAAATTTGGTAATTGGGAATTCCCACACATTGATGGAGGAGTTTCTGCTAATAACCCCTCTCTCGCAGCTTTGAGTCTAGTTATGAGGATCAGTCAGTCTTCAGTTTCTCCAACAATCAAGCAAAAATATAAAGTGGAGAATCTGCGATCGGAAGATATTTCTATTCTTTCTATTGGCACAGGTCAAACTGGTGAACCATATCAATATGAGCAAATAAGCAAATGGAGAGGCTTCGACTGGGCAAAAAATTTGACTAATATCTTTATGGAACCTACATCTGAGATTGGTAGTACAATTTGCCGACAAATTATGGGTGGATACGATTCTAAACGTTATTTACGTCTTCAGTTTGACTTAAATGAGACATTTAAACCCAAGCCAAAAGAGACTTATAAAGATTCTCGCATTGTATTACCTCCAGAAGATCGAAAAAACCGATTTACAGGGGAAAAGGTCAGTGAAGAAATAGATAACACTAGTTCGGAGGTTCTTCAGCAGTTAATAGATACTACCTCTGCGTTCATTGATAAAGGTCTTACGTACTATACCAGAGACGACTACGGTTCTCCGATCAAAGAGGCGATCGCCTCTTTCGTTAGAGATAACTAGTGCATCCACGTAGGCATATTTATGTCAACTAATATATAGGACTCATATTTGATTGTTGAAAAACTCAGTACACATCTATTCCCTTCTTCCCGGTTAAGAGTCAATACAGTTCAGTTAAGCCTAAAACTCAACTTCTACGTAGGTTGGGTTGAGGAACGAAACCCAACACTCCCGTGACTTTGTTGGGTTTCACTTCGTTCTACCCAACCTACAGTTTTCTTAAGTGAACCATATTGGGTTAAGAGTTCCCTACCTACGTAAGTAAATCCAGTAATCAAATCCAATTCCTATAGGATAAAACATCTCGTATTTCTACATAGTTATCCTAGAAATACGAAATGTTTTATTTAAAGCTTTATTAATATCAGTGTTAATTACAGATGTGAATAAAATAATTTATTGCTATTTAAAATTACTTAAATTAATAATTTTTAAATATTTGATAATTCAGTATTTTCTGTGTATACATTATGACGTTAGCTTGAGTATATTGAGTATAAGGAAAAGTTAGACAGCTTCTACAGAACTTGATGTTGTTTAAGTTTCCTCTACTAGCTTTGGCTGCTAAATAATCCAGATTAGTTCTCTTAATGACAGTAGAGAAGCAATCGGGTTAAACCAAGCTGACTAAGTTTTGTGAAAATTCTCATTTAACTCAACAACAGTTTAGATTTTCTTAATTCATACACCATCTAAATCAGTTTTTTAACTGATTATTGCAGCAACAAAGCTGCTGTTACAAAATTTTTCCGTTTATTTTAGGTTGATATAACAATGTTAGTAATTTACAGTGGTGAGCGTGGTAGTGGCAGATAGAACGAGTGTGGAGTTCTCCCTCGACTATTTGCACAAATTTTCTCGTATAGTGTTCAAGAAATTAAATCGCGGTAATGACTTCGCTAATGGCACAATTGAATGGTATGAGTTCGACTTGACGAGTGCCCCCATGCCCATAAGTCAAACTCACACTCAGATAACTATCTGGTTTGTAGGGCAATCGTTCTGCCCATTCAACTGCCACAATTCCTGGTATTACTTCAACACCTTCCCAGTAACTTTCTAAATTTAGGGCTGCAACTTCTTGTGGTTCTAAGCGATATAAATCTAGATGGTAAAGGGGGAGGCGTGCTTCCGTGTACTCATTAATCAGCGTGAAAGTCGGACTAACAATGGATTCAGCGATTCCCAAACCCTTGCCAATACCTTGAACTAAGGTAGTTTTACCAGCACCTAAATCACCTTCTAGTAAAATTACACTGCCAGGAGTCAGGGATTCACCAAGAGTAATACCTAAGCGTAGCGTCGCCTCTGTATCTGCAAGAAAAATTTTCATAATTAGTCATTAGTCATTAGTTATTAGTCTAAACAAAGGACTAATAACTAATTTTCATTTTCCATGATGAACTCTACTGTACCACCGTAACAAAACTCGTGCTAGTTTCTGCGGATTGTGACGTACAAAACCCGTTTCATCTTCATACAAAACATTAGCTGGAACAATCCTTCGCCCTAACTGAGTTACGGCTTCTCTATCCAGGAAAACGGGATGGGAGTTTTGTTGGGCGTAGCGCGTGAGTGATTGCTCCGAGGGGGATTTGTTGTGTATTAGCACAGCATCAAATAGCCGTCTTTCCCCACAAGCAGCATCAATTGCTCTGATGTGGTCGGCAACAGTATAGTCTTCAGTTTCTCCTGGTTGAGTCATGATATTGCAGATATAAATACGAGGAGCATCTGTTTGAGCGATCGCATCGGCAATTTCTGGTACTAATAAGTTAGGAATCAGGCTAGTATAAAGGCTACCTGGGCCAATAATGATGTAATCAGCTTCTTTAAGTGCCTTAATAGCTGCTGGCACCGCCGGAGGATTAGCTGGAATACAGCCAATTTTGACAATTTTACCGCCAGCTTTGGGAATGCTAGACTCCCCATTAATGCGGCGGCCATCAGCTAATTCTGCCCAGAGGCGAACATCACTGAGAGTTGCTGGTAGTACTTGTCCGCGTACCGCTAGCACTTTGGAACTGGCTGCAACTGCTTGTTCTAAATCTCCAGTAATATCACTCATTGCCGTTAAAAACAAATTGCCAAAACTGTGACCCGTTAACCCATCTCCAGCCCGAAAACGGTATTGAAACAATTCTGTTAATAGCTTTTCTTCATCAGCTAGTGCAGCCAAACAATTGCGAATATCCCCTGGTGGTAGCACTCCAAATTCTTCACGCAACCGCCCAGAAGATCCACCATCATCGGCGACAGTGACGATCGCAGTAATATTAGCGCTGTAGGTTTTCAGTCCCCTCAACAACGTAGAAAGTCCCGTACCACCACCAATTACTACTATTTTCGGGCCTCGGTACAATCGACGATGGGCCAGCAAGACATCAATGAGTTCCTCTCCGCCTTCTGCTCTTAGTACCTTAGTAATTGAGCCTACAGTGCGAGTTTGCCCCCAAAGCACTAACAGTAAGCCGCCAAGCAGCACCAAAGGCCCACTGATATAGTTGGGTAACAGGTTGCTGATTACTCCCAAGAAACCCCTAACCAACTCGATCATCCAAAAAATTGGGGTCAGCTTAATCCAGATAGCTAATCCCAAACTCGCCAGCAGTACACCTCCAACACTGATCAACAACCAACGTTTTACCGATAGTCCAGGGGATAACCATTTGAACCACTGGTTAACCCGATAGGAAGTACGAGAGCGCGACTGCTTTTGCAGGGCGTTGAGGGCTTGTTTGAGAAAAGCAATTGACATACCTGATTTGGAGCAGTGCTACAAATAATAATTAACAGAAAATGTACACCACTTGGTTTAAAACACCAGGCGTGGAACTATTATATTTGTCAACTAAGAGCAAGTCGTGAAGATTGCCAGTATTCCTAGTTAAACAATACCCTGGCTTGGTAAAAGTAAATTTAATGGAAAAACGAATTTTAGGATTAGATCCAGGACTGGCAATTTTAGGATTTGGGGCAATTAACTGCACACAAATTTCCAACAAGGTACAAGAGACGACAGTAAATATGCTGGATTTTGGGGTAATCAGAACATCAGCAGGTGTAGAAATGGGGCAGCGCCTATGTACCTTGTTTGATGATTTACACACCCTGATGGAGGAGTTGCAACCGGATTTGGTGGCGATCGAAAAATTATTCTTCTATCGGATGGCAAATACAATCGTGGTTGCACAGGCGCGGGGTGTACTCATTTTGGTGTTGGGCCAGCGTCGTCTTCCCTACGTAGAGTTTACTCCTGCTCAAATTAAGCAAGCTTTAACAGGCTATGGCAATGCTGATAAGTCAGAAGTGCAAGAGGCGGTGGCGCGGGAGTTGGATTTAGATGAAATTCCCAAGCCGGATGATGCTGCGGATGCTTTGGCGGTAGCATTGACTGCTTCTTATCAGCTATAGGTATTGTAGAACTTTATTGTTCTTCTACATTAGTTTAAAAATTAGTTGTCACTCGAACGATAATCGCCTACACCCAGATAACCAATACTGATCTGTCCCAGCCTTATTAGATGCTCTACGGTTAATCTAGCACCTAAGCGATCGTCTATCGCTACTGAGTGAAATAGAAAAATATGATTAAGCAGTCGATGATTATTCTGGTAATGGGTGTATCGGGTTCTGGCAAAAGTACCATCGGAAAACTGCTAGCAGACTCGTTAGACTGGGAGTTTAGCGACGCTGATGCTTTCCACTCGCCAGAAAATGTTGAGAAAATGCGGCGCGGTATCCCTCTAAGTGAAGCTGACAGGATGCCTTGGTTACAAGATTTGCAAACAGCCATAAAACACTGGCTGCAAGAAAATAAAAATGTGGTGCTGGCGTGTTCAGCCCTCAAAGATAGCTATCGGCAATTTCTGGTATTGGATAGCGTTCGCATCAAGCTAGTTTACCTCAAAGGGTCTTATGAGTTGATTCAAATGCGGCTGCAAGAGCGTCAGAATCATTATATGAGCGAAAAACTCCTCAACAGCCAGTTTGATACTCTTGAAGAACCATTAAATACCATATCTATGGATGTTGCACAGCCACCCCAGGTAATTGTCCAAAACATTAGAACGGCTTTGGGAATTTAGCTTATTGGTTACAACCACAAGTTTAAATCGGTGAAGTTATTTAATCCCTACGATTTGTATTCAAAGAACCCTAATCCTCCAGATTCGCAAAAATTAAAGCCTTACTGATGATCACAAATAAGCGCAGTTGACAAGCATATTATAGTCAACTCTGAAAATAAGCCAACAGGATTTTAATATATGGTAATGGGCTATAAGTTTCTACCCCTAAAAGATGATATAAAAGTAAACATTTCCCTGCTACGGTATTAACTTTTCTAAATTAAACTTGAGTGAAATATGTTAAGTTTTTTAAACTTTACCTAAGCTGAAAACTACTTAACTTTACCAAAGACTCCAGGAGGAAAAGTTTAAACTACATTGAGATGTGATAGTTTGCTTGACTTTGTAAAGTTCGATAAACGGGGATCATATTTGGAATAATGCAGGTTAAACTAAAATTAATGTAAAACAGAATACAAATTCACATTGATAATATCAGGTTTTACTAATTTTAGTTAAAAGCTGTTTTAATCCACGCACTTTCAAATGTATTATCACCAAAAAATGTGAATTTTTGACGTAGTGTAGTGTTCCTACTATTGCTTGAGAAAACAAAACATCTAATTTAGGACAATTAATAGCGCTAACTCAAATCACGTCAAATTATAAGAGCTTTGAGAAGAGTTGGAATTGCCAAAATCAGCAGTACTGCTAGGTGATATCTGAAGTTTTCCGACTTAGCTCATATTGTGATAACTTGGCAATTTTATATTCTACTTACTTTTTAAAATTTAAATCAGTTGTTAGAAATAGATGAATATGAAGAGAATTGCACTCATAGTTGGCATATTAGGTTTCGCGGTTTTTGGTTGTAGAAATGGCGCTCAAAATGACAACACTGCTACTAATACTACTAACACCGCTACCAATACTAGTGCAGAAACTAAAATTGCCACTGGGAATAAAAAATTACGAGCGGTTGGCTTCACCGTTGGCGATCTAAGTAACCCTTTCTTCGTCGTTATGGGACAAGCAGTTGAGGCAGAAGCGAAGAGAATTGGCGGAAAAGATGTCACCGTTATTGTAGCTTCCAGTGCCTATGATCTCAACCAACAAGCCAATCAAATTGAAAATTTTACTGGTGCAAATGCTGACATCATTGTTTTGAATGCTGCTGATAAAAGGGGAATTAGACCAATAGTTGAAAACGCGAAACGAGCAGGTAGAATTATCATTGCCGTAGATACAGGTGCTGAAGGAGGTGTAGATGCCACCATTACTACTAATAATGTCCAAGCTGGAGAAGTTAGTTGCAAATATATTGCCGATCGCCTCCAAGGTAAAGGCAATGTAGTAATAGTTAACGGGCCGCCAGTGGACTCAGTAATTCAGCGAGTTAGTGGCTGCGAAAATGTATTATCCAAATATCCCAATATCAAAATCCTCTCTAAAAACCAGAATGCAGATGGTAGTCGGGATGGAGGACTCAGAGTTATGAGCGATTTGCTCACAACCTTTCCGAAGATTGATGCTGTTTTTGCGATTAACGATCCGAGTGGACTTGGTGCAGAGCTAGCAGCAAAGCAAGCACAACGTAAAGATTTCTTTATTATAGGGGTTGATGGTGCGCCAGAAGCAATCACTGCGATCGCAGCTAAAGATGGTTTATATGCGGCGACTGCTACTCAAAATCCGCGAGGGATGGCCCAAAAAGCAGTTCAGGTTGGTAACGACATCTTAAATGGGAAAAAACCTAAGTCACCTACCATTTTGATTCCAGTTAAGTTGATCACAAAAGATAATGTCAGCACAGAAAAAGGCTGGTAGATAATAAAATTTGTGAATTTGGAATTAAAAATTATGTCTAATCTGAGTTGAGTCTTTTGGTGCATTGACAGAGTTTTTGCTGATCCCCATGATGTATATATGTGTATCTTGGGAAAGTTCTAAATCTCGAAAGGCGACGTTCAAAAGTACCCAAGATAATGGTCAATTTCTAAAACATGATTTTGTGATAACTTGAATTTCACATCAGATATTAAGTTGACTAATTTCTAACTAAGTAGGTAGGCGTAATTAAATATAAGATCAAACCTCACCCTCAATCCCTCTCCTTATTAAGGAGAGGGAAGCCGGAGGCAGGGTGAGGTTTGATATTTAATTTGATCCACTTACTTAGCACTGGCAATTTTTAAATTGTTTTTATAGGTTCTGCTGATGACAACAACTATTGAAAATTCATTTCCTGATGCACCAACCAGCACTCCGGTGTTAGAAATGCGAGGGATTACAAAACGATTTCATGGTGTATCTGCGCTCCAAAATGTTAATCTGACGATTTATCCGGGAGAAGTTCACGCCCTCATGGGTGAAAACGGAGCAGGTAAAAGCACATTGATGAAAATCCTGGCAGGGGCTTACATTGCCGATGAAGGAGAAATTCTGATCAATGGTCAACCCCTGAAAATTACTGATCCGGCCACAGCACGCAAATCGGGTATTAATCTCATTTATCAAGAACTGAATGTTGCACCTAATTTAACCGTTGCCGAAAATATGTTTATGGGTAGCGAGTTGCGGCGAGGTCAGTTTTTAGACCGCAAAGGTATGCAACTTGAAGCAGAGGAAGTGCTGGAAAGCCTTGGAGCCAATTTTACAGCGCAGACTGTAGTTGGTACTTTAGCGATCGCAGAACAGCAGCAAGTGGAAATTGCCAGGGCGTTGAAGGATAAAAGCCGCGTTTTGGTGATGGATGAGCCAACAGCAGCACTATCTGACCGCGAAAGTGAGCATTTGTTTGAGGTAATTCGCAAACTGCGGCGTGACGGCATTGCGATTATTTACATCAGCCATCGGATGGAAGAAATCTATGCCCTAGCTGACCGGATTAGTGTGTTGCGCGATGGTCAATATATTGGCAGTCTCACACGCAGTGAAATTTCTCCACAGCGATTGGTGCAGATGATGGTCGGTCGCTCCATGCAAGACTTTTACGAACATCAACGGCAAACGAATCCGGGCCCAGTGGTGCTGCAAGTCAGAAATATGAGCGATGCGCGTAAGAAGATTGAGCCGGCTAGTTTTGAAGTTCATGCTGGAGAAATTGTTGGTTTAGCGGGGCTGGTTGGTGCCGGACGCACAGAACTATCCCGGCTGATTTTTGGTGCAGACCGCAAAGCCAGTGGTGAAGTATTTTTGAATGGTAAAAAACTGGAAATTAATACACCCAGTGATGCGATCGCGGCGGGAATTGGCTACGTCCCAGAAGACCGCAAAGATCAAGGTTTATTTCTGGAGATGAGCGCCCGCAAGAATATTGCTATCAACACACTCAAGCAGGATGCAAAAGTTGGAATTGTTAACTGGGGTTCAGTTAATCGGCTGTCAACAGACGCGGTGGAAAACTTTAATATCCGCCTGGCCAATTTGGAAATTAGAGCGGTGGATCTTTCTGGTGGTAATCAGCAGAAGCTACTGCTAGCGCGTTGGTTAGCGATTAAACCGAGAGTACTGATGTTAGATGAGCCAACACGCGGCGTAGATATCGGTGCCAAAAGCGAAATTTACCGAATTATGAGCGAATTGGCAGCGCAAGGTGTAGCTATTTTAATGGTTTCCAGCGAACTAGCGGAGATTGTCGGCATGAGCGATCGCGTCTTAGTGATGCGAGAAGGCCAGTTGGTAGGCGAACTGGATGGCAGTGTTGGTAAAGAAATCACCCAAGAAAAGATTATGCATTATGCAACTGGAGCATCGGAGGTATTAGAATCATGAGTCAAACAGTCAGACCGCCTGCGAATAAATTAGCCAACAATCCCGCATCCGGCAACCGCAAATCAATTAGCACTCTATTGGAAGTTGCGGGTATTCTGCCAATACTAGTAATTATTTGCATCTTATTTACATTCCTTTCTCCCAACTTCCTCACAGTCGGTAACATCGTTAATATCTTGCGTCAGTCATCAATCAATATTGTGCTGGCGACAGGAATGACCTTTGTGATTCTCACCGGAGGTATTGACCTTTCAGTTGGGTCAATATTGGGTGTTTCTGCCGTAGTTGCCTTACTGGTATCACTACTGCCGGCTTTAAGTTGGGCAGCTGTGCCTGCTGCATTGCTAGCAGGATTGCTTTTAGGCTTAGTCAACGGCGCTCTGATCACCTTTTTGGATGTGCCACCTTTTATTGTCACCTTGGGTTCACTGACTGCCTTGCGGGGTGTGGCCTTCTTGGTTGCCAAGGGTACAACCCTGATTAACCCGGACATCAATTTTGCTTGGGTGGGTAATAATTATCTAGGCCCCCTGCCGTGGCTAGTGATAATTGCGCTACTGGCTATAATCGCTAGTTGGTTTGTGTTGCGGCAAACTGTCTTAGGAGTGCAGATATATGCTGTCGGTGGTAACGAGCGGGCAGCCAGATTAACAGGGATTAAAGTTAACCGTGTCTTGCTATTCGTCTATGGGATTAGTGGATTACTGGCAGGTTTAGCAGGAATCATGAGTTCCAGCCGTCTTTATAGTGCTAGTGGCATCTTAGGTCAAGGTTACGAATTAGATGCGATCGCATCTGTTATTCTTGGTGGAACCAGCTTTACAGGCGGTATTGGTACCATTGGCGGCACCCTTCTAGGTGCATTGATTATTGCTATTCTCAACAACGGTTTAACCTTGTTGAACCTATCTTACTTCTGGCAACTAGTCGTCAAAGGACTAGTAATTATTTTGGCAGTAACGATTGATCGGTTACGCAGACGTTCCAGACGGTAAAGAATTAATTTCTTTGGGAATTGGGCATTGGGCATTGGGCATTGAGAATAGAGGATGAGCCTTTGAACTCCGTTAATGAGTCTTGGAACTCAATTAATGAGTCTTTTAACTCCATTAATGAGTCTTTGAACTCCATTAATGAGCCTTTGAACTCCATTAATGAACCTTTGAACTCCATTAATGAACCTTTGAACTCCATTAATGAACCTTTGGTTTCTACTCTCCTGCCCCCCACTCCCCACTCCCCACTCCCCACTCCCCAATCCCCAATATATAAACTATGTCTTCCACTACTATTCGTCGTAAATCCAACACCTTTTATGTCATTTTGATTGCTGGTGCTGCTGCCCTCGGCGGCTTTCTGTTCGGTTTTGATACTGCTGTAATCAACGGCGCGGTTTTATCTCTAGCAAAAGCTTTTAACACCAGTAGTTGGGTAACAGGGCTGGCAGTTTCCCTAGCGTTGCTGGGGTCTGCGGTAGGAGCCTTCTTTGCTGGACAGATTGCCGACCGTTATGGTCGAATCAACGCAATGGTGGTCGCTTCGGCGTTGTTTACTATCAGTGCCATTGGCTCTGGGATGGCCTTCACTATCTGGGATTTTATCTTTTGGCGAGTATTGGGTGGGATTGGAATCGGCGTTGCTAGCGTCATCGCCCCAGCTTACATTGCGGAATGTTCTCCCGCCCATTTGCGGGGAAGATTAGGATCTCTGCAACAATTAGCGATCGTAGTGGGAATTTTCATCGCCTTATTGAGCGACTACTTTATCGCTGTGTCAGCAGGTTCAGCAGACTCGCCGTTTTTGTTTGGAGTTGCAGCTTGGCGCTGGATGTTTTGGACAGCAGTCCCGCCAGCAGTATTCTACGGGATGATGGCTTTAACAATTCCTGAATCTCCCCGTTACTTAGTTGCCAAAGGACGAGAGCCAGAAGCTGCTAACGTTCTGACCAAGATTTTGGGGGGTGACGTGCTGCCAAAAATTGAAGAAATTCGGCAGACAGTGCTTCGAGAACGCCAGCCTAGATTTTCTGACCTGTTGGGTAGAAGTGGCGGACTCCTGCCTATTGTTTGGATCGGAATAGGCTTATCTGTATTACAGCAATTTGTTGGTATTAATGTAATCTTTTACTACAGCAGCGTTTTGTGGCGTGCCGTCGGGTTTTCCGAAAAAGATTCCCTAACAATCACGGTGATTACAGGAGCCGTAAATATTATTACAACACTGATTGCGATCGCCTTCGTAGATAAATTTGGTCGTAAGCCCTTGCTCATACTAGGGTCGATTGGCATGACCTTGACTTTAGGAACGATGGCTTCTATTTTTGGTACTGCTCCCCTAGATGCTGCTGGGAATCCCAATCTCACCGGAAGCGCAGGTACTGTGGCTCTCATCGCAGCCAACCTCTATGTGTTTTGCTTCGGTTTCTCCTGGGGGCCAGTGGTTTGGGTGCTGTTGGGAGAAATGTTTAATAACAAAATTAGAACTGCTGCACTTTCAGTTGCTGCTGCGATGCAATGGGTTGCGAATTTCGTCATTTCCACAACATTTCCTCCCATACTGCAATATTTTGGTCTAGGTTCTGCCTATGGACTTTATACAATTGCGGCAGCTACCTCGTTATTTTTCATTCTCTTTTTTGTTAAAGAAACCAAAGGAATTGAGTTAGAAGATATGTAATTGGCATCCATCTAGTACCGCAAGGCGGAATTAAAAATTAAAAATGAATACAGCGTCAGCATTTCATTGATTTGGAATGGGTGGTTTATTTACGCCGTGCTGTACTAGTACCGCTAGGCGTAATTTGTAATTCTGATAACCCAATACAGTTTGAGCCAAAAGTCATAGCGTCGCTTTAACAGGACTTACACAAAAATTGCTAAAAAGCTTAATTTATCGACCCGCCTTCTCTAGCTTGAGCTTGAGCTAACGCGTAGTGTCTGGTAGAGAAGAGCGCTGAGAGAGAATTCATAGAGTGTGCGTAAGTCCTATATAAGTGACCTAAAACCTCAACTCAAAATATGTAACTTGAATGCTGATTGTCTCGTTCCCAGTCGGAGACTGGGAATGCATTCCGAGAGGCTCCGCCTCAAGACTTGCGGCAGAGCTGCAATGAGCAGCATTTCCAGCCTCTGGCTGGAAACGAGGTTTGAAAAGGATTTTGGCTTAAGTTGACACCAATGAGCTTTTTCTGTGCCCTTACGAAAGATATGGTTTTTAACCTTAATTCATATTTGGTATTTCTTGTCAATGCGTAAGTCCTAAATTATCGTACCGCCTTCTCTACCTTGGGCTTGGGCCAACGCGTAGCGTCTGCTAGAGAAGAGCGGCGAGAGAGAATTCGTAGAGTGTGCGTAAGTCCTATTTAAGTGACCTAAAACCTCAACTCAAAATATGTAACTTGAATGCTGATTAACTCATAACCTGGAAGCTTTGGTTCGAGTGTAAGCTCTTTAGTTACATAGTCAGAATCAAACGATTTTCGAGTAATAAGTCAATGTTCAAAATTCTTTTTCATAGTTTTTTTCTCCTATTTTTGACAATTCCAGCAGTTTGGGCAGCACCTCCAGAAGATGATTCTAATCCAGCAGATGGAGATAGGAATTTGCAGGGACAAGTCAATTCTGTTTCCCAGTTTTCTGATATTAAACCGAGCGATTGGGCATTCCAGGCACTGCAATCACTAGTCGAACGCTATGGCTGTATTGCAGGTTATCCTGACGTAACCTATCGCGGCAACCGTGCTTTAAGTCGTTACGAGTTTGCAGCTGGTTTAAATGCCTGCTTAGACCGGGTGAATGAATTAATTGCTGCGGGTACTAGCGATTTAGTCAAGAAAGAAGATTTGGCAGTGCTGCAAAATTTGCAGACAGAGTTTGCGGCAGAATTAACAACTCTGCGTGGGCGGGTGAATACGCTGGAAGCACGGACAGCAACCCTGGAAGAACAGCAATTTTCTACTACTACCAGGCTGAATGCTCAAATTATTACCGCTATTAGTGATAGCTTTGGTAATCGGGTAGGTGGCGATCGCGATGAATCCCGTCTCTACTTTGCAAATCGCGGTCGTCTCAACTTTGAGAGCAGTTTCACAGGCAAAGATTTGTTGCGAGTCCGGCTAGAATTTGGCAACTTTGCGAATTCCAATGGTACAAGCCAAATTGCCGCAGCCACAGGCACAGGGATGACACGCCTGAATTTCGATTATGACACCAATGATACACTTTTCGTTCCCCACATCCGTTACTACTTCCCAGTCAGTGATTCTCTTAACTTCGTTGTTGGGCCCACAGGCATTGGTTACACCGACATTTCAACCACCGTAACTCCCCCCACAATCGCTGACGACGGCAATGGGGTTCCCTCACTATTTGGGTCATACAGTCCCTTATTCCGCCGAGGTGGCGGCGGTGCAGCCGCTAACTGGAACATTACTAAAGACTTGATTCTTACCTTGGGCTATTTAGCAAACACTCCCAATCTGCCATCCGCGAGCAACGCCTTGTTTGATGGCGGCTACAATGCCCTGGCGCACTTAGCCTATTACGGTAAGCAAGGAGCTATTGGTGTTGCCTACTCTCATGGCTATAGCCCTGCTGGAGTAGTCGAACTCGCAGCTGGGACGGGTAGCACCCTGTCAAACGCTCCCTTTGGCAACAACATTGCTACTTCCAACGATATTGTAGGCGCACAGGGATTCTATCGCTTCTCCCCGAATTTCCAAATCCACGCTTGGGGTGGATATATTTGGGCAAATGCCAAGAACTCTGGTGTGAGTAATATTTCCAATGGTAGGGGTGGAACAGATTCTCTATTCGTGAACAGTGGTGACAATGCCAATGTCTGGTTTGGGGCGATTGGTATGTCGTTTCCTGATGTCGGCGGTAGGGGTAACTTGCCGGGAATTCTCTTTGGTATACCCCCGCGTGTCTCTAACAGTGATGTCCGTCAAGACCGAGACAACGCTTATCATATCGAAGCATTCTATCGCTACCGACTAAATGATAACATCTCAGTGACTCCTGGTTTTTGGGTGATTCTCAACCCGGAAAACGACAGCAGAAATGATACGCAGTATGTGGGTGTGATTCGCACAACCTTCGATTTTTAACTGAATGTGAATGGTTTGCTTGGCCAATAGAGTGCTAGTCATTAGTACCAATGACTAAGGACAAATGACTAATGACTAAATCGGCGGGTGGCTTATTCCTCCTACTTTTTAAAGGGATGGGATTCCCGCCGATTTTCGTTGAGTAATCGCGCACACCTTAACTTGTTGCTACTGATTTCTTTCCATTTCCGTTGCCATTCACACTAGCAGCGAATGACGCTTGCTGTGAACTGGGAATTGGCGAATCGCCTCGCAGTCCCTTACGGCGCTGAGTCTTAGGAACTCCTCCCGCCATGCCATACTCTACACTGCTTTTGCCATATCGAGTACCAACTCCCATCAGCATATGCTCTGTCATATCTCCCAACTCGCTCTCTGTTTGGAGCATTTCACAGTACAACTTATCCAGGTTGGAAAGGGCACTATTGTATGCATTTTCTTTAGTTCGCATCGTCTCTATGAGAGTTGAGAAGGCAGGTAGGGTAAGTCCATTGCCCACATCTAAATTTGAAGCAATTGAGTTGATGCCAGCTGCACGAAGCACTGCTTTTTGTAACACCGGAGAGCTTCTTTTTCTACGAGCCATAATATTACACCTTGTAATATAATACGGTTAATATTCTTTACGTTAAATAACTTCAGTATCAAACAGCCTGAGAGAATTCCGGCAAATTTGCAATGGTTTTTGCTACATAGCGATCGTTGTCATAAGTGCTTGATTTACTGAAATGAGAAAGCATTTAAACAAAATGAGAAAGCAAACTGGGGTTTGCTTGCTGAATCTACTGAAATGAGAAAGCATTTAGACAAAATGAGTAAACAAACTGGAGTTTGCTTGCTGAATCTACTGAAATGAGTAAGTAAACTGGGGTTTGCTTGCTGAATCCACTGAAATGAGAAAGCATTTAGGCAAAATGAGAAAGCAAAGTGGGGTTTGCTTATTAAAATCGACTTAATTTATCAAAGCTTGTCTACTTTTTTGGAATGCTAAGGCCAAACGCAGGCTATCTATAAATGTAGTGATATAAAACTAGAGAATTGCAGCAGGCGATCTCTCACGACAAGCCACTTTATGTCTGCACGGCAGAGTTTGAGCAGATAGACACAATTGAATTATAATGTAGCCTTGAATACTTCTGTGGCAGTGCGTTCGTTCCTGACAACTCTAGTGTGTTCGGTTATCCCTACATTGCGGATAGTACATATCTACTAATACTAAAGCTACAATCACAGCAAATGTTAGATGTAGCGTTATAATACAAGACTATTACGCCATATCTGAATCTGCTCCTTTAGTCTTCTGATTAAACTCCAGTACAAAAAATGAGTACCTTCGATAAATTTAATAGGTTTTGCTCTAATATTCTCATTGACTCACATTCTGTTGCAAAAATCTCATATCGGTATAAAAGAATTACTAAGCAATTAAATAAGGATTTTTGGAATAGTGAATCTGAGACACAGAACAGTTTGTATGTAGGTTCTTATGGCAGAGATACAGATATTCATACAAGCGATATTGATATGCTATTTATACTTCCTTATACAGTTTATAAACAATTTGATAATTATAAAGGCAATGGACAATCATCTCTTCTTCAGATAGTAAAAAACTCTATTGGGGAAACCTATCCATCTTATATGAAAGGTGATGGGCAAGTTGTAAAAATAAATTTCTCAGATGGGATATGTTTTGAATTAGTACCTTGTTTTATAAATAAAGATGGGAGCTTTACATATCCAGATACAAATGATGGAGGGAAGTGGAGAATAACTAATCCTAAACCTGAAATTGAAGCAATTAGGAATGCTAATCAACAATTTCATTATAATTTAAAACGCTTGTGTCGTATGGCTAGAGCTTGGAAAGATACCTGGGATGTACCAATGGGAGGGCTTTTGATTGATACATTGGCGCATAACTTTTTAAAAGATTGGGAACATAGAGATAAATCTTTTATTTACTATGATTGGATGACCAGAGATTTCTTGAAGTACCTCAAAGATCAAAGTGAAAATCGAAGTTATTGGTATGCTCCAGGGAGTAATAAACTTGTTATGAGAACAGGAATATTTGAATATAAAGCTTTGCGTTGTTACAATATTGCCTTAGAAGCTATACAAAATGAAGTTAAAAGTTACGAGTGGTCAGCAAACCAAAAATGGATAGAAATATACGGAAGTAGTTTTCCAAGCTTAATAGGAGTTTTACGCTAATGATTTCAGTCGTCTCAGATTCAAATTTTCTAGGGTCAATTACGCTTACGCTCCAATTACTTTATTTTTTATGAAAATGAATACATCACCAGCCCAGATTCAACACTTGCTTAATGAGTGCAAGATTATTGAAGAAAACTCTCTTTATACATCACAAGCACATTTTCAAATGGCAAACAAAGCGGAATTTCAAGCACGCTTATTCCTAATTGTACCATCTTGTATTGCGGCAGTTAGCGGTGTCCTAACTGCTATCGGTTTCCCATCTTGGATTGGTGCGTTTGCTGCGGTGTCTGGACTAATTACAGGTTTAGCATCTGTCTTTGGCGTAGATAGAAAAGCAGGGGCACATAAACAGGCTGGCAATGTTTTAACAGCATTGCGACATGAGGCTCGTGCATTACACGAAGCGTATTGGCGTGAATTGCCTCATGAGCAGTTCGTTGCTGAGGTTAGGCGCATTCATGATAAATACAACTCGTTAATTCAAACATTAGAAACAACTGATAATGCTGCATTTGAAGAAGGACGAAACAGAATCAAAGCTGGATTATTTGAGCCTGACTTCCAAAAGAAGTAATACGCAAAAGTTATAAAACTTTTACATAGTTGTACTCCAGCATAACAAGCACGATTGCATCGAGCTATAGGGTGCGTTGTTGCAAAGCGCAAGACACCATTATTTCTAGTTAAAGTTACAAAGTAGTTATGGGAGCAGTCCGCTGCATATTTAGTGAATCCGAGCATCGCTTCCTAGAGTTAGGTGGACAATATCCACTTAGTCTTGAGGGAACGCGTAAATTTCAGACATCGCCGTTACGCTATTGCCTTCAGGAAAATATTTTATATTTGCCTAAGGGATTTTCTGAGGAGGACTATGCATACTCAAAACGTTTTTGCTGGGCACGATTAAAGATAAACGTCTTATATGACTTGCATTTCCATTTTGGTTTCAATACTAGAATTCCAGATGATTACTCTCTCGAAAAATTAACTGAAGCTGGTGTTGGTCTTGGTGCAAGGTATCTTAAAAGACATCAAGAAGTTAATGGTTCGCGCATTTCAGTCTCAAAATTTTGTTCAGCTAGTCTGATTGACGGCATACGAAGCAATCCTGAAGCAATATCGAATCTTTCAAAAAAGGATTTTGAGGCATTATGCGCTGAACTTTTTGTATCTCGTGGTTTCGAGGTCGATCTTTATCGATCTACTAAAGACGACGGTATTGATTTCCTTGCCTTGAGAACAGATGATATAGATCCACTAATATTTGCAGTTCAGTGCAAGCATCCTGACTCTGAGCATTGCAGTCAAAAACAGCCGCGTACACTTTCTGTAGCGACTGTAAGAGAAATTTATGGGGTTGCCAAGGCACATAACATAACAGGTGGGATTGCTATCACGAGTTCAAAATATAGCCATGCTTCTAAGAAGTTCGCTGATCTGAAGCCAGATGAGATTGCTGTATATGATCGTTCAGATATCCTCAGGTGGATTGAAAAATACCGATGGAATAACGATGAAAAACCCTAACCTACGCATAAAAGCGATCATCCAGAGCGATCGCTATATTTCCGCTTGAGAAAATTTTAAGTAATAGCACACATCCTAGCTGTCACTGCTGCGATCGCAAAACTTAAACTTGACAGACCACTACTACGATTAATGGATAATTTAATTTTTTCCTTAATCTAGATAATGTTCAGCTATTTGGCTGGATTAGGGCGATCAACGCCAGGAGGATGAGGCGGAACACCTAGTGCATCTTTTAACTGTTGTTCTGTAACTCCTAACTTTGCCGCCGCAGCTTTAAAATCAGGTCGAGGTGGGCGCTGATTGCGATCGCCTGGATTGGGAGGATTGGCAGGAACTCCCAACGCATTCTTTAACTGTGCTTCTGTTACACCTAACTTTGTCGCCGCAGCTTTAAAATCAGGTCGGGGTGGGCGCTGATTGCGATCGCCTGGATTTGGAAAATTGGCAGGGACTCCCAACGCCGCCTTTAACTGTGCTTCTGTAACTCCTAACTTTATCGCTGCTGCTTTAAAATCAGGTCGGGGTGGGCGCTGATTGCGATCGCCTGGATTTGGAAAATTGGCAGGGACTCCCAACGCCGCCTTTAACTGTGCTTCTGTAACTCCTAACTTCGCCGCAGCTGCTGCAAATCGCATCTGCATCTGTCCGTCCGGTGGTTGGTTGGGTGGTAGTTGCGCCTGTGCAATTTGATGGAATTGATTAGGGGCATTTGCTTGATTGAGTGAAATAAAACCAAATGTGCCAACCAAAACAGGAATCCCTGTCACGACTAGTAATCGACGAATATTCATCATTAAATCTCCAAAAGTTTATATTTCTAATTAAGTCTTCTCAAAATCACAGCCCGCCTTGTTTCTGAATTACAGTTTTGTAATTTCAGTCAGGAATCCTCTGGGAATATCATGGCTGAGGGCGAGGCGAAATGCAAGGATGCAGATATTTGCGGTCTGTTGGGCTGTTGTGAAATCTATGCGTTCCGATGAGATGGATTAGCGGCATTTGCCTGATTGGGTGCAATGAAACCGCGACCTCACGCTTGACTCAACATCTTTTGGTCAACAGGGTTCACCCTCAGCTTACCGATGAAGTTACAAAATTGAGCGATCGCTCGGTAGCAGTTTAAGAATCTTTATAGGGGTTCCCAGGTGCATGAAGCATATATCAAAACCTCACTCTCAACCCTCTTTGAACTCACGCAGAGGGGAGATAAAGCACAGCTTTATCGGGGTGAGGTTAAGTTGTACCTGATTCTTATTAAGAATCTTTATAAGTCGTTCGCCTTGCCTGATATTATAAACCCTTCATACAAATGAAGGATTTTGAAATCTAAAACTTTCAGGTACCCTGAAGTTGATATATAAAAGAGCAATTTTCAAATGACCATTTACTTTTATAAGGTTTGGCAGCCTTATGGCTGTTTTTCTAACTTTTCTCCCCACGGTATCCACATCCAGGATACTTACTGGCCAACGGTTGAACATTATTATCAAGCGCAAAAGTTTGTAGGCAGCACAGATGCGGCAATTATACCCCTCATCCATGCCGCCGCCACCCCAGAAGAAGCTGCCGCTTTGGGAAGATGCGGCACTCGTCAACTACGTCGAGACTGGGATTTGGTCAAAACTCAAATTATGCGAGAAGCTGTACTCAAAAAGTTTCTCACTCATGCTGATATTAGAGAAGTTCTCTTGAAGACAGGCAATGAGATTTTGGTTGAAAACTCCCCAACCGATTGCTTTTGGGGCTGTGGTGCTAATAAAACCGGTCAAAATCATCTCGGTAAAACTCTCATGAGTGTACGTGAAGAAATCCGTAATTTACTATCTTTAACGGTAATTTACGAATAGTTTAATCAAAATAGTTACATTCAACATAAAATCAGTAATTAGACAGAGAGCGGGAAAATTTTTTAGCCAAAAATATTTGAAAAAGTTGCCAATAATTTAGTTATTTTTTTGAAACCATCTTATGGCGGTTTTCAGGTGCATGAAGTACATATCAAAACCTTACTCCAACCCCTCTCTTTACCAAGGAGAGGGGAGATAAAGCACAGCTTTATCGGGGTGAGGTTAGGCTCTACCTCATTCTTATTAGGAAAGGCTATAATTAATTGAATGAATCGGCAAAAATGATAAAAACATATTTTTATTTTAAAGTACTCATGAAGTCATCAATTGAGTGATATCACTGAAATAGTTTGATGATTGAGAATATAAAATGAATGGGTGTCTCTGATTAAGATTTTATTAATTTTAGACTTGAGAGGATCTTCGGAAAGTATTTGGTGATCTACTTACCAAAGGGTTTTAGATTCTGCTAAATCAACTTTCTGAAGCTACGGCGCTCAAGCAAAATCTCTGATAATTATCAAATATCCTCTGATCCATTTCCAAAAATATTTGCAACAGATGTACCCCCCTAGCAACGCATTTGTAGGAGGAATTTTGGGAAATGGGATGAAAACCAAGGCATTGACAATTACAAATAAAATTATACTTCAGTCATACTGTATATAAACAATGACAATTACTGATAAACCAAACGAGTTGCAGCAAAGCTTAGACCAAGAAAGTTTACTGCACACGATGACAACACAGATCAGGCGATCACTCGACCTCCAAGAAATATTAACGACTACCGTTAGCCAAGTGCGTTTATTTTTGGGTGCAGATCGAGTGAAAATGTATCGCTTTGGTGCTGATAATAGTGGTGAAGTCATTGCTGAATCTATTCATGAGCAACGTCTGCCATCCTTATTGGGGCTGCGCTTCCCAGTTGATGATATTCCAGAAGCCGCCAAAGAAATGTTTTTGTTAGTGGGGCAACGTTCGATTGTGGATGTGGCAAACGAGAAGATCGGGCTATCACCTCTACACTCAGAAGAAACTGGCAAACGTCTAGAAACTAATATCCACTATCGCCAGGTAGATCCGTGCCATATTCAATATCTAAAGGGAATGGGCGTGCAGTCTTCGTTGGTAATGCCAATTTTACATTCCGACCTCCAAGAACAATCGGCAAAGCCTAAATTGTGGGGATTGTTAGTAGTTCACTACAGTCAACCGCGAGAGATTTTGAAGGGGGAACTAAAAGTATTGCAGGAAGTTACTGACCAAGTAGGAATAGCGATCGCTCAAAGTAATCTACTCAGCCAAGCGATCGCCAAGCAAGAGCGAGAAGCTACTATTAACCGAGTTACCACACTATTGCATAAACTACCGACAATCCAATTGCAGAAAGCGTTAGAAGAAATGATTACTGCCTTGGGTGGAGTAGGTGGCAGGCTTTACATTGAACAAATTCGGGAACTATACACCTGGGGCGACCAGCCGAAACTCCCCTATGAGGTAGATAACAGTATTCTCGAACAACATCTGGTATGGCAAAACTGGATGGCTGAGTGTAAACAAGGTAATATTTGGGCAACCGATGACCTCTACAAAGAACCACGTTTGCGAGTTTTGGCTTTAGGGTTCCGTTCTACTCAAATTCGCGGACTCATGGTGATTCCTCTACATTACCGCGAAAAGTTTATTGGTGTATTAAGCATTTTTCGCCCGGAATTTGAAACAGAAATCTTGTGGGCGGGACGATGTGAAGAAAATCAGCGACAACTGTTACCCCAACTTTCCTTTGAGCTTTGGCGAGAGCAAAAAAAGGGGCAATCAGCTGAGTGGAAACCGGAAGAAATCTTATTGGCGCAAGCTTTATCCGAGCATTTCTCAATGGCAATTCAGCAGCACAAAATGTATAAACTGGTAGAATCCCAGAATGCCAACTTAGAATTGCGGGTGCAAGAGCAAACTGCTGAACTCGAAAAATCATTACTGACTACCAAAGTACTCAAGCAAGTTACAGAGCAGATTCGCCGCACATTAGACTTGCAGACAACCCTGCAATCCATCGTTCGGGAAGTCCGTCCTCTGCTAAATTCAGACCGAGTGCTGATTTTTGAACTGAAGAGTAAATCAGTGATTGTGGAAGAGATTAATGGCAATTGGCAGTCCGTTTTGGGATTGAATGCACCAGCAGAATGCTTTCCTGATGAGTATACGCGTCTATCCTTTCAGGGCAAGATACGGGCAAATAACAACGTTTCAACCGCTTCTTTAAGTGATTGTCATCGAGAGTTTTTGCAGAGTCTACAAGTGCAAGCAAACTTAATAGTTCCGATTAATATCGGTCTGGAACTATGGGGCTTAATAATTGCCCATCAGTGTGATGCTCCCAGAAATTGGCAGGATGCAGAAATTGATTTATTGGAACAGTTAGCAGATCAGGCAGCGATCGCCCTTCAACAAGCACAACTCTACGAACAAACCTCTAATGCCGAAACTGAAGCCAGAAATCAAGCTGCCCAGTTAGAGTATACCCTACATGAACTCCAAGAAACACAGTCAAAATTGATTCAGACCGAAAAAATGTCCAGCTTAGGACAGTTGGTAGCGGGTGTCGCCCACGAAATCAACAACCCCGTTAACTTTATCTACGGGAACCTGTGCCACACCAGTGACTACATCGAACAACTGCTAGAAATTTTAAGTCTCTACCAGCTACACTATCCCCATCCCCATAGTGAAATTAGCACCGCCATCAAAGTAATGGACTTGGAATTTTTGGTAGAAGACCTCCCGAAAATGATCACCTCAATGCAAGTAGGAACCGATCGCATCCGCTCAATAGTGCTGTCATTACGCAATTTTTCTCGCTTAGATGAGGCTGAAAACAAGCGCGTTGACATACATGAAGGCATTGACAGCACCTTATTAATTTTGCAACATCACCTGAAAGCAAATGCTGAATTTCCCGGCATTAAGGTAATCAAAGAATATGGCAACATACCAGGGGTGCAATGCTATGCTGGCCAAATGAATCAGGTATTCATGAATATTCTCAGCAATGCCATAGATGCCCTGCGAATGGGGGCGGAGGATAAGGGGGATAATGAGAATAACCCATGCCTAATGCCCACTATCCACATTTCTACTAGAATCTCAGTAGACAACTCTCGTCTACTCATTCGTATTAGTGACAATGGATCTGGAATGACTCAAGAGGTGAAAAAACGAATTTTTGACCCGTTTTACACTACTAAACCTGTGGGCAAGGGTACAGGACTGGGACTATCAATTAGCTATCAGATTATTGTCGAAAAACATGGTGGAAAAATGGAGTGCATTTCCGAACCTGGCAAAGGTACAGAGTTTTGGATTGAGATTCCCACCAAACCTCCAGCCAAAATAGTTAACTAGTTGATGCTCTATCCTGCGGCTTTGAGTGCGAGGTTGATTAGTTCGGCGCGGGTTTCGGCTTCGTTGATTATGGCTCACCCGCTAATGTACAAATTAATCATGGTATGCTTTTAACAAAATAGGTCGTTTCCGGCTTTGATGATTTTAAAATGGGTGTTGTTGTGTTTAAAGAGAAGGCTGAAATAGGGACTCCTCTGGGTGTAAGATTATACGAAGTTGAATAGCGAGAAATAGTTTAAATAGCGCCTTATGTCAATTATTGCGCTCAGAGCGTGGTATCTACAGGATTACGAGCCGATTCCAGAACTGGAAAAACGTCCGCCAGACATTCGCTTAAGCAAAAAAAGCCTGCTGAAATCAGCATTGCGAGCAGACTTTTTAGAAGAAAGTGACGAAGTTAACAAATCAACTTGGTTTGGGCGCTATCTGGAAGGAGAAAATATTGAATTTTATATTGAAGGTAGTGGTGGCTATTGCGTAGCGAATATTGACTTAATTAGTCATGAAATTTATTTCACCAAGCAGGCGGTGTTGGCTCAGTTAGAACCAACGATTTTTTTATCCTATCAAACTGAGTATGCCGCAGCGACAAATATTCTCAGAGAAGAACTGCGAAAAAGTTTGGACAGTTTAAACTTGCGATCGCGCCTTCCCCTAACATTAGTAGAATCCTCTCGTCCCAGTGGTGCTGCTGTCCGAATTAACCGCACGATCATGCGAAAAATCCGTAAGAGTTTGTTATTTATCGCTGACACCACGCCCATTGCTACTATTGATGATAAAGAAACCCCTCAACTAATTCCGAGTCCGAATGTCTGTATTGAGATTGGCTATGCCATCCAAAGTAAACGGTCTGAACAGATTCTATTAGCGCAAATGCAACGCCCAGACTTTGAAGGGCAATTTCCCTTCGACTTACCGACACAGCAAATTTTGCAATTCCAAGACACCACAGAACTGAATAAAATCCTCACAGGAACCATTGAAAACCAGCTAGCACGATTCAAATTGTTTTTTTGAGCAAGATAATATTACTTACCAAATATCGAACTATAGCACTCCTAAATCATTCGTGAGAGTCGGCTCATTGACGCTCTGAACTGCAAACTCTATTTTTATACTTGCTATTCAGAGCTTTTTTGTCTAACCATATCTAAAAATTTATTCCCGAAATGGCTAATATATATGTTTTCGCTATTCATGTCTGAATACCTTGGTTTTCCCTGTAAGGTATTTACATCACACAATCCTCTTTCTACTAAATTATATAAACTATCTTTTACCATTTCTTCTGTAGGATTTTCTATTTGTCTTTGTTGTAAGCCTATTATAATTTCAGAGTTAGTTAATCGATTTCCTCTTTTACGATAATCATACATAAATTCCAAAACATTGGCGTCTCTACCATCTAAAAGTCTTAATGCCTCTATGTATCTAGGATGAATTTGATGTCCCAATATTGCGGATTCCAATAAATTAATCCATTTCTGTCTAATTACTTCATTTTTATCTCCTACAAGTACACCTTCTAATATAGGTTGTAATGTTTGCGGTTCAATATCTTCTATTTTCTCTATCAATTCTTCAGGTTTTATATCTTTTAAATTTGGTTTTTTTATAAGCCTTTTTACTACATCAATCAAGTTATTACCTTTCTTTTTTGTAAAATTGCCTATCGTTATTATTTCTTTTTCAAAGAGGGCTTTAACTAAAATTGTTATCGCCGCTTTATCTGCACCACTTAAAATTTCAGTAATGATTGATGTTATCTCCATGCTTTCCTTTTATCTTTGACGTTGAAAGAATAATATTACTGTTGCATACTTATTCTAAGTAAATCCTCAGCTTTTTTACGTAAATTTTACTTTTAAGTATAAGTATTTAAGTAAATATATTTAGAGGGCATGGTATTATATTAACAAATCAATATCACTATAGTACACTTCTACTAAAAATTGACAAAGGATCGAATAAATGATTGAACTAGATTTCAACAATTGAAGCTCAAATTTTTCTTAAAATAAAAGCTCCCTGATAAGTAGGAAGCTTTTTATATTTAGAGTTTTTTGAAATTATTTCTTTTTATCCTTATCTAGTTTTTCTTGGATAGCTTGGCGACAAAATTCTGGTGGATCATCCTTAGTTGACAATTCTTCTTTCATTGTTTTGGTGACACGCAAATTAACTTGCTCGGTCAATGGTTCATCACCTTTTCTTTTTCCCGGTTCTAAATTTTCAGGAGTTCCTCTAGGGTTAGGCATTGTTGAGAGATGTAAATATAGATTGAATCGATTGCTAGCAATCGATTAGAGTTTTAAATCGGTGAGCATATTGTCTGGAAAACTTGTAGCTCACCGATACCACTTTTACAAGAGGTAACTCTATTTTATGTTTACGCGTTCCGAGTTAGAAATCAAAACCATCAAAGAACTCAGTGAGCTATGCTTACGCTACGGCATCAAACCAACTGGGAATAAAGGGTACAAGACCTCATGGATTACATCCTTGATGGTATTCCCTCAAATGGCGTTATCCCAGTTTGAGGCAGGTAAAGGGTTAAAACCTCCTACTTTTGCTTTTATGCAAGCACTGAGTAACGCTATAGATGAGATGAATGCTCCTACAGATGAGCAAGCTGCACTCATCAAAATCACGATGGAAGGGAGAATCATGAATTACCCAGATAGGTACACTCAAGAAAAACTGCTAGCTTTGCATAAAGCAAAAATGTATCTAGAGTTAGCACTTGGATTATTGAGTAAATAAGTTAATTCTTTAAGCAGTACCGCAAGACCCTTTAAAGGGTCTTTTTTTGCGAACGCATTAGTAAGTATAATTTAATACATATTAATTATGCTTAAATGCTGAAAGTAGGGTATTTGAGCATTTTAGAGAGAACAAAGGCTGAAAGTATTGTTATTGCTTTAATCAAAATAAACGGACAGGTTTATTTTGCAGCTTGGAACTAATCGAGCTTACCCGCTCAACCATAGAAATCATGTATTTGTAATCTGGTACTTGTCCGTTGGGTATATATCCCACTTCTTCAGCTAAACCTGAAGGCGAATCACCCATCACTTTACGGATAAACTCTTGACGGTTACGTTCTACATCAGGCCCAATCAAGACCACACCTAATGGTACATAGTGAGGGTCTTTAAATAGTATGCGGAATTCGGTTGGGCTAAACTGTGAACCGTAGAGATTCAATTCAGCCTCCGAGACAGCACAGGCGATCGCTTTTCCTTGTGCGACCAATTCCAGCGCGGCTTTGGGTGTGGGTGCAAACAGGATCTTTGCCAGTGTTGTACCATAAAGATTGTAAAGAGGAAAATAATATCCTGTTGCTGAACCTAACTGGCCTAAAGCCACTGTTTGACCTTGTAGCTGTTTCAAGTCGGTTATCGGATTGTCTTTGCGAACAACGAAGATTGAACGCAAATTACTAATACCTATTAAAGGAAACAGAGGAACATATTGGTAGCGTGCGATCGCGATCGCTGCTAAACCCGGTGGAGCAAATACCAATGACCAAGCACGAGCCTCAAGGCGCTCAACCGCTCTATTTTCATTAAAAGCAGGGTCTAGCTGAATATATGACTTTGTTCTTTCACCCAAGTAACTATTAAATTTAGCATATTGGTTAATTATCTTTTCGCCTCCACCATAGTTGATAACGCCAACAGTTAACGTGCCCTCAAACTCCTTTGGTGATTGACAGGCAGCAAATGTCAAACCTAGCAGATTAAACAGAAAGAAACGACGGGGAAATCGCAAAAACATTACTAATTATGGTTAAGAAAATAACTTGGCTTTCAGGGCTAATTTAGATAAGTTTGACTGCTGCCTAAATAGGTTATGTTGCAGCAAAACATTAATATTTATTTAAATATTGTTGAGATGCTTTCTAACAGGTATAAATAAATATTAGACAAACTCAGATACCACCTTGGTTGGTTAGGTTATGTTAAGCAACATTACGTTAAAAAACTTAAAAATAGGTGCTAAATTTAACTTCCTTTTAATATTAGTTTTCATCGTCAGTATTGTGGGGAGTGGCGTTGCCTTATCTAGTGTACTTCAGGGGAGAGCGCAAAATGAAGTAGCTTCTCAAGCGCAGATTCTTATCCAAATGGTGAACGCAGTTAGAGATTATACACAAGATCATATAAATCCCCTATTAGAATCTAGAGTAGATACTAACCCAACGTTCATACCCGAAGTAGTACCAAATTTTTCCTCTAAAGAGGTTTTTGAGAATTTTCGGAAAAAGCCTGAATATAAAAACTTTTTTCATAAGGATGCAACACTTAATCCAACTAATTTAGCTGATAAAGCTGATAATTTTGAAACTCAACTTGTAGAGCGTTTTCGCAACGACTCCAAGACTCTAGAAATTACAGGGTTTCGTAACTTGTCACAAGGCGAAGTATTTTATATTGCACAACCACTAAAGATTACACAACCGGAATGCTTGCGATGTCATTCTACACCAGATCAGGCTCCTAAGAGCCAGTTGGTAACTTATGGATCGGAAAATGGTTTTGGCTGGCAGCTCAATCAGATTGTTTCTGCCCAAATAATCTCTGTTCCTTCTCAAGAGATTTTTGCCAATGCCAAACGGACTTGGACATTGATAATGGGAGTTTTAGTTACTATCTTTGCGAGCATAGTATTCTTAATTAACTTCTTAATCAAAAAATATGTGATTCAGCGCATCAGAAAAATAGAAAAAATCGCCCAAAAAGTTAGCGTTGGTGATATGAGCGCAGATTTTGAAGAAAGCTCTAATGATGAAATTGGCGGGTTAGCAGAAGCATTTAATCGGATGAAATCTAGCTTAAAAATAGCTTTGGAGATGCTGAATAGCCAGGACTAACACCATTTTAGATTTTAGATTTTGGATTATGAAAGAGTCAAGCTAAACACAACCTACGCATGTGTTGTATTTTTTGCCAAATTTGTATAAGTGAAAAAATTAAGAGAGTAGGCGCTGCTGAAATTGCAAAGCTTTTTGAAGATCGGGAATTTGTGATGCTAAAACTTTCACAAATTCTGCACGAGAAATTTGTCCAGAAGACCTCACAGCTTTTTGGACTAAGAACTTAGCTATTGGCCCAATTAAATCAGCCAATTCCCGCTCGCAGTGATGCACAAAGCTATCGTTGATTACTTGAAGTTCTGGGCTTGATAAATTATTTGACTTAATTTCAGATTTAACAGTAACTTCCTGGAATAGAGTAGATTTCTCTAGTAAAAACATTGTTTTCTTCTTAAAATCAATTTGTTGATTTCCTCGAAGATGAACGGCCAGTTGGCTAATTAATTCTTCGCGGTTGGGCGCTAATGCTGCAACTTGTCGTAGTAATCTTGAGGCAACGGGGCCGACAAATTCTAAGAGAATTGTTTCCAGCCGACTGTAATTTTCTGGAGACAGGATACAAGCAGAGGGATATCCAATTGAGTTTTGTTGAGAAAGTGAAGCTTGAGGCGGTTGTATAAAAGATGGTGGTTGAGTTAATTGTGCTTCTAGTTTAGTATCCAGATGCTTAAGCGCCTGTAGAACTTCAGTCGCAGACTGATAGCGCTGTTTGAAGTGATGTAGCACCATCTTAGATAGCACAGATGCCAACCCAGAACTGACGTTAGCTTGGTGCTGCCAAGAAATTTCTCCTGTATCTGGGTCTTCCTGAAAGTTTATAGGATGTAACCCTGTCAGCGATTGAATACCAATAATCCCCAAGGAATAAATATCGCTGTTGGGGCGGGGCTTACCTTGCCCCTGTTCTGTAGACATATATCCTGGGGTGCCAATGATAATAGTAGCCCCCGTGTGCCCTGCAACTGTAAGCAGTTGCGTTTGGACTTGTTTAACTGCGCCAAAGTCAATCAGCACTAACTTGCCGTCTTGTTGTCGCCTGATTATATTGTCCGGCTTGATATCTCGATGGATAACATTGTGGCTGTGAATAAATTGTAGAATACCCAACACCTGTTGGAGCAGTTGAATTACTTTCTCTTCTGTCCAAGGTTGATTGGGGAACAGTTCCGCTTTCAGAGTATGCCCTTCAATGAATTCTTGCACCAAGAAGAACTCTTGGTTGCTTTCAAAATAGGCTAAAAGCCGAGGAATCTGGTCATGGTTGCCCAGTTGTTCTAGTGTTTCTGCTTCACTGTTAAATAGTCGTCTAGCAATTTCGAGAAATTCAGGGCTACGAGTGACGGGCTTAAGGTGTTTGACAACGCATTTCGGGAAACCTGGGCGATGGGTATCTTGGGCTATGTAGGTTTGACCGAATCCACCTTTACCTAAGACCTGGAGGACTTGGTAACGTCCGTCTAATAACTGTCCTAACATTATGTCACAAGCCTTAAGTCCTCAAATTAATCTTGGCACAACTACCAGCTTTGGCAAGGTTTGTTGAGAAAGAAAGTAGATAGGTAGTGCTGAAATTTCAAGGTTTTTTGAGGATTGTACTACAAGTTTGTGACTCCCTAGACTCCAGATCGGCTTGCTGCCATATTATTGTTTGTTAAAGCTTTAATAATTCCTCAGAAATCGGCAGTGCCCCAATTTTTGAAGTACTTGCTGGTTGAGAGACTACGGTAACTCTCCTTGTGCAGTTTTATTTAGAAAATAGGTGATTCCCCTAAAGCTCAATTTATAGGCTACTGGTGGTAGAGGAACTTCCGGCGATTTGGAATTCGGTTCAACAGGATAGTTAACGGCACGGGATATCAGATTATAAGCTAGCCCAAGTTGAGGAACTGGCTCAAACGGCTGTTCTGTTTTTTTGCTGGCAAGCTTGCTTCGGTCGTATTCGTAGTTGAGACCACGATAGAAAAGTTTCATAATTTTCGCCTCCTGAATAACTGTTGTTCAACAATGCCAATGATTTATCAGAGCTTAATTGGAGAGTTATGCAAGAGCTAATATAAACTTACACTTTTTAAGGAACTGGGTAAAAAATTAGCCGTCTAGAGTCATTGGGCATTGGGTATTAGTCATTGTCATTTATTCCCTCTTGCCCCTTTGCTCCCCACCTCCCGTATGCTTACCCTTTTCATTCCGGGGTTACGTGGTTAACAATGGGTTGAATGTTTTTTTAATGGTTCAACCTGATGACTAGAACTGCAAATGAATATGCCGTATTCCTCCTACTGGAAAGCGGCCACCGGGAAGAAGTACGTTTTCCTACTATTCAAGAGTTTCAGAAGTGGTATAGCGGCGAACTTGTGCCAAAGTCTGCTTCTAATGACTTTATTAGCGTCCCGATCAAAAATATTCAAGGGGAGTATATGGTAATAAGACCCTCTCGGATCGTGGCAATCCGGGTAGAACCAATTTTTAGTTCCAGTGTTGAAAGATTCAACTAAATGATGAGAAAAACCCTTGCTTTGCTTTCCTTGAGTTTGGGAATTGCGCTTATAAACCCTCTCTGGTCGGCTGTTGCTCAGGTTCCTAACTTTCTGCCGTTGCCAGTACCCATAACTCCTAATTTCCCACCTCTGCCAGTACCAAGCACTCCTGAGTTAACGCCACCGCTAAAACCAATCACTATCGGAACCGATTGTACGCTCCGGGCGAGTTGCTTGGGTTGGGATGACCAAATTTGGGGTCAAATAGGTAAAAGAGGTGTTGGCGCTTCGCCCACCGGAGGTGATCGCAATGCGTTGTTGGCTTCCATTGACAACAGTCTGCTTTACCTAACAAAGAGTGAGGCGATCGCAGCATATCAAAATTATCCAGTTAAGGAAATTACCCTTGATCGCGTCCGCCGAAGTTTGGTACGTTTCCGCCAACTTGTTGTCAATTCTAAGTCAGCAGCGCAACTACAAGCCGATGTCCGCCGTGAGTTTGTCTTTTACCAATCTGTGGGCAACGATGGCAAAGGTACTGTTAAGTTCACTGCTTACTACGAACCTGTTTATACTGCTAGCCGTGTCAGGACTTCAATATATAAGTATCCCCTTTATCGGCTACCACCTGATTTTAGCCAATGGCCTAAACCCCACCCAAAACGAATTGATTTGGAAGGTAAGGATGGTTTACAAGGAAATAAAAGCAAGTTGCGCGGTTTAGAACTGCTTTGGTTCCGCGATCGCCTTGAGGCATACATGGTACATATCCAAGGTTCTGCCCAAATTAAATTAACTAATGGCAAAACAACCTCAGTTGGCTATGCCGGTGGAACTGATTACCCCTGGACTAGTATCGGCAAAGAACTAGCCAAAGATGGCAAACTTCCACTGAATGGATTGACGCTACCACGGATGATTGCTTACTTCCGGCGACAGCCGCGCGAGTTGAACAATTATCTGCCACGCTGGGAACGATTTATTTTCTTCCAAGAAACTGGTGGTACCGCAGCTACAGGCAGTATTCATGTGCCAGTGACAGCAGAACGTTCCATTGCTACAGATAAGTCTCTCATGCCTCCCGGAGCGCTAGCGCTGATTTACAATTCATTTCCCTATCCTGCCAGTAATGGCAAACTAGAAAGGCGTACCGTCAGCCGCTTTGTGCTTGATCAGGATACAGGAAGCGCCATCAAAGGCCCAGGCCGGGTGGATTATTTCATGGGGTCTGGTAAACTAGCAGGCGATCGCGCTGGCATCACAGGCGGGAATGGTTCACTCTATTATTTGGTGCTCAAGGAATAAAGCTAGGAGTTTGGAGAGACGCGATTAATCGCGTCTGTACAGGAGGTTGGAGTAGAGACGCGATTAATCGCGTCTCTACAGGAGTTTGGAGTTATTAATTCAAAACTCATCACTCCAAACTCCTAACTCTCTTTAGTACGGCGGATAAGCAAAATCATCTTCATCAGCATAAACGTAAGAGTTGGAAACTCCTGCCATTGCCAATTTAGGCGTTTCTGCTTTTACCGGTTCCTTGCCAAAATCTTTGTATTCTTCAAAAGTCTTGCAAATCATTGCAGACTCAAGAGAATCGGAAGCAATTAAATATTCTGTTAAAGTGCCTACCGTCGGATGTTTGTAGTCTACAGTTGAAGCTACCAGAACTGTATTTGGTTCAATACCTCTTTCTTCAGACTCAATTATCGGGCAGAAAATCCCGTGAGCGTGGAACAAAGGCCCTTTTGGTGTCAAAGGTTGCTTGCGGTAAATAGCATAAGCTTTTTCTAGTTCAGCGACAAATCCACTTACTACTTTGCCTTGTTGATATTCGCAATAAGTTTTGCTGAAACTCGCTCCGGCGGCACCATTAAGAGTTAGTTGTAGTGGGGATTCATGTAAAAACTTTTTATTTTCACCCACCAGAAAAATGAGATGGCGAGTAAAGGTTTTAAATTTAAGTTTGTCTGCTAAAAAAGCATCATAATTTTCTTTGAGCGTACCCAGTTTTAAACCACTTTCCCGGTCTTTGACAGACAATGGCCCCCGACGCACTATAACCAAGCTGGGAGTAGTAGTAATAAAGACCGTTTCGACTCCAGAGCTAAATTCATGCTCCACTTGCTGCCAATTCTCATCTGGCACAAAGCCGACAGCATGGGCTTGATCCAGCTTAATCGCCAAACCGTGAGATTGTATGCCATCTGTGCCATACCGAGGATTAATCATCTGACACCAGGGGATGACTTGAGAAGGCGGTGCATTAAATTTCTCGTCTTCAAAGTCGAAATTAGCAGATGCTTTCATCGTTTTAGGCTATCAAAGTAGTTTTATTGAACAATTTTATCGGCAGAGCGCTGATCCTGAAGAGCCAGTTATGTGTTGTGGTTCCCAAATTTTAGGAACTCAAACTGGCGTAGTAGTTTTTCCAGAGTAAAGCAGAATCAATCTATGTTGCAATCCCTGTTTCGTTTTTTAACAACAGATTTTCACTTTGGCATCCTTAATTTCTTTAATTTCAGTGCGTTTCAACGCACTTTAGCTATTAGCCCGCAATTTATTGCAGGGCGGGAAAGCAACGCTCTCACGAGGTTATGAATACTTTTTGTTCCTCCCGTGATTAAATTAAGATCAGCAAACTACTTTGAACTCAAAACAGCGAGAGTCTTTAAATCCGGCACTTCTAAATCAGGTTGACTTACTGCTGAACCTGTGGTATAAAGTCCTTTTTGATCTCGGCGACGGTTTACCCAGACTGCTGATAGTCCCAGAGATTTGGCTGTAACGATATCGTGATATACACTAGCAGCAACGTGTAATATCTGCTCTAGCGGCAAATCAATTCTCTCAATAGCCACTCTGAAGTTGTTTAAAGAGGGTTTGTAGCTTTTTGTCTGTTCTGCTGTGATTATCTGGTCAAATTCCACCTGCAAGTGCTTTGCCGAGAAAGCAAAGAGATCGTCATCTACATTTGAGATAATTACCAGCTTAAACTTTGAAGTGAGGGTTTTAAGTGCCTCAATTGTATCGGGAAAAGGCAGCCAATCCTGAATCGAATCAGCAAGTGAATTTAGTTCGTCAGCAGTTGGCTCAAAGCCAAATCGTTCACCAAATTTCTGGACTACTCTCTTCAAAACTTCCCGATATTTGATATATTCTCCTTTTTCCAGTTCTGCTTCAAATTCAGCAAACAGTTCCAGAATTTGATTGTCATCCAAATTAGTATTATGTGCCAGCAGAAGTGGCTTTAGCACCCCTAAGATGCCGTTCTCCCAATCAATCAGCGTTCCGTAACAATCGAAAGTTAAAGCCTTGTACTGATTGAAGTCAATCACCTTTTTCTACTCCAGAGCTTGATTAATAGTGTTCAGTTTTCATAAACTAAAATATGGCTGAACCCATCTGCGTTGGCGCAGCCCGCCGCAGGCATCGCCACATCCACTGTTGTTGAATGAAGTCTCTGAACATTTCTTCTCTATCAGGGTAACGCGGAACTTCTCGGCTGCTAAAAGATTGGTAAGGTGAACCGCGAGAGCCATCCGTAACTTTTTCGGTTGCAGAGGTAGTAGTAAAAATAATACCTCCAATTCAACTAAATTTTCATGCTTATATCTTGAGAATAAACCAAGGTGAAATAGTTCGCAAATCTACTTTTATTTTGTTAATGGCAAGGCTCGAATGAGTTCTCGAATCACATCCGTTGCTGGACTGCCTGTCTGTTTACAATACTTTTCCAGGTTCTTGGCTTCATTTGATGCCAGGTTTATCGTGATTCGCTTGACCGCCTACTTTTTGTTCATGCCCAAACAGATAAATCGTCTAATTATAGTTTCAAATTCTGATTTTACCTTCCTTCCCAACTGGAAAGTAACCTAAATTTGGCATGTGTCAAGATACCTTATTGCAATCAATTTAGAATTCACAATGTTGAAGAAAGCCTTAACCTAAATTTGTACTAACTTTAACTCAACCTTTGCTTACTCTGTATGCCTTAGTAAGAAGATTATGTAGTAAGTATGGTAAAATACTGTATTCCCATCGGGTTTTAGATGTATTCCTACCATTAACCCAGAGCTAGAAGTCAAATTGGAGGTTATTACGAGTTGCTGTTGACTGCATTAAGGAGCGGAGATTCATGAAACTGCAACTGACCCAATTACATATACTCTGAGCCAAATTAACTGGAGCGTAGACCGATGAGACGCACAGGTGCTGCTTAGATACCGGAAAACCAGGTGTCTAAGCGCAAGCATGACATTTGGATATTTTCTGTGGAGTTTTCTTAACTTACTTGAGGAATACAAATGCTTGAGGCTATTGCTGTTGCTTGGTTATTACTGTTTTTTGGCGATTTTCTCTCTACATTTTTTTACCACGTACCCGAGCACGTTTTTGGTAGCCTTCATTTAAAAACACACCACTCCTGGAAGAAGGATTTCCGTCACTACGCTATTTTGACTTTTAATCCCCAGGTTCTTTTAGATGGTATCTTGGGAGCTTTGCCTTATGTACTCATAGCAGTAGTCTTGTGGTCTTTCTCTCCGATTGGCGTGATCTCTGGATTACTGCTGGGTCAGTTTCATGTATGGTGGAGACACATAAGTGTATTGGGTTGGCAAACTTCAAAGCCTGTAAATATTTTATGTCAAATTCTATTTATTACTACTCCTGAAAGACACTGGTTACATCATCACAAAACTAATTTGGGTTTCGGTGATATTTTCACTTTCTTTGAACAACCTGCACAATTTTGGTTACGCTGGCTACGGCTAATCAGACTTCGTTTTCGCTACTCTCGGATCTAACTGAAGCTACCGCTTAACTAAATACTTTTTAAAAGTAAGAAAATCAGCTGCGTTAGCGAAGCTTACCGAAGGTATCGCAGCTGATTTTCTTACTTTATTTTATGTTTTGCCAGAAAGGGGATTATTCCAGTCTCAGAAATGCGCTGACCTATATACTCAAAAAAGCTGATTGCCAATTTCCAGACATGAATTGACCATAGATTTAAATCTATGCCTTTATCGAATTATGAAACTTTTCTTTATAGTGTTTCTAGAACTAATCCAAAAGTAAGCGAGTTACACGAGACGGAAGCACGCCTCTGGTAGAGAGTTTAAAGGTATTTGCTACTGCTCAACTTCGCTGTTATATCGCCAATCTTTTTGGGAAAACTAGTCTTAATTAGTAAATTATTATATTACTAGATTTTTATGACAATTTCTCTCTTTTCCAAAGATGCTGGGCATAGCTTGCTGATCCGAAGGGGTACAGATAGCTACGGTGAAGAAGGCAGGAGGCAGGAGACAGGAGGCAGAGGGTTGCAATACAGTGTAGGCAACTCTTCTCTACGAGAGGCTACGCCAAGGAGACGCTACGCGAACGGGCTTTATCAACAGGCGCGATCGCAACTGGTACAAAGTGAGAAAATGTCTGTTTTGGGAGACTTAGCGGTAGAGGTGGCAGATAAAATTACAGCAGTTTTCATTTATTTGAACCACATATGTTGTAGGGGCATAGCATTGCTGTACCCTACCCCGCGAGTTTACTTACTTGAAAATAGCTGTAATAACCGAGTTGGCTTGAATGCGGTCAATTTGCAACTTGCTGCTTATGAGGTATTCTATGGCCGCAGTTAGCCTCAGAAAGATTTTTAACAAAAAAGAGTTGCCATCTCTGGTTGATAACTTAGTCTATCAGCTCAACATGGCGATTGATGTTGAACTGCTAGACGGCACGAAACTAATTAGCATTGGGGAGCAAACTGCAAAAACCCGATATCCAATCGAGGTATCAGGAGAAATCATTGGTTGGGTTGTTGGGGGAGAACAGGTAACTTTACTTGCGACTTTGCTCTCGTTTCTGGCAAAACAGGAAACTGAGAAGAAAGAACTCGCTATAGAATTGCTAGAGCGATATCAGGAAATTGATTTGTTTGAGGATATCTCGACTAAACTGACAACAAGTTTGGATAGGCGACAGATTGCCCAACTTGTACTTCAGGAATTGAGTCAATTAATTGAATCGTCTGCGGGGATGATTTTGCTTCTGAGTCCAGATGCAACTGCATTTGAAATCATTGCCGAATTTGGAGTATTTTTTAACCACACTCAGCCGGAACCAGGTAAGGGAATTATTGGCAACATTGTCCAATTCAACCGGGCAGAACTCATCAATGATGTGCAAGCCGATCCTCGATTAGAGGGGCAAGAAAACGTTAGCGCCCTGATTTGTGTACCGTTGCGAGCCAAGGAGCGGGTGCTGGGAGCGATCGCTATTGGAACCAAAACTGACTCATACAAGGCTGAACACCTGAAGCTTGTGAGTATTTTTGCCTCTCAAACAGCGATCGCTATTGACAAAGCTATGCTTTACGAGCAAAGCACTCAAGCAGCCGTCCAGGCAAAAGCCCAGACACAGAGGCTTCAGCAAGCTCTCAATGAATTGCAATTGGCGCAAACTCAGTTAATCCAAAGCGAAAAAATGTCTAGTCTAGGGCAACTCATTGCCGGAGTTGCCCACGAAATCAACAACCCGGTTAACTTTATTTACGGCAATTTAAGATATGTTGTCGAATACGCCCAAGACTTGTTGCACCTGTTGGAAAAGTATCAGAAATTCCTACCTGTTGCTCCTCCAGAACTGGAATCAGAGTTAGAAAATATAGACCTGGAATTTATCATGCAGGATCTTCCCAAACTGCTAGATTCGATGAAACTGGGCACAAGTCGGATTGTGGAAATTGTCCAATCTCTGAAAAACTTCTCCCGCCATGACGAAGCAGAAATGAAAGCCGTCAACATCCACGATGGCATCGATGGGACGCTGATGATTCTTCATCATCGCCTGAAAGTAGATGTTCGCCGACCGAAAATTGAAATTGTCAAAGACTATGGCAAACTTCCACTGATTGAATGCTACCCAGGACAGTTGAATCAAGTATTTATGAACGTCCTGGCAAATGCCATTGATGCACTGGAAGAGGGAATGGGGAATACTTCTCTACGAGAGGCTGCGCCAACGGCTACGCTCAGTAACCATAAAGAAATATCCCCTCCTACTCCCCAAATCAGCATTCGTACTGAAATCCTTGACAACCAGTTTGTGGTGATTCGCATTGCCGATAACGGGCCAGGCATGAAGGAGGATGTCATCCGCCGCATTTACGATCCCTTCTTCACCACAAAAGAGATTGGCAAGGGAACCGGATTAGGTATGGCAATTAGTTACCAAATTATTGTCAGCAGACACCAGGGATTTCTTAAGTGTCGCTCTGGCCTGGGTGAAGGGACAGAATTCTGGATTCAGATCCCGGTAAATTGTGTATTGGTGGACGCTGCTCAAGAACAAAATAGCACCTCTGCCTTGCCAACTTCCCCTGCCGATGCCGACGGCTTCATTTCATCAACAACTCCAATGCTTAAACCGACGGATTTGCTAATCCGCCATAATCAACTGATTCAGCGACTTTCAGAGCAGAGTCCAAACCTGGGCGCTGCATCACCAGAGCAAATTTATCAGATGTTTCAACGTAACCCAATTTCGTTAAAACTTTACGCCACTTTGTTGTCCTGGTTCAGTTGTCCTAACCCTAACCACACCGACCACTAAAGAAACTTCAACTATGTCTAGCCAACTTGATGAATACAAAAAAATCTTAAAACATAGCGAAGAAAGGTATCGCTCGCTGGTGACAGCTACCACACAAATTGTCTGGGTATCCACACCACAAGGAATATATTTTGAACTGGCAAGCTGGATAGCTTATACAGGTCAAAGTCTAGCTGAAGCTGAGAACGGCGGCTGGATTGATGCCGTTCATGCCGACGATCGCGATCGCATAGCCCTTGCGTGGGGTGCAGCCGTGGCCAACCGCAGCCTCTATCAAACCGAATACCGAATTTGTGGCAAAGACGGCAGCTACCGCCACTTTTCTGTCTGTGGTGCCCCCATTCTGGAAGTAGATGGTAGCATTCGCGAGTGGATTGGCATCTGCACCGACATTCACGATCGCAAGCTAGGAGAACAAATTCTGCAACGAAGCGAAGAACGGTTTCGCTCTCTGGTAACTGCCAGCTCACAAATTGTCTGGGTGACTACGCCTGGAGGACTGGCGGTGAGCAGTGAAATGTCTACCTGGTTAGCGTACACAGGTCAGAGTGCAGATGAAATCGCGGGTTGGGGCTGGCTCGATTCCATTTACCCCGATGACCGTACCCACACAGCCCAAGCCTGGAGTAATGCTGTGGCGAATCAGAGTCTGTTTCAAACCGAATATCGGCTGCGTGGCAAGGATGGCAGCTACCGCCACTTTTCTGTCTGTGGCACCCCCATACTTGAAGCAGACGGTAGCGTTCGAGAATGGATTGGCACCTGCACCGATATTCACGATCGCAAGCTGGCAGAAGCCAAAAATCAGGGACTTAAAGAACGATATGGCTCGTTAGTAACTGCTACTTCACAGATTGTCTGGGGAGCAACCCCGGAAGGACTGGGAATAAGCAGTGAAATGCTCACCTGGATAGCCTATACGGGGCAGAGCGAAGCTGAAATTGAGGGTTGGGGCTGGATTGATTCGATTCACCCCGATGACCGTGCCAGCTCCGCAGAAGTTTGGAATGCTGCTGTGGCGAACCGAGGTATCTACCAAACTGAATATCGGCTGCGTGGCAAGGATGGCACATACCGGTACTTCTCTGTCTGTGGTGCCCCCGTCCTGGAAGAAGACGACAGTATTCGCGAGTGGATTGGCACCTGTACTGATATTCACGATCGCAAGCTGGCAGAAGCTGAAAATCAACATTTATTGGATATGTTAAATCATTCCAGCGATGCGATCATTGTCCGCGACATGAGCGACAAAATCTCTTACTGGAATCAGGGTGCCGAAAGGCTTTACGGTTGGACGCGTGAGTTCGTGAAAGACCAATACATTCACACATTTCTGAAATCAACCTTTCCAAAACCTTTAGAAGAACTTCTACCAGAGTTTTTACGGCAGGGCACTTGGGAAGGAGAACTGAAACACATCACGCACGAGGGCAGATCGATCACAGTTCAAAGCCGTTGGACTTTGCAACGAAATTTATCCGGTCAACCCTGCGCCATGCTGGAAATCAATACCGATATCACTGCCCGCAAACAAGCAGAAATCGCTCTGCGGCAACTCAATCAAGAACTGGAAGCCAGAATTGTCGAGCGGACATCTGCCCTGCAAAATACCCTAGCAGAAGCGCAGGGGTTAAATGCCATTTTAGATAACTTAGCGGATGGTTTGTTAGTCACAGATACCACCGGACAAATTACCCACTTCAATCCTGCCTTTTTATCCATGTATGGATTGACAGGCATTGCCCTCAACAGTCACTACCGAGAACTGCCGATATCTGGTTTAGCAGACCTGGTTGCACGAACTCAGTCCCATCCCAAAGAAGTGTTCTCTGCCGAAGTTGCACTGACGAAGGAACGCATTGGTCAGGCAGTGGCGACCGCCATTTTCAAAAAGACGGCAGATCAGGAATTCGATGCCTGCTTCGGTTCGGCGCTGCTGATTCGAGATGTGACGGCGGAAAAGGAAATCGATCAGATGAAAACCGATTTCATCTCTACGGTTTCCCATGAACTGCGGACACCACTAACTTCTGTCCTCGGTTTTGCCTCGATCATTCAAGAAAAGCTGCAAACGGATGTGTTCCCAATGCTTCCTAGCGAAGACCGTAAACTTCAGAAAACAATCAAGCGGGTGGCTGACAATCTCAACATTATTGTGTCGGAAGCAGAACGGCTGACATCTTTGATTAACGATGTCTTAGATATCGCCAAGATGGAAGCAGGTAAGGTGGAATGGCAGATGCAGCCGATTGATCCGAGCGAATTACTCGATTGGGCAACCAATTCTACCGCCGGGTTGTTTGAAAACAATGGCTTGCAATTGGTTAGCGAGATTGAACCTGGACTGCCTCAGATAGTAGGCGATCGCAATCGTCTGCTGCAAGTTTTAATCAACCTGATTTCCAATGCCGTTAAGTTTACCGAATCCGGTTCTGTCGTCTGCCGCGTCAAACAAGGAAACGACGGTGTTTGCATCAGCGTCATTGACACAGGCGTTGGCATTACACCTGAAGACCAGCCAAAAGTGTTTGAGAAATTCCGCCAAGTTGGCGACACCCTCACCGACAAACCCAAAGGCACAGGGTTAGGGCTACCCATCTGTAAACAAATCGTCGATCATCACGGCGGTAGAATCTGGGTTGAGAGTGAACCAGGTAAGGGTAGCACATTCTCCTTCATCATTCCCACCTACGCCAGCGATCGCAAAACCACTGCTAATTTGAATCTGGATGCGCTAGTCAAACAACTCAAAGAACACGTTATTATCACAAACCCTGTGCTGAATCAAAACAGCAAAACAATTCTGGTAGTGGATGATGATGTCAACATTCGGGAATTGCTTCGTCAACAACTGGAAACCGAAGGCTACAATGTTCGGGAAGCGAAAGACGGCGTAGATGCGATTCATCAAATTAAAATAGCCCGTCCCGACCTGATTCTCTTGGACGTGATGATGCCCCAAATCAACGGCTTCGACGTGGCAGCCGTTCTCAAAAATGATCCCCAGACCGCAGACATTCCGATCATTATTCTGTCGATTGTTGAAAACAAGGAACGGGGCTACCACATTGGCATTGATCGCTATCTCACCAAGCCCATTGACCCAGAGAAACTCCTCAAGGAAATTGGCTCATTGCTTTCCCAAGGTACTTCCAGTAAAAAGGTATTGGTTGTGGATAAAAATGCCTCAACCTTAAAAACCTTATCGGATGTACTACAAACTCAGGGATACAGCGTGATTGAAGCCTCCGATCCGCAAGAATGCATCCATAAAGCTCGGTCAGCCAAACCTGACATGATCATCATCGATTCTATTTTCTCTCAAGAAGCCGACATGGTGAAAGCCCTACGCTTTGAGAAAGACTTAGAGAATGTATTCTTCATCATCCTGTCTGATCGCTAATTGCATCAATTGGGGATTGCTTACCGAATTTTAGATTTTAAATTTTGGAAAATGGAATTGAAGTTCAAAATCTAAAATTAAATGACAGAGCCAGTGACTTGATTGCTCTTTTCTTTTCTTCAATCTAAAATCAAAAATCTAAAATTGTATGACCCAGAAAATTCTGATTGTTGACGATGAACCGAATATCTTGATTTTGATGGAACAAGCCCTAGAAGCATTAGAAGACGAGGGTGTTGAACTTCTAACTGCTAGAAATGGAGAAGAAGCTCTCGAAACTATTAAAATTGAAAAACCAAATCTAGTTTTTCTCGATGTGATGATGCCTAAAATGAATGGTCTGCAAGTCTGTCACATTGTTAAACACGACCTGCAAATGACTGATATCTACATTATTATTTTGACAGCTAAAGGGCAGGAATTTGATAAACAAAAAGGACTTGAGGTTGGTGCAGATTTATATCTAACCAAACCATTTCGCCCCAAAGAAGTACTTGAAAAATCAAAGCAGGTGTTGGGCTTTTGAGGAAAGTCTTGAATGCTTTTCACCTGCGATCGCAGTACTTGGTAGTGCTAATTTATCCGCAACGGGCGTAGCTTGTTCTGATACTACGCTATTTCGACTTTCAATTATCAGGTTCTTTTGGATGGAATTAAATACTTTTTAAAAGTACCAAAAATAGCTGCGATCGCATCTAATTTTGATCCGCTATTCCAAAGCTATCCGCACCTTTGATAAGTAAGAAAACTATTGAGACGAACATTAACCAAGAGTCTTCAACAGAGAACACTTATTCTTCATTCACAAATTTGGCGATGCTCCACAACACTACCCCCGGATTTCTCACGAGCGAGAAAAAAACATCTGGATTAGCCAAACTTAGGATAAATTAATTGAGTATCGGCTCAATAAGTCGGGGTAGCTAGTAAATTAGGAAGACTTACTAGTATTC
>NZ_JABXKP010000024.1 GCF_017114985.1 Nostoc sp. JL33 | reverse complement strand
GAATAGGGAATAGGGAATAGGGAATAGGGAATAGGGAATAGGGAATAGGGAATAGCTGTTCACCAATACCTAATGACAAATGACAAATGATAAAATTCAAGTAATTGGCATTGATGTGGGGGGAACAGCAATTAAGCTGGGGCGTTTTACAGCTGATGGTACTTGTCTGTTATCTTTAACTGTGGCATCTCCCCAACCGACAACGCCGGAGGCGGTGCTGGCGGTGATCGTAGATGCGATCGCTGAAATTGACCCAGATAATCAAACTGTTGCTATTGGTGTTGGTACTCCAGGACCTGCCGATGCAAGAGGACGCATTGCTAAAATCGCGATTAACTTACCTGGATGGATCGATGTGCCTTTAGCAGACTGGTTAGAAACCAAAACTGGTAAACCTACTGCGATCGCTAATGATGCTAATTGCGCTCTTTTGGGAGAAGCTTGGTTGGGAGCCGGTCGCTACTTTCAAAATCTGATTCTGCTAACTTTGGGAACTGGGGTTGGTGGCGCAATTATCCTCGATGGCAAACTATTTGTTGGACATCAAGGAGCCGCAGGCGAATTGGGTTTAATTTCATTAAATCCTGATGGCCCAATTTGTAATAGTGGCAATCAAGGCTCTTTAGAACAATATGCCTGTGCTACTGCAATTCGCCGCCGCACTCTCAAGGAACCCGCCAAATTGGGTGTTCTTGCCCAACAAGGAGATGCCGCAGCATTGACTTTTTGGCAAGAATATGGTAAAAATTTGGGAATTGGTTTGACGAGTTTGATTTATGTACTCACACCGCAAGCGATCGTCATTGGTGGCGGCATCAGTGGCAGCTTTGAGTTTTTCTTCCCAGCAGTGAAGGCAGAAATTGAGAAGCGAGTGCAGCCTTTATCACGAGGGGGTTTACAAATTTTGCCAGCAGAGTTAGGCAATTTGGCTGGGATAGTGGGTGCAGCAAAGTTAGCATTGCAACACTATTCCGGATTTTAGATTATGGTTCAAACAATCCCAGCCAGAGACATTAGTCTTTACGAATTAGAAGAAAAATTTGGTTTGCAACTTGCCACAGACAGCAACTTTTTTACAGAGTGGACAGAAATACCAACTCTGACTGATGGTGAAAAGCAAGCGATCGCACGAGTCAAAAGCAACTATTTAAACTTGAATAAGCACCGTCTGATGTCAGAAGAGGCGGTAAAGATGGTAGTGCTGTCTCCTTTACTCGATTTAGCTGGCTTTTACCAACCTCCTTTTGAGATTGAAACCGAGACTTCTGTTGAGATTTCTGCTGAAGACGAGAGCTTTATCGTTAAAGGAAACATTGATGTTCTTGTCATTCAAAAACGTTTTTGGGTACTTGTCATTGAATCTAAAAGCAGTAAATTTGATGTGATGATAGCCCTACCTCAAGCACTAGCTTATATGCTTGCTCGTCCAAATCCTGCACAACCTACTTTTGCTTTACTAATCAACGGTAGAGAATTTGTTTTTGTGAAATTGATTCAACAAGAACATCCTTGGTATGCACGATCTGATGCGCTATCAATTGAACGTGATTCCGAACTACACCAAGTACTCAGTATATTGAAACGCCTGGGAGAATTAATTGTGCTTTTACCCCCTGAATGACCAAATTGTTTTTTTTGGGACAATGCGGTAAGCAAAGTCATGCCATCAGGCTTATGGCCTACCTATACTTGCAACTCAAATCCAGGTAATATATCTTCTCCAGAAAGAATCGCTGGCATTTGAATAACTTCTACAGCTTTCAAAAGTCGGTAAATTTCCACTTGGTTATCTTGAGGATTAATTAGCCAACCTAAACGCAAACCATTTTCTATGTATTCCTGCATTTTCCCTTGGATAGGTGCAAGACGATCTGTCTCCGAACGCAGTTCAATGGCAAAATCGGGTACAAGTGGCGGAAATTTTTTTCGCTGTTCTAGTGTTAAAGCTTCCCACCGTTCCAACTTTACCCAAGCCGCATCAGGGGAACGTTTTGCACCATTTGGAAGTATAAAGATAGTTGAAGAACTAAAAACTTTGCCTAATTTAGCTTGACGATTCCAGATTTCTAAATCGGTGATTAGTCCAGCTTCTTGATTTCCGCTTTCTCCTCCTACTGGTGGCATAATTATTAATTCTCCGGCTGCATTCATTTCCAGGCTTAAATCGCTATTGGCAACACATAATTGATAAAATTGCTCATCGGTTAAATGAGCAATCGGTTCTAGATTAAGCACAACAGTATTCATTGAATCTTTCCTCGTGCCTTTATTGCTAACATCGTTACCTTTAGTTAAAAGTTTAGCAGGGGTAAGTTTCTCGTTCACACTAAGACAAAGAATATCCTGTTGCTTTCTTAACGTATTGCACCACTTTTTGATAGGATTCAGGATTACTCACAGGGTTGATGATGATGGGGATAGTGCCATCTGGCAACCAAAAAGTTATCCTACCGTTCGGTTCATGACAAAAGGAACTGATGCAGTTGAGATTAATTACATATTCGTTTTTTTCGTAAATTATTTTCACCCAGTGGGCATGATCTAATTTCAACCCCGTCACACATTCTAAATAATCGAGAATCTTTTGATAGTCTTCCAAGTTAGTTTGCGGGTTAATCACTATCGGAATCGCACTATCGGGTAACCAAAAAGTAACCCTGCCATTTACTTCATAACAAAAAGCATGGACACGCTCAAAATTCACTACATATTCTCTCCTCTCGTAAAGGATTCTCACCCAGTACGTCACAACATCTCCTCAAGTCTGAAATTTACGAATGATGCACCCTGTATGTCCAAATCTGCTGAAGCCTTAAGTTAATGTTGCTATGCACGAATTCAAAATCTAAAAAATTAATTTTGAATTATGAATTATGAATTATGAATTGTTATGACACCTCCAATGGTGTTGGTTTACCAGATGTCGAGAGAGAAAGAGCGATCGCTGCTTGAATGAACCCTTTAAATAAGGGATGAGGGGTACTGGGGCGCGATTGAAATTCTGGATGGAATTGGCAAGCAAGAAAGAATGGGTGCTTGGGTAATTCCACAATTTCAACTAAGCGTCCATCCGGAGAAGTACCACTGATCATATAGCCAGACTTTAATAACAGATCGCGGTAATCATTGTTGAACTCATATCGATGCCGATGTCGTTCATAAATCACATCTTCTTGATAAAGCTTGAAAGCCAGAGTATCAGGTATAACACGACAAGGATATAGTCCCAAGCGCATTGTACCCCCTAAATCAACGACTTCCTGCTGTCCTGGCAATAAATTAATCACCGGAGCAGTTGTATAGGGGTCAAATTCAGCACTATTAGCATCTGTTAATCCCCCTACGTGCCTAGCCCATTCAATCACAGAACATTGCATTCCCAGGCATAAACCCAAAAAGGGAATTTGGCGATCGCGGGCGTATTTAATCGCGGCAATTTTCCCATCCACCCCCCGAACACCAAAACCTCCTGGTACAACTATGCCATCGACACCCTGAAGATAAGTTTCGGCTGGTTCAATTTCCAAATCTTCTGAGTTCACCCAACGCAGACGCAGTTTGCCATAGGTGGAGATTGCAGCATGGTTGAGTGCTTCCACTACAGATAGGTAAGCATCACTTAACTGCACATATTTACCAACAATGGCAATTTCTACCTCGTGCTTGGGACTATGTAACCGTTTTACCAGGGTTTGCCACTGCGTCAAATCTGGTTTGCGTTGCTCCATTTGCAGCAAGTTCAGCACTTGTTCTGCCATTCCTTCCCGTTCCAGATTTAGCGGTACTTCATAGATACTTTTGGCATCTTGGGAAGTGATGACGCATTCTTCGGGCACATCGCAAGATCCAGACAATTTCTGCTTTAATCCCTTGGGTAAGGGGCGATCGCTCCGACAAACTAAAATATCTGGTTGAATGCCAATGGATCTCAGTTCCTTAACTGAATGCTGGGTTGGCTTAGTTTTCATCTCACCCGCAGAGGCAATCCACGGTACTAGCGTTACGTGCATATACAGCACATTCTGCCGTCCCACCTCTTTGCGGAACTGGCGAATTGCTTCCAAAAACGGCAGTGATTCAATATCTCCCACCGTACCGCCGATTTCTGTAATCACTACAGAGGGGTTTGTACTTTTGGCAACTCGTAGAATCCGCTCTTTTATTTCATTGGTAATATGAGGAATTACCTGCACAGTCCCGCCATTGTAGTCTCCGCGCCGCTCTTTATTGATGACTGCCTGGTAAATCGAGCCAGTAGTAACGCAGTTCAATCGCGACATCGAAGTATCGGTAAAGCGTTCGTAATGCCCCAAGTCCAAATCTGTCTCCGCACCATCCTGGGTAACGAATACTTCCCCATGCTGAAAGGGACTCATTGTGCCAGGATCGATATTGATATAAGGGTCGAGTTTGAGAATCGACACGGAATATTCGCGCGACTTGAGCAAACGCCCTAGACTTGCTGCTACAATGCCCTTACCAATACTGGAAACTACGCCTCCAGTTACAAAGATAAACTTAGTCATAGTAGTTTGAATTTCTAACAACTTCTAAAAATACATCCCGTCATTGTGCCACAGTTGTTGTGGTTTAATTTTCTGTGATTTGCTGTGAAAAACCTTTTAGGATTAGTAATAATAGGCTGTATTCTCACCTCCTCGGTAACATTGGCAGAGCCATCTCTTATAGTCGTTTTTCCCAAAACAAACTACCAGACGAGTGCCCAAAAAATCTTTTTTCTGGGCACTGCACCACCAGATGGTCAGGTTTTGATCAATAGTAAGCCAATTAACCGCAGCAAAGCTGGTCATTTTTCCCCTAGTTTCCCCTTGCGGTTGGGGGAGAATCTTTTTACTGTGCGTCACGACAATCAAGAACTCCAGATTAAAGTGACAAGGCTTAACACTGCTCCTGAGTTACCAGAAGGTTTAGGCTTTGTTAAAGATTCACTGACTCCCGCAGCTGACATTGCCAGACTACCAGGAGAACTAATTTGTTTTAGCGCGTTAGCGAAACTTCCTCAAGGGGTCACACCCCCTAACGCCAATGTTTCTGTTAAGTTGGCTAATCAAACTATTGCCCTTTCAGCTCAACCTCAACAGGCACAACTACCAAGTAATTTGGCAGTTTTGACAGGGCAAAATCAGCCTTATGCCCAGTCTAGCTTAGGCAATTATCAAGGTTGTACCACAGTGGCAACAGCTGCCGATTTGGGACAACCTCAGTTTCAACTGACGCTCAATGGGAAGACGATAACTCAGCCAGGATCTGGTAAAATTCAAATCCTTTCAAGAGGAGAGTTGCCAGTTGCTGAGATAACGGCAGACGCAGGCGTTACTCGCACTGGCCCGAACACCGATTTTTCTCGACTCACACCACTGCCCAAAGGCACACGCGCAACAGTAACAGGTACCGAAGGTGAATGGTTGCGCCTAGACTATGGCGCTTGGATTAATAGTAAAGAAACGCGCATTTTACCTGGTGCAATTGAGCCACAGACAATAATTCGCAGTGTCGGATACCGTCAACTCCCTGGTGCGACAGAGATAGTTTTCCCCTTACAAGTTCCTGTACCTGTGAGTGTGCAACAAAGTGAGCAAGCGATCGCTCTCACTCTCTACAATACCACTGCCCAAACCGACATTATTCGCCTGGATGATGACCCCCTAATTTATCGCCTAGATTGGCAACAGGAAGCTCCAGGACAAGTAAAATACACCTTTAACCTCAAAAAAGCTCAACAGTGGGGATATAAGCTAAGATACGACGGTACAACCCTGGTTTTGGCTTTGCGTCATCCGCCTAAAATCGGGAACACAAGACGCAAGCTTTTAGCTAATTTCAAGATTGTACTAGATCCAGGGCATGGTGGTAAAGAAACTGGTGCCAGTGGCCCAACTGGATATTTAGAAAAAGATGTGAATTTGGTGGTATCGAAGTTGCTGCGCGACGATTTGGTGAAGCGAGGAGCAACTGTGGTGATGACGCGGGAGGACGATCGCGAACTTTCCCTAGTAGAACGTCAGGCAATTATTAGTAAAGAAGAACCATGCATCGCTATTTCCATCCATCATAATTCTCTACCCGATGATGGCGATGCCGAGAAAATCAAGGGATTCGCCGCCTTTTGGTATCAACCCCAAGCCCACAACCTGGCAATATTTTTACAGAAATATGTAGTTAAAAAACTCGGCAGACCTTCTTATGGTGTGTTTTGGGATAATTTAGCGCTGACACGTCCGACTGCTGCACCATCGGTATTGCTGGAATTGGGTTTTATGAGTAATCCCGATGAATTTGAGCAGGTGGTGAACCCAGAAGAACAGAAGAAAATGGCAAATGCGATCGCTCAAGGAATTACTGAGTGGTTTAGGAGTGTGCAGTAAATTTGGAGGTACAACACTAGTTGTACCCTCATTGTATTTGGTGGAGTGCGATCGCTAGAGGATCTCGAAAAGGCCAAGCTGGAAGATGAATTGATGGAGGTAATTTGCAATGGCGAAGAATAAATCAGCGATTCTTGAAGCCGTTCACGAAACGGCTACGGGGCTGCACAAGGCTGGACTGATGGATCAAACTACATTGCGGGAATTCGACAGTCTGTGTTTGTCTGAGATTGAACCGCTAGAACCTAAGCAAATTAAGGAAATACGCGAATCATTGCCGAAAGCGAGACAGAGATTGTAGTGATTACTGTGTATACATTTTATTTTTAAGGAAAGTGACGCGATGAAAATTAGTTATGACCAAGAAACTGACTCTCTTTATATTCGCCTAGTCGATGGATATCATGAATGTCGTAAGTAGAGCGGCGTGAATAATTCAAGGTTTGTAGTAAGGACTTTAGTCCTAATTTGAGGGCTGAAGTCCTCACTACGAACTCATCTCAATATTTTTTACATTACTTAATCTACTTTGATTTATTCTCACCTACTTACTTACTTTGCGATTAAATGATGAAATAGCACTAAATATTGGTGCGGGTGAAGTTTTAGTTGGTGTAGAAATTCTTGATGCAAAAGAGGTTATTGGATCGGGTCAGTTGCCACAAGTTGTTCTAGAGAATATCCCATTTCAGATTGTATCAACGGCAGCTTGAAGCCATAGAAAGTCTAGTTCTGAAGTCACTTGCAAGATTTAAACAGTATTTGATGGTGATAGATTAATTTTGATCCAACCAAATTACTTATTGACATAATATGCCAGTTTTAGCATAATTGAGATTGCATGAGTGAACAACAAGAAAAACCCCTTAAATGGATTGCAAGCGCTCTTGATGATTTAAAGGAGTTTCCTGAAGATGTACAAGATGTAATGGGTTATGCTCTGGATTTGGCACAACATGGTGAAAAGCATCCTGATGCAAAACCTTTACATGGATTTTCAGGGGCTGGCGTTTTAGAAATTGTAGATGATTTTGATGGGGATACATACAGAGCAATTTACACTGTTAAATTTGCAGGAGTTGTTTACTTATTGCATTCATTTCAAAAGAAATCAAAACATGGTATTGCTACACCGCAACAAGACATAGATTTGGTTAAAAAGAGATTAAAAGACGCTCAGGAAGATTATTCAACGGAAACAGCTAAAAAGAACGGGGTAAAAAATGAGCAACGAAAATAATGTTTACGTTAGTAGTGGGAATGTGTTTGCTGATTTAGGATTACCCAATCCCGAAGAAAGACTAGTCAAAGCCGAACTTGCCCGTAAAATTAGTGAGATAATTGCTGCTCGTAAATTAACACAAGTGCAAGCTGGTGAAATTTTAGGAATTGATCAGCCTAAAGTTTCTTCATTAATTAGAGGACGATTAAGCGGGTTTTCAATTGATAGATTGATTAGCTATTTGAATAGTTTTGGTAATGATGTAGAAATCACGATTAAACCCAAACCTGAAAATTGCCCAATCGGACGCACAACAGTAGTCTGTTAATAAAATTATTCCAGAAATGCGTGTGCTTTTTCATAAGTCTACTTTTGAATATTCTTCGGCAGCGTCAATATTCAGCGATCGCTATTTTTTAGCTAGTCCCTGCTCAATGTTGCGATCGGTCTTTGTTCAGCAATCGATGAGAAACCATTCCTACTGTACCAATTGAGTAAAATGAAAGTTCAGTTGTTCCTGCGAGGTGTCCGATGACTATCCTTGACCGCCGCCGTCAACTTCAACAACAGATTGCTCAACTTCCAGATGACCAACTGACTCAGGTTGAGCAATATCTAGCATTTCTTGGTTTTCAGAAAACAGTTCTATCTCAATCAGAAGTGACCAAATCACCTTCCACTGGAGCTTCGATTCTGGCATCTTTAGAGCAAGCACAGACTCCGCCCAATTCTCCTCTGGAGGATGAGATCCTAGCACAACCACCTGAAGATTTTGCTGCTAAGATCGCTGAAATCAAACAACGTGGCGATCGTTCTCAATCTGTGATCCGACGAGGTTCTACAGGTCAAAACTTGCTCAAATTTGCTGGTACTTGGCATGGAGACGACTTAGAGGAGTGCCTAGCATTTCTTGATGCAACTCGCTCAAAGGCGAAGTTTTAAGCCAATAATTTATGTATTTGCTGGATACCAATCACTGTAGTTATCTCATTAACAACAACCCTCAAGTTGTCGCAACTGCTCAAAGCTATGCTCAAGATCCTTTTGGGATTAGCATCATTAGCTATGGTGAGTTGCTCTACATGACGGAAAAATCAGAGCGTCGAGAGATGAACTTACAAGTGGTTCAAGCATTCCTGACAGAGATTGATATCTATCTGATCAACAAAGAAATAGCTGAGATATACAGTCAACTGAAGAACCGCATTTTTCGTCAATTTGCCCCAAAAGAAAAAAACAAACGCCGCAGTACCCGCATTCAGGATCTCGGTTTTGATGATAATGATCTATGGATCGCCGCAACAGCAATTTATCATAATATTACTCTCGTCTCTGCTGACAGCGACTTCACCAGGATTCAGCAAGTTTACACCTTTTCAGTCGAATCCTGGATTTAATTGCTTTACCTAGTATGCTGAACTAATAAATTAATACTGATTCATACAGTCATTTAGCAAGTCCAAAATTTTTATACTCCCTAATATACTTAAATGGAAAAGGGATTACGGTACTTTGCCCTGTGCGGACAAAATCAACATCCATAGTTTGAAGGAGTTGTCTGAATATCAGTTTCGAGTCATTTACCGCAACGATTTTACGAAGATGACACGCATCTTTGAAAGAATAATCTTTTACATTTTGATCTCCCACGAAATAATATGCTTCTTTTTCAGTTTCGCCGAAATATTTTATATTGAGAGAAGCATCAAATAAATCTTCGAGGTTTTCCTTCTGTTTTGAAAAAATCAGCCTGATATGATATTTATTTAGAAGATAGCTCCGTAATTCAGATGCAACAGTTGAGTTTTTTCCTAGCCTTTCATTCAGAAGTTTTTTGAAACTTTTTTTATTTATTTCATTGCTACCCAAAATTTCCAATTCATCGGAAAATCTCACAAGTTCTTCATTATCTTTCCTAGAACTTTCAGTCATAAATTCTTGTATCAAGGCTGCCAAAGCGCTTCCACTTCGCTTATTTTCGGGAAACTCAGTTTCGACTTCGTTGATAATAGCTTCAATTTTAGAAAGCTCAGGAATGGTGATTTCATCGCTACGGAATATCTGATTTATATCACCTGTATCAGAAATAACAAGACCTTCCAATGTCCTGGTTTTATCTCCAGAGCTACTATCTATCATAGCATCTTTATATTTGTCAAATTTTTCCCAGTTAAATATACCTCGATCTTCTATTTCAGAGAATTCAAAATTACCATTTGGTTGGATTTCCATAAAAATAACGTGATTTCTCTCCTCATCCCAAGCAGCAAAAGTCCAAACTCCTTTTAATTCAAGTTTAGCCCAATCAAACAGGTTCAATGTTCGAGAGCTAATATCACGTTTTATAAGCTGTTCTTTTATAATTGTTTTAACAATAGCGTCAGAGACATTTCTGCTTGATTCAATTGTGAGGTGCTGCCGTCGAAATTCATCTGTTGAAGGTAGATATTCGTCTTCCTGTCCCATCTTTTCATAAAAGTCGGCATCATGAATAATTCTAAAATTTAGAGCGTCTCTTTTATCACGTTTACCAACAGTAATTAAGTTTTCATGAGTGATATAAGGAAGAAAGAATTGTTTCAGTGTCATTACTAAATCAGCAGACTCTTCATCATTCGCTCTATCAACTATATGTATTGCCTGACGATCAAGTTTTGAGTGAAGTTGTTTTGGATTTTTAAGCAAGGTGCTTGTAAGTGGGAAGTTGTCGTCGATTTCACGGCAATAAAAATTAACATCCATATATTTCGATAGATGTTCATGAATGCTTACCATAATATGGTGAAAAACACCAGCGCGACTTTTATAAAATTTATCAATACTTCCAAACTCTAGAAATGGAGTAGGTTAAAAATCCGGTGATCTTACTAAGTAGCTTGTGAATATCAACACCAGTTGGTTCTGTTTTAGTATCAGAAGCCTTAATCCAATTTGTAAGGTTTTGTGAATCTTCAATAATCTCGATACGCTGATGACGATCCATCACATTATGGAATTGATAGTCATAAAACAGAAAGTTCCTTTTCTTTGTAGAAAAGTCTTCATGAGATTTACAGGTATGCTGTAATTTATATGTGGTGAATATGTCATTAGCTTTCTCTCGAAAGGTTTCAATCCGTTGTCGCGGGGATAACCAATTTTTACCGTCAGATTTTTTATTGAACCATTCAGATTCTTTAACAAGGACTTTAGGAGATTCGTTTTGCATAAGATGGCCATGAATATTCAAGAATAAATCAAGAAGATCCACTCGATGCTGCAAGCCTGCTTTAATGATATTGTTGAGTACAGCTTCTTTGGTCGTATCAAACTCATCAATAAAAATAAGTGCTTGATCAATAAACCGTTCATTAAAGTAATATGAATTCTCAACAAGTGTCGTATTTTGGGCGACGAACTTATCTATACTAAGGAAAAAAACAGTTTTCTCATCTGTAAATACTGCGGGATATAATTTTCCAATCCATTGATAGTCTTGATCATTCTTTATAGCTGAAAGGCGGTCTTTTTTTGTTTTGAAATTATTCTTCAATGCTTCTCCAATAGTTTTTCGGAATTTTGGCTCAAGATTTTTGCGAATTTCTGTTTCCCAGCTATCTTTAACTTCTTTGGGAAGTTGACGTTCTTGGAGTACTTTTATATGAGACTTTAATTTTTTATAACTTTCTGTCTTGAATTGATCAGGAATTTCATCATCAATTGCGAGTAGCTGTTTAATAACTATGTCAACATTATAATTAATAAAAAGAACATACTTGTCAAATTCATCTTCCTTTCCGTCAGCAATAAAACGCTTTTTAAGTTCGGAATGTGGCAAATTTTTCTTGAGGTTGGTAATAAACAGTATTTTCCTTTTTTGAGCAGCAAATTCCTCGTAATTAGAATAGATAAAGTTGAGAACATTGTATGTTTTACCAGAACCAGTTGGCCTACTCAGGAGCAGCAGTCCAGGATTAATTTGTCTACAGTATTCGTTTAATATTTGTTCCATATCCCTGATAACCTTAGTAAAGTTTGAGATGCTTGGATGTCAATGATACATCTTACATCTATATGGCGATCGCCAACTATGACACCAGTATTAGCAGTAAAAGCAGAAGTAAGCAACTATCTCAGTTAGCTCATATTAATGCCCATGTAACATTTTGGCGCGATGCTTTACAATGAAGTGAAGAATCTAGCAGCTTCAACAGGGGATTTATTTATGTCCCACCCGACGCTCAGTAGCCAAGAAGTCGCCCGACGTGGAAAGGAACTCTATCAAAGAAGTATCCGTGCCAAAGTTGAGACACAAGAGAACATTGGCAAAATTATCTCGATTAATGTTGAAACAGGAGATTACGAAATCAGTGATGATTTAGTCGAAACGAGTCTTCGATTACGATCCAAGCAAACCGATGCAGCAGTCTGGGGAGAAAGAATTGGTTTTAATGCCGTTTATGCAGTTGGTGGTACATTGCTCAGGACGGCACACTGATACACGGCACTGTAGTTAGACTTCAGGCTTTCTTATGGTTTTCATTTGAACACAGATGCGTTAGCGAAGCTTACCGAAGGTATCGCCTCCAGTGAAATCATAAGCATTCTTAATCATCTCATATTTTGGCGCGATGCCTGCGGCGGGCAACTCTTGGAGAGGCTACGCCAACGCCTACGCTCTCCTCATAAACTCAAAAATGCTTATCTAAACCAGCTTGTTTCAATACTCCATTTGCAGTATGACGTGATTTTATTTTACTATCAACTACAAAGTTATTATCTGTAATTGGGCTATACCAAATTTCATGATCTCCTTTCCCTTGCCTTTGAAAATAACATCCGGCTTCTGTTAAAAGCTTTTTAACTTCAGGAGTAAAGGAAACACTCATTAGCCAGCCACTTTGATTGATTCATGACGATAGGTTGTTAAGTATAAATCAATGTAATCTTTCTTGCCAGATTCAACTCTATTTAATTCAAGAAGTTCTGGAATCATAGCTTTGAGTTTTGCTGTTAACACCTCAATAGTAGAAGCTTCTGTAACCAACCCAGGTAGATTATCACTGCTAGCTACCCAAACATCAACCTCAGAATCCCAAAAAGCGCTTACGTTGACAGTAAAAGTATTCATAGTTCGCTTTTTTAGCTATCGCACGTATGTAAACAATTTTAATTCAGAACTTTGAAAATTTTGCAAGTAACTTACAAAATCAGATACAATCTTGACTTGTTATCAGATGCGTAGGCGTAGCCCGTCGTAGACATCGCCCCACTGCCAAACCCAAAAGATGGAGCCATGCAGAAGATAGCAAAAACAGCCCTCAAGTTATTGAAAGGTGCGTTGGCGTAGCCCGTCGTAGACATCGCTGATTTGCCTACTACGGTGAAGCTGGTTGAAGTCTGTGGTAAGCTTTTGCCTATCATTACTAAGTTTTTCGGCTTACCATAACTTAGTAAATATTACTCTACATCTGGATCGATACCCATTGCCCTGAGCCGTTCTGCTAATTGTGCAGCTTTTTGTTCAGCTTGCTCGGCTCTTTGCCTTTGCAACTCAGCTTCTTCTTTACCAATCAGTAATAAATTTCCCTCTAAATCCCACCAGCGCAACCAAAATTGCTCAGGATTATTCAAGTAGTTTCCCTGCCATAACCCTAGTTCCACTCCTAAAGGAGGAATTGGGTAGTGGCCTCGCTCATTCGGCTGCATTTTGTGGTAAGAAAAATCTACCAGGTGATAAACCTCCAGTTTGTCATTACTAATTTCATAAATGGCATAGTAGGGAATTCGGATTATTCGCTCATATACCCAGAATTTACCTACTTTTGCGCCTTCCCGACTACCAGCTAGAGGTAAAGGGGTGACATCTCGTTCTTCATCGCCATTACCACTAGCTAGTTCTATAGCAATCAATGGCGGTATGTATTCCCGCCATAAAACATAGGAGCGACGGTTTTTGCCATCTAGCCTTGCTGGTACACCAGGGACATAAAACCAATCCGGTGCTGCTGCTCCTTTTTCTGGTGGTTCAGTCTCTCGCCAATAAATACCACAATCTTGACCAATGCAATACTGTCCATCTGGATGTAGGCGTTGCAAAACTTGAGCAATTGAGTCTGTCAAAATGACGGTTTGGGGATGCTCTTGAAAATTATTGCCTTCGGCACGCTCCGCGAACACAAACGTACCATCAGACTCTGGTAGCTGAGTGTGATCGGGAAACTGGGGCGGTATGGCAATATCAGCACGTATTTCACTCATGCTTTGAAAAGTATTGCAGCTATTTATCTAGTGCTTTACGCTTGTTATAAGGTATTAAAAATTAGTATAACACCTTGCTATATCTTGATTTCAGTGCTTGTACAGTGCCAGAATTCCTTGGATTGCGAAGAAATATATGAAATCTGATATTTTGAAACTGTATGTATTTTAAAATAGGTGGCATAGTGAGAGCGATCGCTATTTTTTTGAGTAATGGCAGTGCGATCGCCCAAGATGCACAAAAGATATATCACTATTTTATAAGTAAGGAATGGTAAGTAGGGACAGAGGAGGAGAGGGGAAATAACCAATGCCCCATGCCCAATACTTCCGCTCCCTTCAACTTACTTAGACTACGGTCAGTACAATTGCCCAATGCCCAGCTAAAAAATACTAAGGACAAAACAACGTGTCACGCGTATCTCGTCCTGTAATCGGATTAGTTCCTTTGGCAAGTTTGCACAATTTTTTTTGCTCATCGGAACGCAGCAGCGTATCGGTAAAATCTGCCCCGTCAATGATTGCACCATCAAATCTGGCGTTAGCAGCAAAGGCACCCTCCAACAGTGCATTTGTCAAATTTGCTCTGACTAAACGAGCCGAGTCTAAAGTGGAATTTCTCAAGTCAGCTCCCTCCAAATTCGCAGACTCCAAATTTGCTGCAAAGAAACTGACACCGTTCAAATTAGCATGGCTGAAGTTACTCTGGCGAAGATTAGCTTTGGTAAAGCTGGAATCTGTTAAATCACGTCCTGAGAAATCAGCGTCAACCAAAATTTCTTTATTATATTCAAGTGCCAAAGCTGTGGGAGCAAAACCGGCCGTTGCGGTGATGCCAACTATTCCCCACAGGAATAAGCTGAGTATGCTTGCCCAAATTCGGACGCTTAACTTAGAATTCATACTATTTTTAGCCAATGGCGAACCCTCCTCTATCTCATTATCCTTGAGTCAGAGATGTTAGCGCAAAAATCCTTTAAAAATATTTTTATGAATACTAATTCAAGTTCATACGATGATTTGAACGTTGCTTTCGCACGACTTCAGGCTATCCAGTGGGATACGCTGGGAATGGTCTTCCTGACCCTTATGAACCGTTCATCACCTTTCTGGAATGCCGTGGTGGCATATATGTCGAGCATCACTATTTTATGGATATTTACCCCAATTATGATCAGTTTATTTTGACTGTTGGGAATGCCACGCCAGGAAGGAAAGAATAAGCACATTATGGGAGTATGATTTTGGGTAAGTGCTAGAAACTCTTATTTTCCTGTTGAATTAAATAACCGAGAATACTAAAGTTTATATGCATTGTCCAAATAGTGGTCAATTAGGAGAAGACCTAGTAGCCCAATGGTTGCAATCTACAGGTTGGATTATTCTCCATCGTCGCTTTTCTAGCCGTTGGGGAGAAATCGATATCATTGCCCAACATGATGGAGAATCTGGGGAAGCAGAGGAGCAGAAAGAGAACTTCTCACGGGCTAAACAACAGCTATCCGCTAACAGGACTCAGCACTCATTACTAGCATTTGTTGAAGTCAAAACCCGCAGTTCAGGTAGTTGGGATGCAGGGGGAAGAAGTGCAATCACCCCAGAAAAGCAAGCAAAAATCTGGCGTACAGCTGGAATATTCTTAGCCCAGTATCCTGAGAAGGCAGATTATTCTTGTAGATTTGATGTTGCTCTTGTCTACTGTCAAAGGATATCAAAAAATCTGACTAATTTTACAGCAACCCCGGAAGCTCTAGCTACTTCATCAGCAGCCGGACACAAGTTTAAGCTGCAAGAATATATTCTTGCAGCTTTCGACTCTTTAATTGATGATGGTTAATCGACATAGGAGTGAAATTAAATATGCGTTACCCAGAACGCTTATAGAGACGTAGCACTGCTACGTCTCTACATTCTTTTTCACCAGATGGTTAATCGGTAATGGATAAAAATGTTAATTACAAAGAAAGGCAGGGGGCAGAAGGCAGGGGGCAGAAGGAAGAAAACTTTAGTTCTGGGTCATTGCGTAGTCAAAAAAAAGAATTGGATCGAGCGTCCAGTGCTGCAAGATACAAAGCGCCCAGGCGAGCCGCTCTGCCTTCGATCTTGCTACAATCCCATATTGTTAAACATGGGTTCCTCCTGCAATAACTGCCTCCTTCCTCCTGCCTCCTGAACAATGACCAATAATTTTGTAGCGGCGTTACAACCAAATAGGATCACGCCAAAGTTTCTGGGCAGTAGCCTAAGCCCCGGACAAACTGTTGCCGGAACGCCTCAATTTCATCTCTCTCTGGGCTACCATGAGAGACGATCGCTACTTGATAGCGACGCATCACGTCTACAGGGCACTGTCCCGCTTCCAAACTCCAAAGTGCCATTTGCACCCTCATTGGCGGTTCGTAGCTAATTCCTAATTCATTTAGGAAAGCCCGAAAGTCTCCATCCTCTTGAGACGAGACTTGACCTTTGAGTTTGATCCTAACCACCCAGCCATCAATTTGATGAATTACGGTGACGAAAGAAACTGGTGTCTGAGGTCTAGCGTGCAGGTGTTGAACGACCCTCAGGGTTAGACTGGCATTTGCCAGATAGTACAAGTATTCCATGTTTGTTGGTGCTTGGGATCAAAGCCAATCCTACATATCTATATTCGTCAATCAATGTCTGTTCCCGGTAGGGTAAAATCCCCCCTTTTTTGATGGGGAGGTTTACCCAATTTTTATGTTAAGTTTTACGTGTTACTTAATAGTAACAATCTTATAGCCTAGCGAGAAAATTGAGCGAAGATGCCTTAAAGTTCCTTTACAAGGGAAAGCTCAAACCAGCTTTTTTAAAAGAGTATAAATACTAAATAAAGCAAAAACTAGTACAAGCGAATTTGAAAGACACCTCTGGCCCACAAGAAAAAGATTTTGAATTAGATTGCTCGGTAGCTGGCTATGACTACAAACTACCTCCAGAACTCATTGCCCAAAACCCAGCAGTTCCTAGAGATAGCTCACGGTTACTCGTGGTTAATTCTCCCACCACAGGCACCGAAACAGCGCCCCTACACCACATTTTCCATGATTTGCCTGCGCTGCTGCGTTCTGGTGATTTGTTGGTTATGAACAATACAAAAGTTATTCCAGCGCGGCTTTATGGTCATAAATCCACTGGTGCTAAAATCCAGGTGTTGCTGTTGGAAGAACGGGGGTATAACTGTTGGTTAGCTTTAGTTAAGCCAGGAAAAAGCTTTAGACAGGGAGCGAAGATTATTTTTGATGTCAGGCAATTGGGGATTAAGGATTGGGAAAATTTTTCCGCAGTACCCAGCCCCCAACTCACGGCTACGGTTCTAGAAACAGACGCAGCAACGGGAGGGCGTTTGTTACAATTTCATCTGCCAGAGGGAAAGTCTTTGGTGCAACTGTTAGAGGTATTCGGTGAAGTACCGCTACCACCGTACATCACTGCCTCAGAAGCTGCTGATGATCAGTATCAAACAGTTTATGCTAAACAGCCAGGAGCGATCGCAGCTCCTACGGCAGGATTACACTTTACAAGAGAATTATTACAAAAGTTGCGCGATCGCAATATCAATCAAGCTTTTGTAACGCTGCACGTTGGTGTAGGCACATTTCGCCCTGTAGAAGTGGAGGACGTAACTACCCACCACATGCATGAAGAATGGATTGAAGTTCCAAGAGCCACAGTAGAGCAAATCCGCGCCACTAAAGCAGCTGGCGGTCGAATTATTGCTGTGGGAACAACGGCAGTACGTGCTCTAGAAGGGGCGGCTCAATCTGGGAATTTACAACCATTTTGCGGCAAAACAGACTTGTTTATTTATCCTGGCTACCAATGGCGGGTGGTGGATGGTTTGATTACCAATTTTCATTTGCCGCGTTCCAGTTTGCTGATGTTAGTAAGTGCGCTAATTGGCAGACAACGGTTATTGAATATATACAACGAAGCGATCGCTTTTGGATATCGTTTTTATTCATTCGGCGATGCCATGCTAATTTTGCCGTCAGCCATAAGAGTCCTAAGCCAGGCGTGAGGCCAATAACGTTTGCTGAAGTTTTAATCCGTCCACTGCGATTATTTGTGGGTTTTCTAGAAATGTTCCTGGGGTTTTAACTGTCATAAGCTATAAACTTTTGTAAACAAGAAGAATGAGGAAATTACCGAGTTCGGTATATTCTACTTGAGTTAATTTAGAGTTGGTGCTATTCAGAAAACTTGACTTTTTTTAGAGAATTAGAATATCGAATACGAGTAATTTTATGCGTGGTTTCACAATTAAATTGGTCAAAAATATTCAACAGATAATAGCTGTTCCAATGCTCATATTGTTTATCGTTAGTACAAATAAAAAAATAATTGTCGTGGATGTAAGACGATGGGCAAAGATAGTTGAGCTACTTGATACTTCTGACTGGGGTAACTTACTATATTTGCTGTATAAATATCCAGAATTTAGAAATCTTTACTATTACAGAATTAAAAAAGGAAACTTTCTTGGATTGGTACTCATGCATATTATAAAATTCTTTTATAAAGAATGCCCAAGCCTATTTTTATATTGCGATAGCATTGGTTCTGGGCTATTTATTCAACATGGATTTAGTACTATAATTTCAGCAGAAAGTATTGGGGAAAATTGCTGGATTAATCAACAGGTTACAATAGGATATAACAGTAAAAAGGAACGTCCTACAATTGGGAACAATGTAACGATAAATGCAGGAGCAAAAGTGATTGGTAAGGTAACTCTCAATGATAATGTCACAGTAGGAGCGAATGCAGCCGTAGTCAAAAATGTTCCCAATAATTGTGTTGTTGTCGGTGTTCCAGCTTATATAGTCAAGAGAGATGGTCTGAAAGTAAAAGAGCAGCTGATTTGAACTAGATCCTAAAAATGCCTAACTACTGATAAACCTGTGACACAAACTGCGGATGTGGATGTGAATAGCGCCACAATCAGGTTATTCCACGTACCATTGCTAGTCGAAAAAGGCATCATCAGCAGTATAGTACCCACAGCGATGACAGCCAGAAATCCCAAACAAATTGTGCGAGCAACAGTCATAATTAACTTAAAATTTAAAATTAAAAAATTCAATCATGTTAGGTATCCCGAAAAGATCAAGTATGCAAGTGAGAGCAAAAGCAGCTTATTAAGGTAAAATTAGTAAATTTTTCAGGGGAGAGAAACCGAAGTTTATTATCCCTGCAAACCAAAACCCCTATTTTAATTAAAAACACACATGATACCCTATGTGTATGTTTTTTTTAAATTCGGCTTTGTCTTAACACTGCTTTTTTCATGAGTGCAACACTTTCCGAGCAAATTCAGCAATTTTACGATGCTTCCTCTGGTCTGTGGGAACAGATTTGGGGCGAACACATGCACCACGGCTATTACGGCGCGGACGGTACCCAGAAAAAAGACCGCCGTCAGGCTCAAATTGATTTAATTGAAGAACTACTCAATTGGGCAGGGGTACAAACAGCAGAAAATATCCTAGATGTAGGTTGTGGCATTGGCGGCAGTTCTTTATACCTCGCACAAAAGTTTAATGCTAAAGCTACAGGGATTACACTGAGTCCTGTACAAGCCGCCAGAGCAACGGAACGCGCCTTAGAGGCTAATTTGATGAGAACACAGTTTGAAGTCGCAAATGCTGAAGCGATGCCTTTTGCTGATAATTCTTTTGACTTGGTTTGGTCGCTAGAAAGCGGTGAACACATGCCAGATAAAACCAAGTTTCTCCAAGAGTGCTACCGAGTATTGAAGCCTGGTGGCAAGTTAATTATGGTGACTTGGTGTCATCGGCCAACTGATGAGTCCCCATTAACTGCGGATGAACAAAAACATTTGCAGGATATTTATCGGGTGTATTGTTTGCCTTATGTGATTTCTTTGCCAGAGTATGAAGCGATCGCGCATCAACTACCATTACATAATATCCGCACTGCTGATTGGTCAACTGCTGTCGCCCCCTTTTGGAATGTGGTGATTGATTCCGCATTTACTCCCCAAGCGCTTTGGGGCTTACTAAATGCTGGTTGGACTACCATCCAAGGGGCATTATCACTGGGATTAATGCGTCGCGGTTATCAGCGTGGGTTAATTCGGTTTGGCTTATTGTGCGGCAATAAGTAGGGTAGCACAGCCTTAATGGTGGGAATTTTAATCGCAATTGCTTTCTCATTGTGATATTTTCAGTAAGCAAAAAGGCATATTGCTTTCTCAAAATGCTTGATTGCTTTCTGATTTCGGTAGATTTAGCAAGCAAAAAGGCATATTGCTTTCTCAAAATGCTTGATTGCTTTCTGATTTCGGTAGATTTAGCAAGCAAAAAGGCATATTGCTTTCTCAAAATGCTTGATTGCTTTCTGATTTCGGTAGATTTAGCAAGCAAAAAGGCATATTGCTTTCTCAAAATGCTTAATTGCTTTCTGATTTCGGTAGATTTAGCAAGCAAAAAGGCATATTGCTTTTTCAAAATGCTTAATTGCTTTCTGATTTCGGTAGATTTAGCACTCATTTTAGTATTTTGGGCAAGCAAACAGCACTTTGCTTTCTCATTTGAGTAATTTATACAGTAGCGATCGCCAGAAAGGGTAAATGGATAAAGTCGAGCTAAATCAATCTGGGTATAAGGATGCTAAATAATCCACTCAAATCCAGTAAAATTAAATTTCTCTTTTTTGATTTATGAGTTTCTGAAATGCCACTCGAACTGCAAAATCTCACAGGCGGTTACAACTTAATACCAATTGTTCAAGACATTAACCTGGCTCTGGAAACAGGAGAATGGTTAAGTTTAGTTGGTGCTAATGGTTCAGGTAAATCTACTTTACTCAAATTGCTGAGTCGTATTCTCTCTCCACAGCAAGGAACAGTGCTACTTGATGGCAAAGCAATTCACTCTCAACCCCCAAATATAGTTGCTCAGAAACTGGCATTATTACCGCAACAACAAACGGTTCCTGTGGGCTTAACAGTGCGACAATTAGTAAGTTTAGGACGCACGCCACATCAACCTTGGTGGCAATGGGAATTAAACGCCAAAGATTGGGCGAAAGTGGAAGCTGCAATTAAAAAGACGCAACTAGAAAAATTTAGCGATCGCTTAGTCGAAGAACTCTCAGGCGGTGAAAGACAACGGGCTTTTTTAGCTTTAGCACTAGCGCAAGAACCAAAAGTTTTACTATTAGATGAACCGACAACTTTTTTAGATATCAACTATCAATTGCAGCTATTGGAACTACTTAAACAACTGAATCAGCAGCAGGAATTAACTATTGTCACAGTTTTACACGAACTGAATTTAGCAGCGCGGTATAGTTCCCGCATTGCATTATTAAAACAGGGTCATATTTGGGAAGTTGGTACACCGGAACAAGTTCTGACACCAAATGCGATCGCCCAAGTCTTCGGCGTAGAATCAGTAATTATTCAAACACCTGTCGGATTACAAGTTTGTGCCATTTCTGCTGTGTCATGAACACCAGAGGCGTTCTACTTAGTTAGGACTAACCCTTTCAAGGTGGGTAAAATTTTTGGATAATAATTCCTCTTTTCTCTGTGTTGTCTGCGCCTAATAAGGTTAAATAAATGACTTTTAAACCGCAGAGGCACGGAGAACGCAGAGAGAAGAAAAGAGATTTTACGAGTCACCTTGAAAGGGCTAGTCCTATTCGTGTCTCGTACAGAAGGCGGTTAGTTAAAAAATTGGCTTTGATACAGAATTTTAGCTTTAACACCAAGCGTATTGTTAATGTAGGCGGGTTGAACGATAGGAGCAAATATTGCTTATTTTCAAAAGAATAAACAAAAATGATTATAAGCAAAAAACTACCCTAAGCCAGATCCCTAAACCTGCATAGCGTCTATGCAAAGCAGCAAAAACATTGATCTAAACACTTGGATAGCTTATCCTGTAAATGGCTGGGCTATCCAAGTGAGGAAATAACCAGAGGACTGAACACTCATCCTAAGACTTAGTTTCTTGTGTCTGTGCGTCGATAATTACACTCCAGTCATCATTTGTCACAGCAGCTTCAAGTTGACGTTGACGTTCGGCTTCACTCGCATCTGTTGTTTCTGACTCTTTAGAAAGGCTTGTGTCAGCCATTGCTTTCCGTAGTTTTAACTTTTTCTCCTCATAGGCTTGACGTTCCGCCTCTGACATTACCGCCTTAGTAGCTTCGCCGACTGTGCTAGCCCACATTTCGCCATCAGTTGCATTACCAGGTGGTGTGCTTTCTAGTTCTGCTATCCACGCATCTCGCAAATCTTCCATTTCTTGACGCTTGGGGAATTTGAATGCTTGCACGCGGACAAAAGCACACTTTTGCTCACCATTTTGACGAAGATGGCCGTTTAAGGAAAGCAACACATTCCGAGAATAGCCAATGTACTGCGTGCGGCGTTCTGCGTCCAATACTGCGTAAACACCTGCAATTTTTGCGTTCTGAGCAGCCGCACTCCAAGCATCAAGGTCAATGATTTCAGTACCATTGTTTGCCAGTTCAGGGGTTATACTCACCTCAATGGCAGTGTGTTCGTCGTCTGAACTGTACAAAAAATCATGTAGTCCACGGTGGTTTATGGGAACATTTTGATGTTCAATTAGCGGGTTGTGCTGAGTTTCCATTGCAGTTTCTCTCCGAGTTATTAATTAGCGCTACGCAAATATATGCCTTTAGAATATTGAAGCTTAAATCTACTCACATCTCCAAATTCTTGCTGACAAAGCGAAAACAACTATTAAACCTTATATAGGACTCGTATTTGATTTTTGAAAAAAATCAGTACACCCCAAAAAGGCTTCTTCCCCACTCCCTACTCCCTAATCCCTACTCCCTGTCTACGCAAATAATTTCAAAAATCAAAGCAGACTGCTATATGAATCAATTGATGCCTAAAAATTGGATATTCATCAAACAGCGATCGACCCCCTATTTATTTTTACTACCCGCCTTAGTTCTTTTGGCGTTAACAGTCTTTTGGCCTGCACTGCAAGCGTTTTACCTCAGCTTTACCAGCTATGAAGATATTGCCCAGCCGCCACAATGGATAGGTTTCGCCAACTTCCTCAAGCTTTGGAAGGATGTAGTTTTTTGGAAAACCTTGGAAAACACTTTTCTATATCTTGTGGGTGTAGTACCAATTTTAGTAATTGCTCCCTTAGTGCTGGCAATTTTGGTAAATCAGAAACTCCGGGGGATGAATTGGTTTAGAGCAGCGTACTACACCCCAGTGGTAATTTCAATGGTGGTTGCGGGAATAGCTTGGAAATGGCTGTATGCAGAAAACGGATTACTTAATCAGTTGCTGAAAGCTTTAGGTATTTTTCCAGAAGGTATTCCTTGGCTAACTAGCCCAGCCAAAATTTTTGGTATTGTACCAATTTCTCTTGCCAGCGTTATGGCTGTCACCGTGTGGAAGGGGCTAGGCTACTACATGGTGATTTATTTAGCCGGGTTGCAATCAATTCCTGCTGATGTGTACGAAGCCGCTGCGATCGATGGCTCTGATGGTATCAGCAAACATTGGGATATTACCATACCTTTGATGAAGCCGTATTTAGCACTAGTGGCGGTGATTTCGGCTATTTCTGCGACCAAAGTGTTTGAAGAAGTATACATTATGACCCAAGGTGGCCCACTCAGTAGCTCGAAAACGATTGTTTATTATCTATATGAGCAAGCCTTCAACAATTTGGAAATTAGCTATGCTTGCACGATTGGGCTAGTGCTATTTTTGATAATTTTGGGGTTATCAATTTTGCGATTAGTTATTAATCAGCAGGGGGACGATAATATCACAATCTGATATTGACCGAATTTACAGCAATTTTCAGGTAATTGCAAGATTCAAAGCGTCTTCGTAAGTCTCTCCGTGAGTGCAAGGCTGCATTATATGCCTAAACTCCGGTAGCAAAACCACATAACATTGGTCTCCTTGTGACCATTGAATCACGATTGTATATTTATTTATAAGCTTTTCGTCGATGAGCAATACCAAATATACCTGGCGATTAGAAATCGCGGCTACACAAACCAAGTCCGCCTGCGCGGACTCAAAGAATTTGAAACCCACGGAGGTGGGTTTTGTCTGTATAGCCGCGAATTCCATTCGCCAGGGCTTCTATACATCAGACCGAATTGTTCTCCAGCTTTTTACCCGACCTTCAGCGATATCTTTTTTACCTCTTTCAAAGGATTCAATAAATCCAGGGATATCAAGCAACTCTTGGGTAGCGTCTTCACTCTCCTTATCTGCCAGATACGCTAAAAAGTCAGCAACCAGTTGTAGGCGTTCTGAAGATAATCCATCTAAATATTGGTTGATTTGCTGACGAACTTCTGTGTTGTTCATATTTTTGCAACTCTTTTATTCTTAACTTTGAGAATCTTGCTTGCTTTGATTTGCTTGCTCAATGCGTTGCCTAATTGCTTCTTCTGCAATGCGAATATTTTCTTCTATTGGTGTACCATCTTCAGCTACCATTGGCCCATACCAAGTTGCTTCTGAATCAGGAGTGCGGCGGCTATATAAAACACGCAAAGGCTCTACATCTTCCCGATGTGCAAGTGCGTAAGCTATTAGTTCTTTGTTAGTCATTGCTTGAAAATTCGGTTGCATTTAAAAACCTCCAGTTTCCATTAGCAGGTACAATGATTTGGAGTTCCTCATTGACAAAAATAAATACAACTCCGGTTTGGTCATCAAAGCGAAATAGTTCAATACTCCGATAGGTGTTAGACAACATCTGGCAGACACGCACACAGGCTAAGGCTTGTCTCGTTGGTTGGGTTGATCGTCTGTTCCTCAATTGTGACATGGATAATAGTAAGTCTTTCTTTTGCGGTTTCTACTGTGAATAGTAAATCAGCTTACATTTACCCTTCCAACTGCTTTAACTTCTTCTGAGCAAATTCCCGCACTTGCTCATCTGCGTCATTCTCTGTGCGATCGCGCAGCAGTGGTAAAGTCTGGGGATGCTGAGGAAATTGCTCAATGATTGCCTCAAGTGCTATTTGCCGAGGGTTGTATTTAAACGGGGGATCATGGCTATCCTTAAAAGGGTCATTAACAGCACACTGGTGATAGATATCAAATAAATCAGCGTGATATTTAAAGTTTTCAGCTAATTTTTGGACTGCTGCACCTCGCACATCCTTGTCATCATCCTTGGTAGCGCGTTCTTTGAGGATGGATTTGGTTTCGGGGTCATCTTTGAAGTGATTCGCTAATTCTTCGACTGCTGCACGTCGCACATCCCATTTATTATCCTGGGTAGCGCGTTCTTTGAGCCAGGTTTTGGTGTCGGGGTCATCTTTGAAATTCTTGGCTAATTCTCGGACTGCATCACATCGCACATCCCCGCTATCATCCTGGGTAGCGCATTCTTTGAGGAAGGTTTTGGTGTCAGGGTCATCTTTGAAGTGCTTGGCTAATTTTCGGACTGCTATACGTCGCACATCCTCATAATGATCTTGGATAGCATGGTCTTTGAGGATATTTTTGGTGTCGGGGTCATCCGAGAAATTCTCGGCTAATTCTGCAATTGCTGTAAATCGCACTTCCCCATTATGATCCTGGGTAGTGTGATCTTTGAGGATATTTTTGGTGTCGGGGTCATTTTTAAAGTGCTTGACTAATTCCTTGAGTGCAGCACTTTGCACAAACTCATCATCCTGAATAGCGCGTTCTTTGAGCCAGGTTTTTATGTCGGGGTCATCTTTGAAATTCTCGGCTAATTCTCGGAGTGCAGCACTTCGCACATACTCATCATTATCCTGAGTAGCACATTCTTTGAGGAAGGATTTGGTATCGGGGTCATCTTTGAAATTCTCGGCTAATTCTCCGACTGCTACACATCTCACTAACCAATTATGATCCTGAGTAGCACAGTCTTTGAGGATGGTTTTTGTGTCGGGATCATCTTTGAAATTCTTGGCTAATTCTCGGAGTGCTGCACTTCGCACATCATTATTTTGTTGGGTAGCGCTGTCTTTGAGCCAGCTTTTTATGTCAGAAGATTCTATCCAAGTCGTTACAATTGCTACAACCGCTTGAGTGCGAATTTTCTGAACTACTTTAGTTTCTTCCTCATCATAATAGTATCCGATGTCATATTTAGTTAAGTCTTGTAGTTCGTCAAGTAATTTAGTAGCTGTTGACGCGATCGCCGAGCGATTTCTCACCTCTACAAGACACTTAGCCGCTAAAAAGAGATTGACAAACTTTTCCTCTTCGCCATCTTGTGCCATTAAATAATCAAGAATCTCGCCCACAAATTTTGGCTCAATCATTCCGGCAATTAGCAGTAAGACTTCATGCCAACTTTCATCCTGCCAGTGTTTGCCAAAAACTTCATTCTTAAGTTGCTCAATAGTCAGCGTTTGCGTTTCTTTAAACTGCCAGACAAACTCCCAAGCACAGAAGTATTCTAAAAATGTCCGATGCACAAAGGCATAATAATCCGCACCCAGGAAACATAACATAAAGTTGCGAGTCCGCAGTTGATCTCTCATCACCCGCGCCGCTTCTCTGGGTTTATCAAATTCTATGGTTTTGAGATAATCAGTCAGAACCTTGACTAAATCATTTTCATTAATTAAATTACCTGCCAACCCTTTCTCACCAGTTTGCATAAGATAAGCAACCTGACGCAGCATCGCTTGCTTATCTTTATAATCAATCGTCTTGGGATCTAACCTCTTATCTTCTGTCAAAGCGCGTTCCACATCCCATTGATGAAGCAACACCCGCGATGCTTGATTATAAAGCTCGGCTCTATCTCTTGGTAGCTCTTGATTACGATTAAGAATTGCCATCATCGTCAACAGCAGAGGGTTTCCCGCCAATTCTGCAATAGATTTGGAAGCTTCAATTCCTTTTTGTAGCCGTTCCCGTTTTCTCACCTTATCTACTGCATCGGTAAAAGTTAACTCATGCCAACGGTAGATAAAATCCTGAATTTGTTCTGAGTCTAAATCTTGTAAGATAAAGTGGCGAAACTCAGCATTAAGCAATCGTTGCGGTCTATAGCCAATAATCCGAGATGTGACAATTACCTGCACATCAGGATAGTCATTAGTAAAGCGATGAATATCAGTAATTACATCCTCTCGCTTACCAGGGTCAAATACCTCATCCAAACCATCAAACATCACTAAGGCATTACCAGCTTTTAATTTTTTATCTAGTTCAAGCTGATTGAGATGATGAACAGCACCACTACATTGATGAAAGAATTCTAGAAAATTATTGCACTCTTTATCTTCCCGTCGCCGCATATAAGTGCGTAACTCAATTAGCAACGGAATTGGTAATGATATAACATTATCCAGTGGTGACTCAGCCCAATTCAAAGCCAGAAATTGCAACAATGTAGACTTACCTGAACCAGGATCGCCCAAAATCACAATATATTTATAATCTTGCTTTTTATTGACAACATCTAAAACTGAACGGATCGGCTGTTCAAAATAAACCCGTTTGTGGCGTTCTAATTCTTCTAATTCAATTTCTGCTTCTATTTGGTCACTTTCTCGCAGCCGTCTAAGATGTTCTTTAGGCAGTTCGTGAACTTGTGGTAATACTTGATGAGCTTCCCGGACATTTTGAGCAGTAAAAATCCGCCATAATTTAAGTTCGTTATAAGCATAGCCGCTAGTATCTAAGCTATCTAACTTCAGATTGCCATAACGCTCTCGGATTCCTTCTTGATATTTAACTAAATTAAAATCTACAATAACGCCAGCAATTTCTTTGGTATTTATTTCAATATCAGATAACTTTTGTAATTCTAGGATATGGTATAAATCTTTTGAATCTAAAAGCAGTTCTTGGACTTGTGTAAAATACTGTTCTGTAAGTGATTGCCAGTTAAACTTAGCTGGCAGAGGTTTTAATTGCAGCCTGTTCCAACTATCTTCTAGGGTTTTAGCGTCTAGAGATTCACAATTAATATCAAAAGCCTGACCAAGAATTTCTGTAACCAACTTATCGCTGATAAATTTCTGGATGTCTTTGGTGTACTCTTTAATCTCAGCTTCAGCAAGTTTGCAACGAACCTTTAACTGCTGCTGCATGAGTTGCAAAAATTCCTTTAACGCTTTACCAGCAGCAATTTCTATGTCTTCCTTCTTAAGTTTCTGGACAATCTTGCCAGGGATGCCTTTTAATAAATCTTTAGCCCAATCTTTAGCAGCATCCTTGGCTAAGTCTTCCAGAATGGGTTTAAAAATAAACCCGGCGGTCTGAGTTACACCCCAAAGAGCTAACAAGTCCAGCATAATACTCGCTTCTGTTGAGAGTTTGATTACGAGTATATACACTAGCTGGAGTAATGTCTTCGACTTTCAAGGAATCTGGAAAACCTCTCTCCTAAAAGGAGAGAGATTTTGATTTTCCCCCTTAGAGCGTCGGGAAGGGGGTTAGGGGGTTAGGTTTCGCGTTGGTTTTTCAGATTAATTGCTAACTGCGATCGCTCCTTAATCAAGATTATCTGGATCTATGCCCAGCGATGTCTAACGACAAGCCGCTACGCGTCTACGCAATTTTTCCGCTAACCGTTGAATTCTCTCTTGGGGTGTAGCATAGCGTTTTCCTGACTGATCATACCAATAAAGCCATTCTCTAGTAACGCCGGAATAATTGCCGCGATCGCATCCAATTCCTAAGCCAACTTCCGGCAACCAAACAGGATTTCCTAGTTGCAATTCATACTTGCCATTAATTAATTTATCTCTGATTATTCTTCTCTTGCTGAACTCTTTGAGCGATCGCTTCTGCAATTATCCGATTATTCTCTTCTATAGGTTTACCATCTTCAGTAAACATCGATGGATATATAATTGCTTCTGAGTCAGGAGTACGGCGATTAAATAGGATTTCTAGCGCTTCTATATCTTCCCGATTAGCAAGCACATACGCCCTCAACTCTTTTGTGGACATTTGGGCAAAATTAGGTTTCATTGACAAATCTCCAAGTTCCATCACGAAATACAAGGATTTGCAGTTCATCTACCTGCCAAAATAAACACATTGCCAATTGTGTCACTAAAACGGAATAGCTGAATTTCCCGGTAGAAATTAGACAAGTACTGGCAAATAATCACACACATAAGTGCTTGCCGGGTTGTAGGATATATATTATTTTCCTCAATTGTGACACAAATAATATTAAGCCTTACAGGGTGAAAAATCTCAGTTACCCTAAATGGCGATGTCTACGACGGGTTGCACCAACGCAATTTTCCCCACAGCACGCCCAGTTTCGCTATAACTATGAGCCGCCGCGAGTTCTTGTAAGGGATATGTGCGATCAATCACCACACGAATTTTACCCGCTTCAATCAATTCTTTGAGATAAACCAAGTCTTGAGTGTTGGGTTTTTCCAGGATAAATTTCGCTTTTTGACCGGGAAGGAACGCTGTTAAGACGCCCTCTAAGAAAACTTCGGGGCTGGGTAGTGTGGTGATATAAATTCCGTTGGGTTTGAGAACTCTTTTGGTTTGTGAGAGCGATCGCTTACCCACTGCATCAAAGATAATGTCATACTGCGCTGTATCTTGGGTGAAATCTTGTTGCGTATAATCAATCACGCGGTCTGCTAAAAGAGATTTCACCAAATCCAAGTTTTTGGTACTGCTAACTCCCGTCACCACTGCCCCTAAAGCCTTAGCAATTTGCACTGCAAAAATCCCCACACCACCCGCAGCGCCATTAATCAAAACAGTTTGTCCTGCTTGAATATTCCCCTCGTCTCGCAAAGCTTGCAAAGCCGTAAGCGCTGCTAAAGGTACAGCCGCAGCTTCTTCATAAGATAGGTTTGTTGGTTTAAAAGCCACCAAGTTTTCTCTTACGGCTGCAAATTCGGCGTAACCTCCTCCAGGGAAGCTAGTACTGCCATAGATAGCATCTCCTGCTTTAAAACGTGTGACACCAGAGCCAACGGCTACGACATCTCCCGCCACATCAAACCCCAGAATCTTCGGAAATTTGCTGCCGCTAATCAAGCTCAACATTCCCTGGCGGATTTTCCAATCAACGGGATTAACGCTACTTGCACGAACTTTCACAAGTAACTGCATTGGCTCAATTTTCGGCTGTTCCACCTCTTCATACTGCAACACCTCAGCCGCGCCATACCGATAGATAACCACTGCTTTCATCGCATTCCTCCTGCTACCCTGTTTTCGTGAATGAACTCAGACAGCCTATTTTTTATGATAAATCCAGTGTAGCGATGTCTACGCCTACGCATGGCATTTAACGAAGACGCTAGGCGCAGTCAGAGATTTCCTAAAATAGAAATATCAGTCTAAGATTACACCTGTATGCCAGCTAGAGACATCTATCACAATAATGTCAAAAATGCTTTGATTAAAGACAAATGGATAATTACTCATGACCCACTGACTCTGAAGTTTGGTAAAAAAGATTTGTATGTTGATTTAGGTGCTAGACAACTATTGGCGGCGCAAAAAGCAGAATCCAAAATTGCAGTTGAGATTAAAAGTTTTAGCGGCAGATCAGATGTTGATGATTTAGAAAAAGCGTTGGGTCAGTATATTTTGTATCAGGATATATTAATTGAGTTAGAGCCAGAGCGAATGTTATATCTTGCAGTGCCTAACAGAGTTTTTGATGATTTGTTTGAAGAACCTATCGGCAAACTTTTACTAAGAAATCATCGTTTAAAGCTGATTACCTTTGATCCAAAACAGGAGGTTATTAAACAATGGATTACACCAAGTTAGACCACTATCGCCAGGTGATTGAAACTATCCTCAGTGAATATGCTTCACTGAGTTATTCCTATGCGGATATTCACCCAGAAGTGGTGTTTGATCGAATCCGCGATCGCTATTTATGGATGGATATAGGTTGGGATGGCGATCGCCGCATTCATGGCTGTCTGGTTCATATTGACCTAATTGATGGCAAAATCTGGATTCAACGGGATGGCACTGAAGAAGGTATTGCCGCCGATTTAGAACGGGCTGGAATTCCTAAAGAACACATTGTCCTTGGCTTTCGCCCACCGGAGTTAAGACCCTACACAGGTTATGCAGTTACTTAAGGAGCGTAGGCGCAGCCCGTCGTAGACATCGCTCTTTAAAAAATAACAGGGAAAATTCTCTTGATTATTCAGTGGTAAATACAACACTTTCATACAGCAGTTCAATTGGACACTCAAATTCAATACTCGATAGAGTGATCATATCTCCAGCCGTGTAGGGATAGTAAAGCCATATCCTACCCTCACCCCGACAGTAACGCTCGACGGAGATTTTTTCCGAGTCAATCAAGATATACTCTTGCAAACTGGGGATTGTCAGATAATAAGTAAATTTTTCACCCCGATCTTTAGCGCTTGTACCTGGGGAAAGAATTTCGACAATTAGCTTGGGATGTTGAATAAATTTGCGGGCATTGAGGTCTTCAGGGTGACAACTGACAATAACATCAGGATAATAGTAGCGACTCTGGGGAGTGAGTTGCATTTTTACGTCTAACACATTTACTCGACAACCTCTGAAACGCAGATGGGGACGTAAGGCAGTGTACAAGTTAAGTGCAATATCGTTATGGGGAATTGTACCGCCTGTCATGGCAAATACTTCGCCATTGGCATATTCGTAGCGAACGTCTTGCTGAGGTTCCCATTCGAGATATTCCTCAACGGTCATTTCTAGCGGCTGTTGGGGGATGGCTATCATAACTAAGATTTTTTCTTTTCTTGGTTTGATTGTAGCTAAATAGTATACGCAACAAAGAGCGGTATCTGGAAAACCTCTCTCGTTTTAAGAGAGAGGCTTTGAATTTTCCCCCTTAGAGCGTCGGGAAGGGGGCTAGTACACTACAGTGGGCGCGGAAATAAACATACCATTTCAAATGGCGCAAGAGCTTGGAATACAATTATGCGTGAATGCGTGAATGCGTGACTTTTGCCTTGCGGTACTAGGGGGTTAGATTTTTTGCTAACGTTTGTAGTGAGCAATTCAGAAAATTCATTGCGATCGCACAATCATGTTAGATTATAGTTTGTTGTTTCTCTCAAACACAAAATCCGAGACTTTCCTACCCATCTCCTGATTGTGGAAATGAAAAACAAGAACTGAAAAGTTAAACTTTTTGAAAAATATGTGCAGCAAGACATCTATTTTTATAAGCCTGTATAGGTTGCCAGATAAGACTTAGAACCACAATTGAATATCATTGCCAAAGCAAAAATTAAAAAAATATAAATTGCATTTTTACCCCCAAAAAAATGATATGTTAGATACAGAATTGAATTTCGCCTTTTTTCTGGAGTAGAACGATATAGATAACTCCAGTTTTTCACCCTCAAACCCTTGGCATTTCTTGCTTTTGACGGAAGTTGAGGGCAATCTGAGTACACATTGAAATAACCCAAACCCAGTTTTAAGTTAGTTAAAGTCCTTGCTGGGATTGGGTTGTCCCTGAGTACAAAGAAATCCTGAACCCCTATCTATAAACACTAGAACCCCAACCAAAAAATACTAGAACCCCTACCCGAAAAATAAATTTTTAATTCTTGTAATGCTTGAAGAATTAGGGTTTTTATTACTTGAGTACAAGCGTAATAAATCCAATAAATTCTATCCTAGAGAGACGCACTGTCTGGCTGGGAGGCGGCTGCTATAACTCTTATATCGCCAATCACTTAACGCTCCAAAACAAAACGAAGCGAAAAGTGAGTGGAGGGATGACATAGCACCATGCCAAAAGTGAATAGAAGTCGCGGCTGTAAGCACAAATTCTACCCAAGAACCGAACGTTGACACACCAGCCGGACATCTAAAGATTCATCGCCTGCCTTACTTGATAACAAGTCAGCCAAACCCAAGGGTTTGCAGGCAGTGTGGAAGACGCGACTTCAATTCCTGGGCATAAAGAGTAGCAACAGCATCCTCCCACAGTGGCAGCCAAGTCCACCGACCTTTTGCGAAACTCAATGACATCACCGTCTACACGACTCCTCAACACCCCTGCTACGGAATCGACAACCCAAGCAAAATCAGGTGGTTGCGGCTGCGACAGCCCCAGCAGCGCCACCGTGGAAAGGGATCAAAAGCTCGAAGAACGCATTGCTAAACATCCCTGCTACAGCGAAGACGCCCATCACCACTACGCCCGGTTGCACGTTGCAGTTGCACCAGCTTGCAACATTCAATGCAACTATTGCAACCGTAAATATGACTGCGCTAACGAAAGCCGTCCTGGAGTAGTTAGCGAGTTGCTAACCCCAGAAGAAGCTGCACACAAAGCTTTGGTCATTGGCGGCAAGATTCCCCAAATGACAGTTGTGGGAATTGCCGGCCCTGGCGACCCATTGGCAAACCCAGACAAGACTTTCCGCACATTTGAGTTGATTGCAGCGCAAGCACCAGACATCAAGCTGTGTTTATCAACCAATGGTTTAATGCTGCCCGACTACATCGATCGCATTAAACAATTAAATATAGATCACGTTACGATCACCATTAACATGGTAGATCCAGAGATCGGTGCTCAGATTTATCCTTGGGTTCACTACAACCGCAAGCGTTACAGAGGCATTGAAGGCGCAAGAATTCTCCACGAAAGACAGATGGAAGGATTGCAAGCCCTGAAAGATGCTGACATCTTGTGCAAAGTCAACTCTGTGATGATTCCCGGAATTAATGACCATCACTTAGTCGAAGTGAATCGAGTCATTCGTGAGAAAGGTGCATTCTTGCACAACATCATGCCATTGATTTCTGCACCAGAACATGGCACACACTTTGGTTTAATCGGTCAACGCGGTCCCACACCTAAAGAACTCAAAGAAGTTCAAGACAATTGCTCCGGTAACATGAAAATGATGCGTCACTGTCGCCAGTGCCGTGCCGATGCTGTCGGATTATTGGGAGAAGACCGCAGCCAAGAATTTTCCAAAGAGAAATTCTTGGAAATGACTCCAGAATATGATCTAGAGAAACGTCAAGAAGTTCACCAAGGTATTGAGAAGTTTAAAGAAGAACTTAAAGTTGCCAAAGACAAGGCGCTAGCCGGCAAGAAATTTGCCAACAGTCCCAAAATCCTAGTTGCAGTAGCAACCAAAGGCGGCGGATTGGTTAACCAGCACTTCGGTCATGCCAAAGAATTCCAAATTTACGAAGTGGATGGAAACGATGCTCGCTTTGTCAGCCATCGCAAAATTGACCAATACTGCCAAGGTGGATACGGCGAGGAAGCTTCTTTTGAGCATATTATGAAAGCGATCGCAGATTGCAAAGCAGTTTTAGTCTCCAAGATTGGTAACAGTCCTCAAGAAAAATTGCAAAAAGCTGGAATACAGAGTGTTGAAGCTTACGACGTGATTGAGAAGGTTGCTTTGGAGTTTTACGAGCAATACGTTAAGGAATTAGAAATTAAGGAATAGGGAATAGGGAGTAGGGAGTAGGGAATTTCAATATTTACCACTCCCCAGTACAGACGCGATTAATCGCGTCTCTCCCACTCACCACTCACCACTCCCCATTCCCCACTCCCCACTCCCCAAAAGGACAATAATCATGGCTTACAAAATTACTAGCCAGTGTATTTCCTGCAATCTCTGTCTATCTGTATGTCCCACAAATGCAGTTAAAATGGTTGACGGACAGCACTGGATTGACCCTGAACTTTGTACAAACTGCGTTGGTAGCATTCATACCATGCCTCAGTGTAAAGCTGGTTGTCCCACCTGCGAGGCTTGCGTTAAGCAGCCTAGCAATTATTGGGAAGGCTGGTTTACCAATTACAACCACGTAGTTGCTAAATTAACTAATAAACAAGATTACTGGGAGCGTTGGTTTAGCTGCTATTCCCAGAAATACTCCGAACAGTTGCAAAAGCGTCAACCCCAATCAGTGGGATTTGAAGCTTAAATAATTCCTAATTTGTAATGACGCTCGATGACTTGCTAACGCTAACGTAATTGAAGACAACAATGCAAAATAACTGCATCTATCTCGATAATAATGCCACCACTAAGGTAGACCCAGAAGTTATAGAGGTAATGCTGCCTTACCTGACGGACTATTACGGCAATCCCTCCAGTATGCATACCTTTGGTGGGCAAGTCGGTAAAGCAGTGAGAACTGCAAGAGAACAACTTGCAGCTATCCTGGGAGCCGATGAGTCAGAAATTGTCTACACAAGTTGTGGAACTGAGGGAGATAACGCCGCGATTCGAGCCGCACTGTTGGCGCAACCAGAAAAGCGACACATCATCACCACCCAAGTTGAACACCCAGCAGTACTCAATGTCTGCAAACAATTAGAAACCCAAGGTTACACTGTTACCTATCTATCAGTAAATCATCAAGGGCAGTTGGATCTAGATGAACTAGAAGCTTCCTTGACGGGTAACACCGCCCTGGTGACAATTATGTATGCTAATAACGAAACCGGCACGGTTTTCCCGATTGAGCAGATTGGGTTGCGAGTTAAAGAATATGGTGCTATCTTCCATGTAGATGCGGTGCAAGCAGTGGGAAAAATCCCCTTGAATATGAAGACTAGCACCGTGGATATGTTAACCCTGTCTGGTCACAAGCTGCACGGGCCTAAAGGAATTGGTGCTTTATATATACGGCGCGGCGTTCGGTTCCGTCCCTTCATAATTGGGGGACACCAAGAACGCGGACGTAGGGCGGGAACAGAGAATGTTCCAGCAATTATTGCCTTGGGCAAAGCTGCCCAACTGGAACTGTTACACTTAGAAGAAGCAGCTAAAAGAGAAATAAAGCTGCGCGATCGCCTCGAACAAACCTTACTGGCGAAAATTCCCGATTGTGTAGTTAACGGTGACGTTACGCAGAGATTGCCTAACACCACCAATATCGGCTTCAAGTATATTGAAGGTGAAGCTATCTTACTATCCTTGAATAAATACGGTATCTGTGCATCATCCGGTTCTGCTTGCACCTCCGGCTCACTGGAACCTTCCCACGTCCTCCGGGCTATGGGTTTACCCTACACAACTTTGCATGGTTCCATTCGCTTCAGCCTTTGTCGCTACACCACAGAAGCCGAAATCGATCGAGTGATAGAGGTAATGCCCAGTATTGTCGAACGTTTACGCGCCCTCTCACCCTTCAAAAATGATAATGCCGGTTGGCTGCAAGAACAAGAGCAAGCATTGGCACATCGCTAATTAGGGAATAGGGAATAGGGAATAGGGAGTAGGGAATAGCGAATAAAGAATTTACTACTCCCCACTCCCCACTCCCCACTCCCCAATCCCCCAATCTAAAATCCAAAATCTAAAATCTAAAATTCGTTATGTGGGACTACACTGATAAAGTATTAGAACTGTTTTACGATCCCAAAAATCAGGGAGCAATTGAAGAAACGAGCGAACCTGGGGTAAAGGTTGCAATGGGAGAAATCGGTAGCATTGCTTGCGGCGATGCTCTGAGATTGCACCTGAAAGTTGAGGTAGAATCTGATAAGATTCTAGATGCTCGTTTTCAAACTTTTGGTTGTACTAGCGCGATCGCATCTTCTAGTGCATTAACCGAGATGATCAAAGGTTTAACCTTAGATGAAGCCTTGAAAGTTTCCAATAAAGACATTGCAGATTACCTGGGTGGATTGCCAGAAGCGAAGATGCATTGCTCTGTCATGGGACAAGAAGCGCTAGAAGCCGCTATCTATAATTATCGTGGCATACCTCTAGCTACCCATGATGATGATGATGAAGGCGCATTAGTTTGCAGTTGCTTTGGGATCAGCGAGTCTAAAATTCGCCGCGTCGTTCTAGAAAATAATCTCACTGGTGCCGAAGAGGTAACAAATTATGTGAAAGCTGGTGGTGGATGCGGTTCCTGTTTGGCAAACATTGATGATATAATTAAATCAGTGCAACAGGAATTCGCCGCACCTGAACTCAACAATTACGGCGTAAAGGTTGCCACAGAAATTGTTACCTCCAAGCAGCGATCGCTAACCAATGTGCAAAAGATTGCTCTAATTCAAAAGGTTCTTGATGAAGAAGTCAGACCCGTACTCATCGCTGACGGGGGAGACGTAGAACTCTATGATGTAGAAGGCGATCGCGTTAAAGTTGTGCTGCAAGGTGCTTGCGGTTCCTGTTCTAGTAGTACAGCAACTCTGAAAATTGCGATCGAAGCCAGATTACAAGATCGTGTCAGCAAGAGCCTTGTAGTTGAAGCAGTTTAGGAATTGCTGTAGGACTTAACGTACTCTACAAATACGCCCTAATATGCATTCAGCCAGGAAGAGAAAGTAGGATTTGAACCAGATAATTGTCTCCACATGAATGCTTCAATCCTACCGACAACCGATAGCTAAATTAGCTATTACGGCTAACAGCATATAGGCTTTATAGATTGAGCGCCTACTTGCTTTCTTTCATCATCCAACTCGCTTCAAAGGAACAGGATATGAGCACATTGTACGACAAACTTGGCGGACAACCAGCTATTGAACAAATAGTAGATGAACTCCACAAACGCATTGCGACAGACAGCCTCCTCAATCCGATTTTTGCTGGTACAGATATGGTCAAGCAACGTAATCATCTAGTTGCTTTCTTATCTCAGATTTTTGAGGGGCCAAAGCAATACACCGGTCGTCCAATGGACAAAACACACGCTGGGATGAATCTACAGCAACCACACTTCGATGCGATCGCCACGCATCTGGGTGAAGCAATGGCTGTGCGTGGAGAGTCAGCAGAAGACACCAAAGCTGCACTAGAGCGTGTCTCAAATATGAAGGGCGCTATTTTGAACAAGTAATAGGACTTAGGCATTGATTGTTGACAAATAACAACATCAAGTCCTATTTAGTCTTTGAAGCTGAAACACATTATGACGTATTTGTAAATCGCGTAATTTTCTTTGTTCTTTGTCAAAACAAATGACAAAGGACAAAGGACAAACAACCAAAAGAAAAAAATTTTAACGAGGAAGATCGATGTACTTACTGTCAATAATTTTGGCTGTGGAGCGATCGCCCCCAGCAGGCATTTATGCCCACGCTATCAACGATGCTCTACACGCGCTCACTACTGTCGCTCAACTGGCGTGAACGCAACTGACAAACGCGCATACCCACCAACCAACCAATTGCAGGGAAACACGAACAATGACTGAAGAAAAGATTAGACAGATAGCTTTCTACGGTAAGGGCGGTATTGGTAAATCTACCACTTCCCAAAACACCTTAGCAGCTATGGCAGAAATGGGTCAACGCATCCTTATCGTCGGTTGCGACCCTAAAGCTGACTCCACCCGTTTGATGCTGCACAGCAAGGCTCAAACAACCGTTCTTCACCTCGCCGCAGAACGTGGTGCAGTAGAAGATATCGAACTCGAAGAAGTAATGCTAACCGGTTTCCGTGACGTTCGTTGCGTTGAGTCTGGTGGGCCAGAACCCGGTGTAGGTTGCGCCGGTCGTGGTATCATCACCGCCATCAACTTCTTAGAAGAAAACGGTGCTTACCAAAACCTAGACTTCGTATCTTACGACGTATTAGGTGACGTTGTGTGCGGTGGTTTCGCAATGCCTATCCGTGAAGGCAAGGCACAAGAAATCTACATCGTAACATCAGGTGAAATGATGGCGATGTACGCTGCTAACAACATCGCTCGTGGTGTTCTTAAGTATGCTCACACCGGTGGCGTGCGTTTGGGTGGTTTGATTTGTAACAGCCGTAACACTGATAGGGAAATCGATCTGATCGAAACCTTGGCAAAACGGTTGAACACCCAAATGATTCACTATGTACCCCGTGACAACATCGTTCAACACGCAGAATTGCGCCGGATGACTGTTAACGAGTACGCACCAGAAAGCAACCAAGCTAACGAATATCGGACATTGGCTCAGAAAATTATTGACAACAAGAATCTATCTATTCCTACACCCATCGAAATGGAAGAACTAGAAGAATTGTTGATTGAATTTGGTATTCTCGAAAGCGACGAAAATACCGCAATGCTAGTTGGTAAGAGTGCTGCTGAAGCTCCCGTAGTATAATTCGCTGCTAAGAAATAACGCTTTAGCACAAGGAAAAAGGAAGAGTTTCATATCTTCCCTTTTATCCTCTCCCTTCCATCTCCCCCCTAACCTTATAGGGGACTCCTAGTCCCCCTATGCCTGATCCTTACGAGTCACAAAGGCTAAGTATGACACCTCCAGAAAATCAAAACATCATCGAAGAAAGAAAAGAACTAATTAAAGAAGTTCTTAGTGCTTACCCAGAAAAAGCTGCCAAAAAGCGCGAAAAACACTTAAACGTATACGAAGAAGGTAAGTCCGATTGCGGCGTTAAGTCTAACGTTAAATCCCTTCCTGGGGTAATGACCGCTCGTGGTTGTGCTTACGCCGGTTCTAAAGGTGTGGTTTGGGGCCCTATTAAGGACATGATCCACATCAGCCACGGGCCTGTAGGTTGCGGTTACTGGTCTTGGTCTGGTCGTCGTAACTACTACATCGGCACCACAGGTATTGACACCTTTGGTACGATGCACTTCACCTCCGACTTCCAAGAACGAGATATCGTTTTTGGTGGTGACAAGAAACTTACCAAGTTAATCCAAGAACTTGATGTACTTTTCCCCCTCAACCGTGGTGTTTCCATTCAATCTGAATGTCCCATCGGTCTAATTGGAGATGACATCGAAGCTGTTGCTCGGAAGACATCGAAAGAAATTGGCAAGCCAGTTGTACCTGTGCGTTGCGAAGGCTTCCGGGGTGTTTCCCAATCTTTGGGACACCACATCGCTAACGACATGGTTCGTGACTGGGTATTCACCAGATCCGACCAAGCTAAGAAAGACGGTACACTTCAGTTTGAAGGTACTCCTTATGATGTAGCCATCATTGGTGACTACAACATCGGTGGTGATGCTTGGGCTAGCCGCATCCTGTTAGAAGAACTCGGCTTGCGCGTAGTTGCTCAGTGGTCAGGTGATGGCACCATCAACGAAATGTTGATGACCCCCAATGTGAAGATGAACCTCATCCACTGCTATCGGTCGATGAACTACATCAGCCGTCACATGGAAGAAGCTTACGGTATACCCTGTACGAAGTATGATTTAATCTTATGTGATACCAAGATTTAGTCCACGTCTAACTTTGCTCAATTTAAACATTGTTCTAAATGGACTAAATTTTAAGACACATTTAAGACACAATGAAAAGCAAGGCGCAGGACGACGTTTTTGAGGATTTCATTCCGCCAGCATCTACCGATGGCAGCTATCTAGGAACGCAGAAACACATGAAGGCTACTCGGCAGCATCTGGAACGCAAGTTTGAGAAAGGTTTGACAGACACTAGGGCCCGTCTAAAAGCCGCTAAGGTCAAAGTGGGCTTGGTCGTGGCACGGGACACTATTCAATTGCAAGCATCTCTACCTATCAAGCCCGGCGATCGCGACACGAAAGGAACTGGTTTTAAGCAGTACAAGATTTCGCTAAATATCCCTGCAAGCTTGGACGGGTTGAGAACAGCAGAGGAAGAGGCAAACGAGCTAGGCAAGCTGCTTGCCCGTAAACAGTTTGAATGGACTGACAAATATCTGGGTAAAATCGCTAAGGTCGCCAACAGATCCCAAACCCTTGGTGATGTTTTAGAAGAGTTTGAAACTGAGTATTTCAAAACGCGCAAGTTAACAGAAAAAAGTAAACACACCTTTTTCTATTACAAGGAGTATTTACGGCGATTGATTGGGATAGATACTTTATTGACTCAATCGGAGATTGATAAAAAGTTTGCAGAGTTGACGGGAGACTCTGCCAAATACAGTGCCGTTAAATCGTTGAAGGTTTTAAAATCAACTCTTAATTTAACTGGTTTCACTCTCGAACATTTTAAAGCTACACAACCCAAAAGTCAGGTTAGGGACATTCCCGGTGATGAGGATATCATCAAATATTATGAATCTTTTCATCAGTACTCTTTGACTAGAAGCCTAACAATTAAAAAGAATTGTTTAGACAGTTGGAAGATGTGGGAATGGGTATATGGAATGCTTGCTACCTATGGACTACGCCCAAGAGAACTGTTTGTAAATCCTGAAATTGATTGGTGGTTGAGTCCTGAAAATAAAGATAATACATGGAAGGTTCACCCAGATACTAAGACTGGTTACAGGGAAGCTTTACCACTACATCCTGAATGGGTTTACTTGTTTGATTTAAAAAAAATAGAGCCTTTGGAATTGTTAAAGGCTCAAACCGATGATAGAAGTAGTTTTACAGATATCAACAATATTCGGGTTAATTGCTCATCCTGGTTTAGGCGCGTAAATATTCCGTTTACGCCCTATGATTTACGCCACGCTTGGGCAATTCGAGCGCACATGATGGGCATTCCAATTAAAGCTGCTGCTGATAACTTGGGGCATTCTATAGAGATTCACACTGAGATTTATCAGAAGTGGTTCAGTTTGGAGAATCGGAAGAAAGTAATTAAGCAGGCAGTGGATAAAAAAGATGACATGGATACGTTGATACAGGAGAATGCACGACTAAGGGCTGAGGTGGAATATCTCAGGCAAGCTCTGGCACGGCATCAAATCATTGAGGTGCTGTCTACTTAATTCACCGTAGAGTGTGGTTTATTAGCAGAGGTGCATCTCTATCTGTTTAGCTTTTGAAACTGTTAAATTAGCGCTGCTACATTTTTGGGCAATATATTAGATAAAAAAGGCTATTTTTTGGGAATTTTTGTTAAAAAATAGCCAGTCAAAAAATTGCCTACAGTTGCTAAAAACGGCATCCAGAGGGAGTTTTACCCGTCTACAGCTTTGCCTACACCTGTAGACAGTGTAGACGCACTACAACCGCACACAAAGCGCACTTGTCACCGTCGATGGAGGCACTGTAACCGCCTTTATCACCGTCGATCGTGGCAGACAAAGCAGACTTGTCACCGTCGATTGAGGCACTGTAGACACACTGCAACCGCACTTGTCACCGTCGATCGTGGCAGACAAAGCGCTATTGTCACCCATGCAGTAGCTCCTTAATGAAGGCTTGAATTGCTTTCCCTGCTGGTGATTGTCTGCCGATTTTCAACTTGGCAAGAGTGCGATCGCGGATTGCTTCATAGTCTGGTGCAAGGGATGCACTTGCTGTCTGTAGCTCAAGTCTGAGTTGCTGGTTTTCTCTTTCCAGTTCCCTAATCTGTTCTAATCTCCTGTTGAGAACTGTTCCATCCTTCAAGGTATTGTTCTCTCGCTCAACGTCAGCCAATTGCTGTTCTAGCTCCTTCTTTTCCTTGCGAGAATGCTTGAGACGAGTTTCTAAGCTTTTAACCTCGGTTTGCAACTGGTCGATAGTTTCGCTGTTCGCCACAGTTGAGTCTTCATTGCTTTCTTGCCCGGTAGTGCTAGTTTCCTTCTCTACTACCGGGCTTTCAATTTTCCCCGCAGTTCCTCCAGTTGCGATCGCACTTCACTAAAACTCGCTGCCACCTCTTGCTTAAACACTTCCAGTATGTCTACGTCTGGAGCTTTTGTAGACACAGTTGTAGACCTACTAAATGAACCCCTTAGTAATCTTGCAGCTGTCTGACTTGGGGATTTGTCCTCTGGAGTCTGGAAAGCTTGCAGTGCTTCTAATTCCTCATCGCTGAACCGAAATGAAATTACATTACTACGCATTTATAGATTGTCGGTATACACCATGTTTACATATTAGGTTAACCATAGTCTTCTGTCTACAATTCTATAGATGGTGTTGACAATCATTGGTGAGCGGCTTAGACTATTCGTATACAAAAAGTAGACAGTAGTAAAACAGGTTGCAGCGAGTAAATCGTCGTGTCGTCTCGCTCCCTAAAGCACTACCCACACTAGATGCATAAACGATCATCTGTCCCAGAAACAGAGCGATCGCTTTTAAAGCGAAATCATCTCAATGATTTCAAATACCTGATGCTTTACGTGGATGTTGTTGTCCGCACCCGTTTTGGTGCGCCCCGGCAGGAGAAGATTAGCCCCTTCTCCCATCGGCACGACTTCCCCCTTGCCAGTTGTTCAGTCCCATTAAGGAGGCAATAGTATGTTAGCTGTTGACGCGCCCACTTTGGGCAATTTTCGTCAAGCGCCAAAGTTTTGGCGTTTGCGAGTGAGTAAAGAATTCAGCAAGCCCGAATATTACATTGGTCAAACCGTGCTGCACAAGACAAAAGTGAAGCAGGGTGAGATTTTGTACCCGGTGACAGTGCTTGGTCTTTCCTGGACTGGTATTGACTGGCAGTACATGGCTTCCTTGCCAGAAGACCACCCTTGGTTTGAGGTAGACGATAACGAATGGGACTGGATTGATAGTTGGGAGCTAGAGCCGATGTAATTAATAAAACATTCCATGTTAAGGGTGATCGTGGGGTGATCGAGTACCTAAAGTTGAAATACTGCAACTTTAGGCAGGATCACCCCTCGGATCAGACCCCCCCCATATTCTGCAAGCCTTGCTAGCAAAGGCTTACAACCTTGTTTTAAGGTTGGTATAAAAAAGAGGAGGATCGGGGGGATCAGTACGAGGATCAGACCCTATATTCAGGTACAGCAAGCGATACAGCCACAGGTGATCCTTGAAGTGCCGAAAATCTCTAAAAAAAACTCAAAGCACAGAATTTTTGAAGCCGCCAAGTCACCTTAAGGATCACATGAGTCCGAATGCCTTACTACATAACAATAGTGGGTCTGATCCTCGTACTGATCCTATTTTTTTTATACCAAATTGTGATTTAAGCTTGGAAAGCTTTACTGGTAAGGCATTTAGGGTTATGAAGGGGTCTGATCCTGGGGTGATCAGGGGTCTCACCCCTGATCACCTTATGATCACCTTGACGGATCACCTTCTTAACAATCCTGAAAGCCTTACACAGCAGGGATTTTAGCTCAATTGTAAAGCAAGGTGATCAGGTGATCTGTCTGATAATCGATTTTTTCTTCTGATTCGGGATTTGAAAAAATTGCAATTCCTGATGTACTTAGATGGATCACCTTCGTTACAATTAGTCAAAAGTTATTGCTGTGCAAGCTTTTCAGAATTGTAACAAAGGTGATCCGCTAAGGTGATCATGAGGTGATCCAAGGTGATCCATAGTTTTGATACACACTTTCTGTTTGAGCGCTTGATTGCTCTGGGCAAGCATTTGAGTTGTTTTCAAAGGTGATCCACTGAGGGGAGTTTGACACACCCCAGGAGGTGTGTCAAACCCTAGCCCTGAAGTTGACACACCCCAGGAGGTGTGTCAAACCCTAGCCCTGAAGTTGACACACCCCAGGAGGTGTGTCAAACTCTAGCCCTGAAGTTGGCACACTAAAATTAGTCAGTCAAATTTTCATAGCTTTGAATGGCTGCTTATTTCCGCCGTGCAGTACTAGTGTCCGTAGACAAAAAAACAACCCCTGTTGAAGCTGGAGTTGTTTAACATTTTCAAAACAATGAGAAATTTATATGTCAAATTCAAACATAAGTAGAGCGGTGTGAATAATTCAAGGTTTGTAGTGAGGGCTTCAGCCCTCATTTGAGGACTAAAGTCCTCACTACGAACTAATCTCAAGATTTTTTACATTACTTAATCTAGTTTGATTTATTCTCACCGACTTACTTAGAGCAGTTTGGTAATTTGGTGCAAGACGCACAACGAGATGACGAATACATCAATGCTACCAAGTGGTGTAAGCATTTTGCATATAGGCTTGATAAGTGGAAGCAGTTGCCAGAAACAAAAGCTAGATCAGAGGACTTGAAAATTACAGAGTCAAATGCTGAACCCTGGATTGTTGAGCGCGTAGGTAAAACTTGGGTAACTTGGGTTCACCCAATCATGGCAATTCACCTAGCCAGCTACCTCGATCCAGCTTTCGCCAACTATGTAGTCAAGACTTTTATCAGGTATGCCAAGGCTGACCCAACCCTCGCCGCTGATATTGCCTCACGCCAAAACACAGTAGAAGGGCTGGATATCATCAACGAGGCAGTTCAAAAGCGATACAGTTTTATTTTGGGGCGCGATTTCACCTGTTTCACAAATCCAATAGCGCTTGATCACTTCAGAAGACAACCTGAGTGGGGAGAGAAGCTTTCTCTGTCAAATTTAGTGTCTCTTTTAAGCAAAAAGTTTGGATTACCTTGCGAAAAACTTGTTTTCGGTATTCCACTCTGTCAAGATACCTTAGACTTGTTGGAAGACTTTTTGAAAGAGAAATACCCCGACATTTATCAAAGCTCGTATACGTTTTTTGAAATACCTACAAGACTGCCATCAGGTATATCAGTAAAGCTGCACTCATCCATATCACTAGAGGATGAAATTGCTTTATTTAGCTATTTCATCCGAGAAATTAATGATTGGGTAAGAGAGAAAGGTGGCAGTCATATGTAGCTCTTCGAGGTAGTGCGCGTGGATTGCAAAAGCGGCCCCTAGTCAACGACCGGGGGTCGTTTTTGTACGCGATCGTCTTCAACTTTAAAAAGCTGATTGGCTATAATCTGACTTGCACCGAAAATTGCAACGCCGATCAATGCAAATTCTGATGCAGCCGCAGCGCGACTACAAATGTCCCGATTGAGGGAACGCTACAAGGAACGACACAGCCGCAACGCGAACACCTGCGGACGTGTCGCTATCAGTTGATATCATGTTGGTTGCTTCAGTTCAAAAATATGAACTGTGGTTCAGAATCGCCGTCAGCCTCTATCATCTCGGTTTGGTTAAGTTCAAAGTTATGAACCACCGTTCTGAACCGTTACCAAAATCGCTAGGCTCCTTGTTAGTTGGTTGGTTCAGTGGTTCAAAGGGTCGGTTCAGCAGTTCAAGGCGCAATGGCGTGCCTGGTAAGAGTGCGATCGCAACTCCTAACTTCCAAATCCTGACTTCCGACTTCCACTGACTAGCTGGTGAAGTTGTAAATTGAAGTCGGAAGTTACCGCAACGTGCAGAGGTAAGACCAGCCGATGCCGATTGCGTACAAAAACGTCGAGCGATTAGTACCGCTCTAGTACTTCATACAAACCTTAAGGTTTAGCCATTGTTGAGCGGCAATGGCACTGCTCATAAGTCACTAAACAGTTGATTAATACCCATAGGGTGTTACAAAAGCACACGGCATAAATCGCCCGCAGAGCGATCGCAGATTCTGGCAGTGTTCCGTACTTTGGAAATGTTATACCTTTCCCTATGCCCTGGAAGCATCCAAGAACATCACGACAATTGCCGAACCCTATAGGGGTTCTCATGTATCGGGAACTGCTCTCAAAACTCATGCGCTAATATTCTCCACCCCCCTATAGGGTTCGGTAAAATCTCACGCGAAATCATTCGGTTTTAATCAACGACAACTCGGTTGAGGGTTAAGTCCCAATCGGGAGAGTTAGCGATCGCCGCCGTAAAACAATCGTGCAAGCGGAGCCTTAACCCCCCGCGTCGTAGAACAGTCGTAAACTCTGGTGAAGAAATACGCCTGAAACCTATTAGGTTTCACCACAAAGAATAACGGTAAAAACAGCGTAAATTTAAACCACGCTAAAATTTCTTCGGCAAGTTAACTTGTGACTGAGATAAACCATCCTAAAATCAACAGTTTTAGCGTGGTTTAGTTTTCGGAGATATATTATATTCCCCAGAACTATTAGCGTGGTTTAGCGTGGTTTATTTTCGCGGAAACCTTAAGGCTTCAGATGTTTTTCAATGTAGTTTGAATGAAGTTCCCAATTAGTCGATTTTCTCATGCTGCGTTTAGTCGAAAGTGCAGCAACTGATTACCGCGTTGCATCCGAACGCAGACTGTACAGCAGTTAGGAGCAACATCAAATTTTTGCAACGGTAGAGCGTGACTAGCCCGAATCTTACGACCGCACAAGGTCAACCAAGTTTGCGATCGCGGATTTTCACTATCCATTAGGTGCAGCACTCCGTTTTCGCTCATCTGCCTTGCTAGTACATCCATGCCAAATACCCTCGCCTTTAAAGCAAGTGTATAAAGTTTGACAAAGAACCTGCAAGTTGTTGCAAAAATTTACCGGACAACATATGTTATCCGCCAGCGAATTTTGACGAAAATTTACCGGACAGCATATGCTATTCGCCAGCAAATTTTGACTTATGCAGCACTGTTGCATCTCCAGTCGAGGGTTAAGGTTCGATTCCTAATTCTGTTGGGTATACAGCTAAAACTTCACACCCCTTAAGCCACAATTTGCAAATCAAATTACCAGTTCACTGGAGTTTTGGATGTTTAAATCGCAAGCTTTAAGACAAAAACAAGCCACACGAAACGCAGACTTGCAGAACAATTGCTATATAAGCGTTGTAGACTTCAGCCTATCGTATACCCTGGTTGGAATACAACTTCTTCGGCCCCACCAAGATTGCTGAATCTTTACGGGAAATCGCTTCTAAGTTTGACGAGACAATCCAAGCAAACGCTGAGAAAGTCATCGCCAAGTATCAGCCAACAATGGATGCGGTAGTCGGCAAGTATCGCCCCCGCTTGGATGGTAAGACCGTTGCCATCATGGTTGGTGGTCTACGTCCTCGCCACGTTGTCCCAGCTTTCCAAGACTTGGGCATGAAGATGATTGGTACAGGTTATGAGTTCGCTCATAATGACGACTACAAACGTACCACTGGCTACATCGAAAACGGCACCATCGTTTATGACGACGTTACCGCTTACGAATTCGAGGAATTTATCAAAGCGCTGAAGCCTGACCTTGTAGCTTCTGGTGTGAAAGAGAAGTACGTCTTCCAAAAGATGGGTCTGCCTTTCCGTCAAATGCACTCTTGGGATTACTCCGAACCTAGCGATGCCTACGGCGGGCTACGCGCCAACGCTCCTCAACATCATATAATGCAAGGTTTTTTCGCGGCGAGAGAAAAAAGAGCTTATTTCTAGCCTAAATGCAGGTTGCAGGGTTATTTAGGAACAATTTGTTTTGATGCTTTAGATAGTATAACTCTTATGGAGCCTGGCTTTTAGATTTGAAAAGCATTTTGCTCAAAGAAAAACTGTAAATTAAAAGACTATTTTAAATGACGATTTTTTAGATTAAATGGTGCGATCAGTTTTGGTACTCAAAAAGCTATTTAAACCTTCCAATAATTATTCTGGGTAATTTATATTCAGTATTTATAGGACTCCTATTTGATTTTTGAACGATCAAGCTGCCTAGAAGCTTGATTGTTCAAAGCTTGACTTGTCAGTATACTGAGCAAGATTCAAGTAGGATTCCTATAGTCCCCAGTATGCAGGTAGAGGAGATGCATCTCCCACCGCCACGAACGGGAGGTATAGTGGCGCACTCCGACACTCGAATACTCGCTACCGCCTCAACCAGTTAAATCACTTAACTAATTGATACAATCATCGGACTTTTTAACATTAATGCAATTATGTCCTATTTTGACCAGATTACCAGAGACTTGTTCAATGAAATGTCCTCCTTCGTAATGGCTTCCCTTCCCGTGGCTGTTTGTTCCCCCAGATCTGTGGCTACCTGTGCGATTAGCTGCGTATGACGGCGTTATAAACAGACAGAAAACAAATAGAAAAACAATAGAGATAGCGAGAATATTTTTCAGATGTTTGCTCATGATTATCACTTAATTTGTGTATTCAACACCTCTTTTATAACTTTACATTTTTTCTATAGCATCGGAACTTATGCGGAAGTTAATGAACTTAGTCTTGCTTAAACTCACGGTATATTTAGTTAGAGACTTAGCATCAACCGCACAGTAACGCTAAATATTTTATATACGATTTGTGTAAGTGCCGAAAGAACCGCAGATTTGCAGATGACTTGTGGAATTTGCTATATTATGGCAAAAGAACGTAATTTGGCGTTGCTTTTATGGGAGATCGCCCTAACTCGACAACATTTAGAGATTGCGTGTGAGATGGACTTATAAGTAGACCGTTTTAGCGATCGCCTTAACTAAACAACAAGTTAGGCGAACATGGGATGGGGGATGCGATGGCCATTAAACCATCCAATCCTCAATTAACAATCCGGGTACTTTGCTGAAATCCCGATGATTGCGCGTTAATAAAACTAATTTACGGGATAGTGCGACGCCGATAGCGTAGCGTTAGCGACGCAGGAGCGTCATAGCCCGTCGTAGACATCGCAGTAAAGGAAGTAGACTGTTGTTGCGATGTCTGCGACGGGCTTCGCCTACGCCCTCACTCGACAATAAACTAGGCGATCGCATTAAACTGTTACTACCTCAATTAACAATCCGGGTACTTTGCTGAAATCCCGATGATTGCGTGTTAATAAAACTAATTTACGAGATATTGCGATCGCCTTTAGCGATTATTTGTGAGATGGATAAAAAGTAGACGTTGTAGCGATGTCTGCGACGGGCTACGCCTACGCTTTTATTCGACAAGATTATTGAGGTGCAATTAGCAAAAGCGAGATGGAGTATATCAAACCTAAATTTGCTTGAGGTACGCAAGAGCCGTTATATTTCATGAGAATTGATAAACTAGTAGGTACGAAACCGGAGGTCAAAGACTTATGCTTAAAGACTCCCCAATTATTAGCGCATCTCCTGAAATCATGGGCGGTACTATAGTTTTTGCTGGAACTAGGGTTCCCGTGCAGACGCTTCTGGATTATCTCAAGGCAGGCGAATCCATCGATGATTTTTTGGATGGATTTCCAACTGTTACCAAAGAGCAAGTTATCGCCTTGCTTGAGGAGGCTGGAAAGCAGTTTGCTAACATGGTGGCATAGCATGAAACTCTTGTTGGATGAGTGTATTGACCGCAAACTAGCGAAGGAGTTTGTTGGCTATGAGGTACAAACTGTTCCTCAAATGGGATGGGCAGGGGTAAAGAATGGTCAACTTCTTGCACTTGCAGAAGCAGACTTTGATGTTTTCATCACTGTTGATCGCAACTTGTCATTTCAACAAAATCTACCACAGTTCGATATTGCGGTAATTGTTTTACAAGCACAATCTAACCGTTTGATAGATATGAAACCTCCAGTACCGAAGGTTTTAGCTACTCTAGCCACGGCAGTTAAAGGACAAGCCACAGTAGTCAGTTTGTAAAAATAGAGCTTAGTAGTTAGAACCTTCAACTTCGGAATGCGTTCAGGTTCGCAGTTTTCAATTAAAATACCAATAAATTCCATTAGCGATCGCTCCTCAACATCATATAATGCAAGGTTTTTTAGCGGCGAGAGAAAAAAGAGCCTATTTCTAGCCTAAATGCGAGTTGCAGGGTTATTTAGGAACAATCTGTTTTGATGCTTTAGATACTATAACTCTTATGGAGTCTGGTTTTTATATTTTGCTTGCATTTTGCTCAAAGAAAAACTGTAAAATAAAAGACTATTTTTAATGACGATTTTTTAGATTAAATGGCCGTTGCTTGCAGCAGAATTGTTAACTTGCTTGAGATGCAACCAATAAATCTGTTAAAAGCGCGTAAGGTTAAAGAATTCTATATTGCCATATTTCTGTGTCTGTGATAAAAATAACAATATTAAACGTAAAGAGTAAGGCATAACCAAAACCAATGCTCTTGTTCACCTATGATCTGAGACATCTACCCAAACTATGCTTTTAGAGACTTTAGCAACCAAAGCTGTGGAGTATTTTGCACTGCAAGTTTCAGGTGGTGCTTTGCAAAAGTTGGGGGCGGATGCAAAAGACTACCTTCAAAAGTTAGTAGGTGTAATATACTCTCACTTTGCTGGTAGACAAGAAATTCAGGAAGCTATACAAAATCCAGCAGCTTTGAAAGCAGCAATCATTAAAGAGGCTCCGAACAATGTCGCTTTTCGTGAAGAATTGGAAAGTGTAGTTAGCAAGCTGATCGAGATTGAGGGAAATCAAAATAGTGGAACTGTTAATCAGGTTTCTACTGGTTCTGGATCAAATATTAATGCTCCACAAAATACAGGAAATATAGCAGGAGGAAATCAGTACTTTCGGGGCTGAAGAACTTCACTTACATTTCTCTTCAAATTCTGAATCATTAGCAACAGAGCTTCCTAAACACTTAAGATTAAAGTCATTTTGGAGGAGGCTCTGGAACTACATAACAACTTTACTACTCTTTTTTGTAGTATTTTTCGCATGGTTTTTTCTTGGACTCACTGCAAGCCACGCTTTTCCTATAAACCTTGTTCAATCTCTGACCAACTACCTATTTAGTGGGTTTAAGACATATAAATGGCAGTTGAATAAGGCAGTAGATCAGTCTCTTAACTCAATATGGCAGGAAGTTAGAGCAAAACTTCATCATATTGCTACCTCTGAGTCAGTAATTGCTACAGCAGATAAGAGAGAAGCTAATAAACTAAACAGACTAGACTCAGAGTATTGGTTGCTCCTCAGAGCTATTGAGTTACTTACAATAGGCATTAATAGCTCTGACAGGGATTTAGTTGATTGGAAATTAAGTGAATTAGATGAACAAAAAGATTTTATTCTTGATAGGTTAGATCCTCTTAAGAAAAAACATTATGGCTTGTTAAGTAAAATTCAAGACACTTGGCATTCATGTTATGCAATTTTTACTTTTGAAGCAATTAGACGAGAAAAGAGGTTCAAAAAAATTGAGAAAATTTTAACAGATTTGATCGTTTCTTATATAAATCAAGAATCTTCCAAGGAAAATATACAGGAAATGCTGGAAGTCTTGGACGAAAAAATTGCAAAAAATCCAAGACTCAAAACTTTATACCAAACATCACGTCTACTCAATTGGGTTTACTCATATATTGGAAAAATGAGTACGAATATTAACGAAGATCCCATTTACAGAGATTATCCAGTTAGAGCTAAACGGGGAAGATATTGTTATCATCTACCTAATGGTTGCAGTCATTACCCTCGTGTAGAAAAACCTGAACATCAAAAAAAAATTTTATTTTTCAAAACTATTGAAGAAGCCAAAGCGGAAAATTTAGATTTATGCGGAAGTTGCAAGAGGATTATTAGGAGTGAATAAGCTGGCGCTAACTTTAAGAGCCGCATATCTCCAAAGCCCCAACTCAACAACACGCCACTGCATATTTAGGGATTGTGTGTGAGATGCACAAGAAGTAGACTGTTGTTGCGATCGCATGATAGGGAAAACAATCACCACCAGCAGATACGTCTTTATAGACTGCACAACCAACGAGAAATAGATGCGACTTGATTCTCTTGATTTAGGTTAGCAGCATTACTGAGAGTGCCGTTTTCTAATTGATTCCAGATTTCGCCTGCCATTCTTCTAGCAATCGCTGATCCTACGAAGAAAGTCAGAGGTGAATGCCCTACTCTAGAAAATGCTTCACGTATACGATTTAGTGCTGCTTGTGCAGTTTTCCAATGTTCATCTGCGCCTGCGGGATCTATACCCCCTTTAAGTTCACCAAGAGCAATAACGTATGGCGCAACTACAGATGGTTCAATGGCGTTAGATTTGTTGGCTACTAACTCTGCTGGGTTCAGATTAAACAAACATAGATCCACATTACTTCTAACTAGCGGGACAGTCAGGTTATAAATTAGTGTGCGATTACCAATCTCGCTTTCCCAGCTTATTCCTCGTAAAGATAACTCAATTTCTGAGTCATTATTTGTCATGGCTATCCACTTTTTACTCTTTGAGTGTTGCCAGTGGTATCTTGTACCTGCGATCGTGAGAGTGGAGAGAATTGCACGAGTCAGTTTTCTTTGTGCCAACACGCCTCCGACATTTCGCATTGAGCCACCAAGTGTATCACCACGAGTCAGCAAAAATCTAAAAACCAATTCCTCTGCAAAGTTTGTACCTGCTGGCTCAAGAAAATTTTTGATTAGACCATTTATAGCTTCTACCTTATCCTCTGACATCAGGTGCGCTAGAGATTTATCAGATAAGCCTGCCGCAGTTAACAGTCCCATCTCAATGCCCTTAATCTTTAGTAATTCAATAGGACTCTCAGCTTGAGCAGCAGCTTCTTTAAGTGCCCTTGCTTCTGCGACGAATGGCGTAGCACGTCGATTTTTCTCCAGTGCAAGAGCCACGAAACCTGCACGGATTGCTTCATAAGTTGTTATCAGATCATCAATGGATTTAAGATGATTACGATACGAACACATAGGAATTCGAGTTATGGCTTTTTCCACACATAAACGCACTTCCGCAATGGATCGCGTCCATGATTTCCCATTTGCTGGCTACTATTACCTTTATCACTTGGCAAAACAAGGATATTTTCAATAACAAAACCTAGCTGTTGGGCGAAATCAGAGAGAATCGTATCTACTGAAATGCTTGCGCCTGCATAACGAACATTGTCGTTAACCATGAATAAAAGTGCCCCTGGTTTAAGAACACGAAAACATTCTTGTATTACACACGCCATCTCATAAAAATATCCTCTGATCATTCTTGGTATACCATTGTTATTCAACGCACCTTTTGCTTTTTGGTTATCTAGATATTTCAAGATAGCCTGCAATAAATTCTGTGAATCAGCAATAGTTAAAGCTTTTTTCCAGTCTGAGTTGATAGTCAATAAATCTTTGGGGCGATTTTCAACTGTACAACTTAGCATTTCCTGACGAAGGTTAATTAATTCCTTTTCAGAAATACCAAGTAGAGCTAGTTCTAGTGCATAAGTGCGAGTATAGTCGTATCGATTGCAATATGGTGGCGATGTAATAATTGCATCATATACGGAATTGGCTAGGCGCGGCATAATCTCAAGACAAGATCCTCCATAAAGATGAATTTGACCTTGAGAATTTTTAATTGGGAAAAGCTCAACTTGTTGTGTAGAAGGCAGTAAATCATCAATAATTTCACTTATTTTATTGGCGATCGCATTATCGAACTCTAGAATTTCGCCTTTATTGAAAGGTTTCTTACTCTGTCCACGACCGGAACGATAATCCCAACGGAGGTACTGTCCGTCTTTACGCGTGTAACTTATGGATTCTAAAACGCACAGTAAGACAAAGTTTAAAACTGCCTGGACTTTATTATTTTCTCCTTTGCAAGCTGCAAGATACTGCTCAATTGCATTTATAGTTACTTCAGGATAAGCTCCTTTTGTGATTCTCAATTCTGGTAAGTATTTTTTCTGCTCAGACTGCTTCCAAACCTGTAAATTCGACCAATTTTTTATCTTATCAAAATCTTCAGGAGTGAATTCGGAATCTAAAAGCTTTTTAGCATTAATTATTTGTTGACCAATGGGCAATAATTCAATACCATCAGCGTCTATTCCAGCTTCTCTAGCAGCAAATAACGCAGTTCCACTGCCTGCAAATGGGTCTATAACCTTGCCTTGAGTAATTTTATATTGTTGTAAAAGATATTCTATAAGAGATGCGGAAAAAGCTTCTTTGTATTTATACCATCGATAGATAGGTCTAGTCTTGTTAGCTTGAAAACTAACTATAAGTCGCGTCAATGAAGGATGAATTAAAAATTTATTCTGGAAGCGCTGATACAGTTGCCTATCAAGGTTATCAATTTCACCTAAACAATCACTTTCCACTTTGGACACGGTATTGGAGACACTTGCTAGGCTGATCACAGATAAATTTTCCTAGAGAATTAACTAGTCAAGTTAGTATAGTTCTAAATTTTAGGGGTAGATATATGATTCGCCCAAACTTTACAAAAAGTCACTGTATATTTAGGAATAGTGTGTAAAACGTACAAGAACTAGCACGCCACGGCATAAATAGAGCAACCATTTCAAATCCCTCTCATAGCTTATTCCATAATACTTTTGAATGCGTGAATGCGTGAATGCGTGACTTCCGCCTTGCGGTACTAGCCCCTTGTAGCGATCGCTATGACAGACTGTTCTGCGATCGCTCCAACTCAAAAGTAGATTCATCCACTTACGAGAACAAAGTATTACACAAATTAACTACTGAATTTCTGAACAATTGTTTGTACAATTGCCAAAATAGCTCCGACATTATCCAAGTAATATCTTTGTTTATCAAGCAAAGCCACTTTTTGCGAAAGTTGAAGAAACTGCCAAACTTCTCCTGTTGTCACACATCCATACACCAGTATTTCTGCTTGTCCAGATGAACGATTGAATAAATCCGCCGCCACCATTTGCGCGATGCACTGTCCTAACCCAGCTTCAACATCATTTTTCTTCGCTTCCACAACAGTAAGAATTGGGCTACGCAACGGTGGTAAAGGTGGAGCTATTGCTAAAATAAAATCACATTCCCCAATCAAGCCCTGTGCAGGATCAACGTCAAGTCTTTGTCCAGAGAAAATAGCCAAGCTATCTTGGCTCAGATCGCGACAGGCTAGTAAAATCGGTACAATAATAAATTCGCTTCGAGCCTTTTCACTAATCAGAGCTAATTGGGTTCGCTTTCCTAAAGTTTCATTTAACCACGAAGGAATAGAAAGAGGTACAAGCTTGCCAAACAAATCGGCTTCTTGGGTGGTGATTCCCAAAACAGCCGCAGCTTTTTCTAGAGTAAAGTCGCTGTACTCCATAGTTTTTTTAACTCAGGAATGTTGCTCAATACACTTGAGGAACAAAAAACTGCTCATTACGCGGAGTGCGAACATAATTCTCATCAGCCACAGGTCTAGACGGAAGCTCTAAGGGAGGAGGTGTCATATCTTCGTAAGGAACTTTGCTCAACAAATGATGAATGCAGTTGAGCCGCGCACGTCTTTTATTATCCGCTTCAATTGTAAACCAGGGGGCTTCTGGAATATTCGTGTAAGCAAACATGGTATCTTTTGCTTTGGAGAATTCTACCCAGCGATCGCGTGATTCCAAATCCATTGGGCTGAGTTTCCAACGCCTTGCTGGATCGTGGCTGCGAGAGAGAAAGCGTTGCTCTTGTTCTTCATCGCTGACCGAGAACCAGTACTTGATTAAAACAATACCCGATCGCACCAGCATTCGTTCAAATTCTGGGCAAGATTGCATGAATTCTTGATATTCTGCTTCCGTACAAAAATCCATCACCCGTTCAACTCCGGCTCGGTTGTACCAACTGCGATCGAAGAGGACAATTTCGCCTGCTGTCGGAAGATGTTGTACGTAGCGCTGAAAATACCACTGAGTTTTCTCACGATCAGAGGGGGTTCCCAAGGCAACTACACGACAGCCACGAGGATTGAGTGGATCGGCAATGCGTTTAATTACTCCTCCTTTGCCGGCAGCATCGCGCCCTTCAAATATTATGACAACCCGATAGCCGACGTGCTTAATCCAGTATTGCATTTTGACTAGCTCAATCTGGAGTTGCTTTAGTTCAGTTTCAAAAGTCTTTTTGGGAATTTTCTTAGCAAAAACTTCGCTGCTACCATCAAAAATACGTTTTGATTTTTTAGGTTTTTTCTTGTCTTTTGCCTTTACAAGGTTTTTTATTAAGTCTGTAGCAGGTTCAGCTAGATCATTATTTTGCTGGTTTTTAACTTCATCAATTGACATCGCAGTGACTCCATGCCATTGAATCGGCATAATTAGAGTTGATGTATAAAGTATATATTTTAATGCTGACTGAGTGTAACACGTTCTTGAGCTAGAGTCTTTCGGTAATCAACAGCCTCAGCAACGCGCTCTTCACGTTCAGCTTCCTGTTTAGCTTTCTCAAAGTCGCTGCTTCTTGTAAGCTGTTACGCAGCTTAGTTGTATAATATGAGGTTAATAACCTAAGCTATTAT
>NZ_JABXKP010000067.1 GCF_017114985.1 Nostoc sp. JL33 | reverse complement strand
CTGTCCTGGGGGAATTACTATGGTGCTCTTTATTTTTTATTTATAAACACCCTCTTAGAGATTGATGAGTATAAATTAGCCTTAGAAGCAGCGACACTTGATATCCTTGCTCAAGTTGAGATTAAACAAGGAAATTATGCCAAGTCTCTAGAATCCTCTCAAAAAGCTAGAAAACTGGGGCGAGAATCCGGCTTCCGGGAAATAGAGGCGAATGTGATCGCCGGAACTGGTGAAGCTTACGTAGCCCTTAAACAACCAGAGAAAGCCATAGAAGCCTATAAAGAACAACTTGCTCTCTATACTCAAATGGGCTTACGTTCTGAACAAGCCCAAAGTCTCTACAACATCGCCAAACTGCAACGCCAAAACAGCCAACTCCAAGCAGCCCTCACCCCCATAGATCAAGCGATCGCAATCATCGAAAACATCCGTAAAGAAGTCGTTAGTTCCGACTTACGAACCTCCTTTTTTGCCACAGTACAAGATTATTATCAACTTAAAATCGATATCTTGATGGAACTGCACAAAAAAGAACCATCTAAAGGATACGACGCTTTGGCACTACACATGAGTGAGCGATCGCGTGCCAGGGTTCTTTTAGAACTATTAACAGAAGCCAATGCCAAAATCCGTAAAGGCGTTAACCCGCAACTACTGGCAGAAGAACAAAACTTGGAGCAGCAACTTGATGCTAGAGATCAACTGCGTCAAGAGTTACTGAATAAAAAAGCACCCACAACCGCAATCCAAAACCTCGAAAAAGAAATTGCCGACCTCCGTAGCCAATACCAAGAACTGCAAACCAAAATCCGTACAAGTAGCCCCAAATATGCAGCACTGAAATATCCTGAACCTCTGAAATTAGCTTAAATTCAGCAACAACTCGATTCAGACACCCTGCTATTGCAATATTCTTTAGGTAAAGAACGCAGCTATCTTTGGGCTGTCACTCCCAATTCTCTCGATACTTATGAACTACCTGGACGCGAACAGATAGAGAAAGCTACAAATGATTTTCGCCAAAGTTTGGTAGTAGTTACAGACCCGAAGGGAACCGTCAAAGCTGCAACCCAACTGAGTCAAATCATCCTTGCACCTGTCGCTAAGAAGTTAGGGAAAAAACGCTTGGTAATTGTCGCTGATGGTGCTTTGCAAAATATTCCCTTTGCGGCATTAACTGACCTAAACCCCCAACCTGCTTCTCTACCAGGGAAGAAGGGGGAGCAGAATAAACTCCCATCCCCTAGCGGAGGCACAAAGTTCAATTACCAACCCCTGCTTATAAATCATGAAATCGTCAATCTTCCTTCTGCCTCAACCATAGCCATACTCAGACAGGAAACCAAAGGACGCAAAGCCGCACCCAAAGCCCTAGCCATCCTCGCTGATCCGGTATTTAGCGCTGATGAGTCGCGGGTCACTGGTAAACCAGATAAAGATTCCTCAACTCCCGCATTCGACGAACAACGTTCTGCTCTAGCACGATCTGCCAAAAATCTTAACCGCGACGGTTGGGGACGACTTGATGGTACTCGCCAAGAAGCAGAGGCAATTCTCAAACTCGTCTCGCCAAAAGATAGCCTGCAAGCTTTTGATTTTGATGCTAACTACAAGTGGGTAACTAACCCACAACTAAGTCAATACCGCATCATTCATTTTGCAACTCACGGCTTTGCCAACAGCAGCAACCCAGAATTATCAGGCATTGTACTTTCGTTGGTAGACAAACAAGGTAAGCCCCAAAGAGGTTATCTGCGGCTCAACGATATCTTCAATCTGGATTTACCCGCTGATTTAGTGGTGTTGAGTGCCTGTGAAACTGGGCTAGGTAAGGAAGTTCAGGGGGAAGGGTTGGTAGGATTGACAAGAGGATTAATGTATGCAGGTTCACAACGAGTAGCGGTGTCTTTATGGAGTGTTGACGATCAGGGAACTAAGGAATTGATGAGCGAATTTTATCGCCAAATGTGGCAGCAAGGTAAATCTCCTATTGCTGCTCTGAGAGATGCACAACTGTATTTGTGGGAACATAAAAATTGGCAAGATCCCCGTTATTGGGCTGCTTTCACTCTGCAAGGTGAATGGCGAAATAATTACTAATTCGTAATTCGTAATTCGTAATTAATGATGAAATTGCAAGTATTAATTAACTAATACCAATTCTGTATGAAGATGCACATAATCAGTCCCCCCTTCACAAGGGGGGACGGCGTAGCCGGGGGGTAAATATATGCAGCTTCACAAAGAAACGGTATAAGGAGTTCAAACAATGACTAAAAAGCCTATCTACAAACAATTTTTTACTCTCTTTTTTGCTGCAATTATTGGTGCGATAACTTTGGGCGGTTGGGTATCAGTTCATGCACAAGCACAGACAGAAACTCAACAAAGTAAACCACCAACATTCAGCAAATTTCAAGAAGCATCTCAATTCAAGCTACCCGCGAATGGAAAGCCTTTTAAACCTTCTGACCTCAATCAGTCGAAAAAGGCTGATGAAGTTAACCGGGGAATACCTCGCGGTGTCGATGACCGTATCCCCATGACTAGCAGAAAATATCCTTGGTCAACTATTGGCCGAGTTCAGGGTACAACAACTGATGCCAAAAGCTATCATTGCACGGGAACTTTAATTGATGATGATATAGTTTTGACAAATGCCCATTGCGTTATTGACCCTGATACCCATAAATTAAGTCAAAAAATTCTGTTTATGCCAAATGTGATTAATGGTGTTGTGCAGGATGAAGTTTTAGTAGAGCAAGTTGTTTACGGTACAGATTTTACAGATGACAAGCTCACAAATCAGATAAACGACTGGGCACTTCTCAAAATTAATCAGCCTCTCGGTCGGAAGTATGGTCATTTAGGCTGGAAATCTTTGCGTTCTTCGACTCTTATTAATAACCCAAAAACGTTATCCTTTGTTGGCTACTCTGGCGATTTTCCCAATCCCAAGAAAAAAGGCTATGAAGACCTGACTGCCGGTAGAGGATGGACTGCAAGCTTTGAAGCCGGGTGTAGCATTGTTGGGGAGGAGTCAGGGGTACTTTTGCATGATTGCGCTACTGGAGGTGGTTCTTCTGGCGGGCCTCTTATCACCTATGTTGGTGAACAACCCTACATTGTTGCCTTGAATAATGCTGAAATTAAGAACTTGGAAACCAATCAAGATATAACCAATCTGGCTGTAAAAATCGATTTCTTGGATAAGTTGGCTGCTGGTAATTAATCCTTGGTGATTTGAATTTTGTAGGACACGCATCTTGCCTGTCCTACGAAATGGTTGATTTCTGGGAGTTGATTAAGCATATTGTCTGTACATTGTCAACCTTATAGTAAATAAATAGAGGATTCTCTCGTTTGCCAGAGTGTCAGGCGATCGCTCCTAAAACCGATAAAATCTATTTGATATAGTTATGGCAATTAGTCGCTCTGTGCTAGGGGCGGTTTATGCAAACAATCTCTAACTAGTGCGATCGCTCACCGTATTTGTGACAGCAGCACGATAAAATTCTAAAACTATAATCGTACTAAAAGGTCTAAATGGCAGAAACACTATTCTTCAACGCCTTACGGGAAGCCATTGATGAAGAAATGGCGCGTGATTCGAGCGTATTCGTTCTCGGTGAAGACGTCGGACACTACGGCGGTTCCTATAAAGTCACCAAAGACCTGTACCAAAAATATGGCGAACTCCGCATTTTAGACACCCCCATCGCCGAAAATAGCTTTACCGGCATGGCAGTGGGAGCCGCAATGACTGGGTTGCGTCCGATCATCGAAGGCATGAATATGGGCTTTTTATTGCTCGCCTTCAACCAAATAGCCAACAACGCTGGGATGCTGCGCTATACTTCTGGCGGTAACTTTAAAATTCCGATGGTAATTCGCGGCCCTGGAGGTGTCGGACGACAACTAGGGGCAGAACATTCCCAGCGACTAGAAACTTACTTCCAAGCTGTGCCAGGGTTAAAGATTGTTGCCTGCTCCACACCAAGAAATGCTAAAGGACTACTAAAATCCGCTATCCGCGATGATAACCCTGTGTTGTTCTTTGAACACGTTCTGCTTTACAACTTGAAAGAAGATTTACCAGAAGAAGAATATTTACTACCCCTAGATAAAGCAGAAGTTGTGCGTCAAGGAAAAGATGTCACAATTATCACTTATTCCCGGATGCGGCATCATGTGCTGCAAGCGGTAAAAACTTTGGAAAAACAAGGTTATGATCCAGAAGTTATTGATTTAATCTCGCTTAAGCCATTAGATTTTGATACCATTGGCGCATCAATACGTAAAACCCATAAAGTGATTGTAGTGGAAGAATCGATGCGAACTGCGGGCATCGGAGCAGAAGTCATCGCCTCAATAAACGATCGCTTATTTGATGAATTGGATGCGCCAGTACTGCGGCTTTCTTCCCAAGACATCCCCACGCCTTACAACGGCAATCTGGAACGATTAACAATTGTCCAACCAGAGCAAATAGTAGAAGCTGTAGAAAAAATGGTAGCGTTGCGGGTTTAAAAGTTAGGAGTGAGGAGTTAATAATTTAATGAATTTACAACTCTTAACTCCCAACTCCTAACTTGCAACTCATAACTCCTAACTTGCAACTCATAACTCCTAACTCTACAAAAGAGCGCTATTATAGCCTTTGTCAGTTGCGAGTTATGGTATGCAAAGACAGCGATCGCTTTTAATTTTGATTGTAGTCCTGATAATCGCCGCCATTGCGGTGATTAACACAATTTCGATTCCGCTAGGACTAGACTTGCGCGGAGGCTCACAGCTCACAATTCAAGTGAAAACAACACCGGAGATTAAGCAAATCACCGACCGCGAATTGGAAGCCGTGAAAAAAATAGTTGAAGGTCGCATTAATGGTCTTGGCGTTTCTGAACCAGTGGTACAAACTGTAGGGAAAGATCAAATCCTAGTGCAGTTACCCGGAGTCAGCGATCCACAGCAAGCTGAACGGGTTCTAGGGGGTACGGCGCAGTTAGAATTTCGCACGCAAAAGCCTGGTACGGAAACCCAACTGTTTGCTTTCCAATCATCACGAGCTGAATTGAAAGCAAAGCAACAAGATTCGATAAAGAGTAACGATCAAGCAGCAATTCTCAAAAATCAGCAAGATTTGCAGAAAAATAATCAAGCGATCGCTGAATTATTTGAAAGCACAAACCCCCCACTCGCAGGAAAATTCCTCAAAGATGCAGCCGGTGAACCCACTCAAAACAACAATTGGAATGTTGCCATTCGCTTCGACCAAAAGGGTGGTGAACTGTTTGCCGAACTGACGAAAAAACTTGCCGGTACAGGACGCAGCATTGGCATTTTTCTAGACAATGAACTGATCAGCGCTCCGAGTGTCGGGCCAGAATTTGCTGCTAGTGGTATTAGTGGTGGTGCTGCTGTAATTACAGGTAGGTTTACCGCCCAAGAAGCCAACAACTTAGGTGTGCAGCTACGGGGTGGTGCTTTACCCTTACCAGTGCAAATCGTCGAAAACCGCACTGTTGGGGCAACTTTAGGTAAAGATAGTATTCAACGCAGTATTTACGCTGGTAGTGGCGGATTGCTGTTAGTATTGATTTTCATGTTAGTTTACTACCGACTACCAGGGTTAATTGCCGACTTTGCTTTGATTATCTATGCGCTATTGACCTATGCCACCTTCGCTTTGTTAGGCGTGACATTAACTCTCCCCGGTATTGCTGGGTTTATCCTCAGTATCGGCATGGCAGTTGATGCTAACGTATTGATTTTTGAACGCACCCGTGAAGAACTACGCGCTGGTAAAACTTTATATCGTTCTGTAGAGGCAGGATTCTACCGAGCTTGGTCTAGCATTTTAGATAGTCATGTCACATCATTAATTTCTTGTGCAGCACTGTTTTTCTTAGGAGCAGGTTTAGTTAAAGGCTTTGCTTTGACATTGGCGCTAGGCTTGGGGGTAAATTTGTTTACTGCCATTACTTGTAGTCGCACACTGCTGTTCCTATCATTGCAATTTCCCAACTTGCGTAAGCCAGAGTTGTTTTGTCCTAATCTCTCAACGTCAATTAAGTCTGGTGCGGAGGTGCAGTCATGAAATTTAGTGTGATCAAACAGCGAGGACTATGGTGGACAATTTCTGCCACCCTGATGATCATTGGCATCGTGGCGATGGTGATTTCTTGGCAACAACTAGGCGCACCACTACGTCCCAGTTTAGATTTTGTCGGTGGTACGCGGCTACAATTTGAACGCGATTGTACACAACCAAACAACTGCACTCAACCGATTGAAATCTCTAACGTCAGGGAAGTAATTGACGCTCAGAAGCTAAATAATAGTAGCATCCAAGTTGTTGGTCAAAACCAACAGGGAATATCGATTCGCACGAAGACATTAGATGTCGAGCAACGCACCCAATTGCAAACAGCTTTGACTGAAAAAATTGGAGCCTTTGACCCGAAAGCCACCCAAATTGACACCGTTGGCCCGACACTTGGTCGTCAATTACTTTCCCAAGGGTTATTAGCTCTGGTTGTCTCCTTCGCAGGGATCGTTATTTATTTAAGTGTGCGGTTCCAGGTGGACTATGCCGTAATCGCAATTATTGCCTTGTTCCATGATGTTTTGATTACGGTGGGTGTTTTCTCCATCTTGGGATTAGTAGCAGGTATTGAAGTTGATAGCCTTTTCGTCGTTGCTATTTTGACTATTACTGGTTTCTCGGTGACAGATACCGTGGTAATCTACGATCGCATTCGGGAAATACTGAATCTACATCCTAACGATCGCATTGACAAAGTGGTTGATGATGCAATCAATCAAACTTTAACGCGATCAATTAATACCACGTTTACCGTTTTGCTAACATTATTTTCCCTATTCCTATTTGGCGGCGAAACTCTGAGAAACTTTTCTTTAGCTTTGATTATTGGATTCACAATGGGTGCATATTCAAGTATTTTCATTGCCGGTTCTCTTTTAGCTTGGTGGCGAGAGCGTAGGGAGAAATCCCAGGTGGTAGGCGCCGAGTCGATTGATACATCTGCCAGTTCCCAAGATAGTTAAACTTGTGTGTATTTCACAATTGGGTTAAAGCATTTTGAATTGCTCATCTATGCTTTGCAATTTTATTCCCCTATGGATCAACCGGAAGAACCATTAACTACTGTCCCAGATTTGGAGAAATCTGACCCATCGTTTGCTCAACAAGTACAAAGGCTACATCAGCTGACAGTATATGGCAGATGGCTGTTTGTGGGCTGTTTATGGCTGACCATTGCGCCTGTTTCCTTGTGGGGTCTACGTGAAGAAATTTCTCTGTGGCAACAATATTTTACCTGGGTGGCAGTGAGATTTGGACTCTTTTACCATCCACTGTCTACCTTCGGTTTAGCCTTCTGTATTGGGATGACTGCTGCTGTTTTAGTTTGGCAAAGTCGGAATATTCTACTCGGACTACCACAGCAGGAAAAACAACGTTTAGAAAAACAAGTTTATCGGATACGTCAACAGGGGCGGACTCATCCTCTGTGGAAGTGGGTTTGTGATTAATTTTTCTTTCTCGTTGCATATACATATACAGGTACAGCAAGTACAGCAATTTCCAGCAAAGTGGGATTTAACCATACAAAGATACTGCCAAAAGTGGATGCCATAAATGAAAGAGTCTCAGATTCAATTTAGCGAACAGATGCGCTGCGCCAAAGGCGAACGCAAGTCTGAAATTGACCTTTACCAACTCCAAGAACTGTTAAACGTTTCAGCTTTCTGGGCAAAGGGACGCAGTATTGAGGATTTAGGTATAGCCATTGCCAATAGTGAGCCAGTAATTTCCGTCTACGATCGCGATCGACTCATTGGCTTTGCTAGAGCAACATCTGATGGCATATATCGCGCCACGATTTGGGATGTTGTGATTCATCCAGAGTATCAAAATAGTGGGCTGGGAAGCAAATTAGTAGAAACCGTTTTGAGTCATCCCCACATCAGGGGGGTTGAGCGGGTTTACCTGATGACTACTCACCAGCAGGGTTTCTACAAAAAGATTGGTTTCCAGCCCAACACCACCACTACGATGGTGCTATATAACCAAGCTAACCTTGGTTTCGTTCCTGCTACAGAAGATCAGCTTCAGGAATCACTAGGGGGATAGAGATTTGCAGTCTGGTAAGCTGCTGAGTTGGTTCCTTCGCAATGGTCGAAGGGAGGATTTCCAACTTTCCTCCCATAACTTCCACCAGAGTCTGATTGATCAATAACCTCATTCCTGGGGAAAGAGCAGCCTTTTGTTGGTAAATCTGGGTCGGCTGATCTTCAGATTTGATCAAATCAATCGGCTCGCTCCAAAGTATGGCATGGGTTGGTACATCCAGCCAAATGTTGACAAAATTACTTGTAGGGATGCTGGTAGAAATACAGATGCTGCCTTCGTCCATTTGAGTAATGGCAGTGTCTATTAAACTTATCAATATTTGGCGAAGCCAGAGGTAATCTGCCAAAACATAAATTTCTGGGTCTGCGGGTAACAATTGCAAGGGAAAATTGCGATTAGCCGCCAGCATATAAGTTAAGTTATGAACCTCCTCCAAAATTTGGGCTAACGGTCTGGGCTGAATATCTAATTTATTCATCCCGTGTTCAATTCTAGCAACGCCGAGAATTTCATCCATCAACTTCAGCAACTTCAGTGTTCGCTCCTGAGCTTGGGCAATAAATTCTCGTTCTTCAGCTGGATCTTCACACAAATCTGACAAAATTAACTGATGCAAGCCAATCAGACCATTAAGGGGCGATCGCAATTCATGGGTAGTCCGCGCCAAAAAACCGGCTTTAAACTGGCTCATTTCCCTTGCCATTTGGTATGCTAGCTGCGTTTGCTGTAGCTGTTGCGATATTGGTGGCATATCCTCTTGATCTAATGGCGCTACTGGGGATGAGCTAGATAAAACGTTTGACGATGCCTGCTTTGGGCGTAGCCATCGCACAAATAACCTAGAAAAAAGCATATTTAGTGCTATTCCTGCTCCTAGATATATCCAGTTGCTCCAATTCATAATCTGGCAATTATTAACTTGTTAATTAACCACAACAGCGCAAACTAAAGTTTTTGATTTCTCTGTTGTTCAAATCAGGAAAACAACATTATAGCTACCTATATCTGGTTATCACTCGAAATATCTAACTTGATCGCACCTGGCCGCAAAATTTGCCAATTTATCCCTGTCCATTTAGCAACGGTGGAAGGTACACCTATACCCAGTATTTCACTCTGGTATTCTGTCATTGCTAGAGTCAGAACCTTGGGAAACTGAGCCTCAATTTCTGCGATCGTTTGCAAAGGCGGCTGACCAGAAAAATTAGCGCTAGTGGTGGCAAGAGGGCCTGTTTGCGCCAAAATAGTTTGAGCGATCGCACTGTTTGGTACTCGGATACCAATTGTCGTTGGGTCAATGGGGTTCATAACTTTTGGCAGGCGATCGCTTGCTGGCAAAACTAATGTCAGCCCTCCTGGCCAATATTTCTCTGCTAGTTCTTGCCAAACTTTATACTCCTTTTCACTACCTTTGACATAAAGCCACAAATCTTCAGCACTAGCAGCCATCAAAATCAAAGGTTTGTCTTGACTGCGTTGCTTCGCCGCAAAAATTAATCCTGCTTTTTCTGGTATCGCTGCAAGTGCAGGAACAGTATCGGTGGGAAAACTCACTAATAGACCAGCGCGTGCGCCAGCTATTAGATTCGTTAGAGAAACTTGTGTCATATTTACGAACTTAGGAGTTAGAAGTGAGCAATTTCATACTCATCACTCCTAACTTTTATACGCCAGGGCAAAGCGTTCAATTCCAGCTAAATCAGCATGAATTTGAATTTTACAATAGCTACCTTGATTTTGCAAAAGTTCTCGCACTAAATCCGCCTGTCCTGCCATCATCTCAATCAACCACACGCCACCAGGTTGCAAATAGCTAGGGGAGATTTCTATCAAATGGCGAATGCAATCTAAGCCATCAGCGCCACCATCCAGGGCTAGATCTGGTTCATGGTTAACTACTTCTGGTTGCAGGGTAGGTAAGGTACTGGTGGGTATGTAAGGGGGATTCGATACCATACCACTGAACTGACCTTTTAAAAATGCCAGTGGCTCCCACCAGGAACCTTGATAAAATCGAATCCGGTCAGCAAAACCCAAGTTCTCGGCGTTGGCTTGGGCGATCGCCAGAGCTTCTAAACTGTAATCAACTGCATGAATTGTTGCTTTTGGCAAGACATCTGCTAGTCCCAGTGCGATCGCTCCACTCCCAGTACCCAAATCTGCCCAGTGTCCTGATGCATTGCTAGCAGCTGCTAAAGCTAAATCAATTAAGGACTCTGTTTCTGGTCTGGGAATCAAAACCGCACTGGACACTGCAATATTAAACTGACGCCAAGGTGCAACTCCGGCAATATACTGCACTGGCAAGCGGTCATTTAATCGCCTCTGCCACAATTGATCTAACTCTTGTAGCGGCAATTGCAGCTGAATTTGCGGCCAGTTTTTGAAAGACTCCAAACGCAGTGCCAAGCGGTCTAACCCAGCCACCTCTAGAAGCAGCCAATCTACCTCCCTTGCTGGGATATCAGTGGCGATCGCTGCTTTAATCGCTGCATTCCGCCACTGCCAAAGTTGTAAACCAGAGATCAGATGTTTCTCCCCCATGCTTCAACCTTGGAGTGCATATCCGTTATTTTTTCGGAGCGGCGGCAGGAGCGGGCTTGCCAGCTGGTGATTGATTCGGCGCAAGCGATCTAATAAAATTGATTGACTCCCGCGATGGATACAGAACAATTTTATTTATACCAGGATCGTTGCTACTATTGAGAGCCTCCAGAACACCGTACAAATCCACCACCTGAATCTCAGTGTTGTTTGCTTCCTTTGGCACGGCTTTTTTGAATTGGTCTAACAGAGCCACTGCTTGTTCTTTTTCAAAAAAGAATGGGATTAATCGCTCGTTGCCTTTGGGGACAGGAATGGTCAAATAGCTATTATCTTTCTTAAATTTAGGTACAAACAAGGGAATACCATTGAATTGCTGCCCTTTTTTACCATTTTGATTCAACATACTTGTTGCCGAAGCTACTTGTTGTTGCGTCGGCACTAAAGTATAAATTACAGAGTCTGATTTCTTTTTGCTTTCTTGGACTATTTTATAGTAGTCTGCCAAGGACAAAGGTCTAACCTGTAAGGTGCCTGCTAGCTGGGGATTTTCTTTTTTGAGCCGATTGTCAAGGAATTTTTGAGCATCTTGCTTGCTAATAAAAAATCCTACTTGAGAGATCGGCTTGGATGCGTTGTTCCTCGAAAGAACTACGAATTCGCCTTTAGGATTGGTCAGCGTAAAGACAGGTACTTCTTGAAGTTTTTTCACTACCTGATCTTGTGGCAAAGCGATCGCCTCTAGATTGCTTATTCCTGGTAGATTGCCTATTCCTGAAAGTCCCGCTAAAAATACACTGCCAGCTATACCCAATGTTGCGCCCAAGCGAATAAATGATTTCATGACTGCTCCTCGCATCAATAGTCCAATTGAATTAAACAAATGGTTGGATTTGCACAGCACCAACTAGCTTCAGTTATATAGCAATCTATTTCAGTTGTGAAAAATTCATTGTGCGCGTTGAGGTTGAGTGTTAATCATCAACGGCCAAAATCCAATATTCCGCAACTATTTAGGGTTGCTGTAGTCTCGTTTTCACAAATGGATTGTGCTAACGTTGTGTTTTTCTCGGTTTCGCTTCCCTATTCACCGCGAAATGCCGTAGATGCCTATTATATGTCTTCTCAAACAGTGAAAATTATCTCCATCTCTGGGACTTTGGAGATGATAAATGCCATTTTATCGGCTTTTTGTAATATCGAGTGACGCTATTACTTAATCAATCGTTCCATCTGCGCTTGCTTCAATATCTTCTTAAATCTATACAAAGCTCAGTGTCAGCAATATTTTACTGCTTAAGGACAAAATTTGCTGGTTAAGCTTCAACAACCAACCCAACAGCAGAACAGCCTAATTGATCTTCGCCGTAAAAATATGCAATTAAATTGCACATCTTAGCTAAAAAACCCTAGCCAATCCGCCCTAAATGTTAACTATACTAATTAAATCGGGATGACAGGATTTGAACCTGCGGCATCCTGCTCCCAAAGCAGGCGCGCTACCAAGCTGCGCTACATCCCGGTTACACTTATCTACTTTTTCTGGTTTTGTTTTAACTTACCATCAAAGCGATCGCGCTTTACCAAAAGGCATTAATCTAATTATATCAGATAACACTGCTTATGTCTAATCTTTTTCATCTTTTGTCAAAATAAGATAGATTAGATTGTTAAACTGATAAAGGTTTTTTGCCGACTTAGTTTTACAAGATAATATATACTACTTGCGCCTTCGTCGGCTGAACCTTACAAAACCACATCAAAATAATAGATTTTTGCTATACCTGATTTTATTGTGCAAATCGGGTTTTATTTTGATTGAGCGCTAGTGAGGATACCAGAACATGCCTTTGATGCCTTCCGGATCAGCCATAAACCCCATAGTTCGGTAGAAATCTACAACATGCGGGTCAGCGAAGAGAGTGACATTACTAATTTCTTCACTCCTAAGTTTTTTGAGAACGTATTTCATCAGTGCCTTGCCCAGTCCTTGACTTTGAAAGTCTGGGTGAACCACCACATCCCAAATAGTGGCATTAAACGCGTGATCTGAGGTAGCGCGGGCAAAACCAATGAGCCGCTTTTGGTTTCCTCTCACCTGCCACATTGAGGCGACAAGAAAACTATGCTCAATAGCTTTTTTCACTTTTCTTAGAGGACGACGCGACCAACCAACTGCATCACAGAGTTCTTCTAGCTCATACAGGTCAATGTCTCGCTCCGTACTGAAAACGATGCGAGCGTCCTTTGAAGAAGCTTCGCTAATGCTGCTGGGGTTGGAGTTACCCGCAGTTTGCGCTGTATGCTCTTCAAAAGGATTTGTCCTAGTTGTAGCTACAGATTCAGGAGTACTAAACCAAGTTTTCCAAAAACCCATGCCAACGTGGTTCGGGTAGTATAACTGAATTGGTTTCCACTCTCAGGAGTGTTGATTTACGTTTAACATCGCTACCCCCATTTACTACCCCTGACACTCAAATTTTTTCGGTTGCTTTCGGGATTTGCAATGGCAACAGCTAGTTAGAGCGTGTTTCACACCAATCATTTTCAACTTTAGCATTTTGTTTTGACGTTCGCCCCGGCGTGAACGGGCGGGAATTCTAAATATTACTATTTAGGTTTCCTCTTTCATCGACTATTATTTCCCGGACTATCGTGTTTCACTTATTTAAGTCGTCCTGTATTGGCGGTTATTCTACCTGAGACACCTGATCCTACCATAAAAGCCGTCTTATAAGTCCGGGGCTTTAGACCCAATTTTTCGGTAAAGGCTAGGAGAAATTCACCAAAAGGGTAAGGATATAAACAATTCACTCATTCACTCATTCACTCATTCAAAATGGAAAACTTAATCCTGGCAATTGCTCGTATAGAGCTTAAATGCACGTTAGCTTAGGAGTGAATTGTATACAAGGGATTGGGCATGGAGCATTGGAGATTGGGGACAAGAGAACACTCTTTTGTTATCCCCCTTGTCCCCCTTGTCCCCCTTGTCCCCCTTGTCCCCCTTGTCCCCAACACCCAACACCCAACACCCAGCCCCTAGTCCCCAGGTGATGAAAGCAAGCGAGTCTTACCCTTAACAATGGCTTCTGGTTTAAAATCTTCAACACTGGAACTCCTAAAGCGCTTTAACCGAGCGTTTCCCCAGTTTTATGAGCAATTCGTCAGCAGTGAGATTCAACTGCAAAATTTACGGTTAGCCTACCGTCTTTATAAAACTAGACGCGCTGTTATTGAACTGAAACCGGAAGGTAGCAAAAGTGCCTTGCATTTTGCTTACCGCAACCAGTCTTTTCTCCTCAGCGATATTTTTGGTGTACTAGCAGCTTATGGGTTGACTATCCACGGTCTGAGTCTATACGGTCAGATCCGTCCGCCGATGTTAGTTTTTATCAAACTGTTGGTGTCTCGTGGTAGTAAAGCCTTGACCGACAAAACCGCAGAAAATGTCTGTCGCGCCATTCGCGAGGCTTTAGGAGGTCGGTTTGAGGTAGAAGAGATGCTAGCAGTAGAATTCAATCTTGATACTGGCTTAGAGCAGGTACAAACTGAATTCTATGTCGATCCGGTCTTTCATCTCCCTGCCCTAGTGATTGAAGCCGATAATCAACCAGGATTATTTTACAAAGTGATGTACGCCATCTGGCAGGAAGACTTGTTGGTAGTCAATGCCAATTTACTGGTTTGGCGCGGACGTACACGGCTAATTCTTTACTTGTTGGGGCCAAATGAAAGCCTCATTCCTGAATATCTCGGTCACAAAATTGCTGAAGGGGTGCGGCAGAGGTTGCTAGGTAAATGATAAAAGTGAAGAGTTATGAGTTATGAGTTAAAAATTAACAACTCCTCACTCCTAACTTCTAACTCTTCGCACTCCGTATTTAGTCGCACCCGCCCTTAGGGGTACGATATAAGTATGGCAACTATCGAAATCTTGGGCGTTCAACACGCATACGAGCTAACGGCTCCCACCTCCTGCCCCCATGCTTTAGTATTTATTCACGGTTGGCTCAATAGCCGTGGATATTGGCAACCTGTGATTTCCCGCCTATCAGATGATTTGCAGTGCCTTTCCTATGATTTGCGGGGTTTTGGTGAATCCCAGTCCCAGGTAAAAACCGATTTTAGTCGGGCACAAACGTCTCTGAGTCTTACGTCCATCTCCGGTAGTGCGGTTGGCTCACCTTTCGATTCTGTTTATACTCCTGCTGCCTATGCTCAGGATTTAGCAATTCTCCTGAAACAGCTGAATATTAACAGTGCTTGGCTCATTGGTCACTCTTTAGGAGGTACGATCGCTCTTTGGGGAGCAGATCAAATACCTGAGTGTGTTAAGGGAGTTATCTGTATCAACGCTGGCGGTGGTATTTACCTCAAAGAAGCTTTTGAGCAGTTTCGCTCCGCGGGTCAGAAATTTTTGCAAGTCCGCCCGCGTTGGCTGTCTCAAGTGCCTTTGATTGATTTGCTGTTTACTAGAGCCAGTGTGGCACATCCTTTGGAGCGCTATTGGGCACGTCAGCGCCTGATTGATTTCGTTGTGGCTGACCCGGAAGCAGCTCTTGGAGCTTTGTTAGACTCCACAACTGAGGAAGAAATCAATCGTTTACCTGAGCTAGTATCGCAATTGAAGCAGCCAGTTTATTTTTTGGCTGGTGCTGAAGATAAGGTTATGGAACCCAAGTATGTGCGCCATTTAGCTAGCTTTCACAGACTGTTCCAATATTGTGGTGACAATGTTTTGGAAATTCCTGATTGCGGACACCTGGCTATGTTGGAACAGCCGGATGCAGTAGCTGATCACATCCGGTCAAGAGTCAAGAGTCAATAGTTATTGGGCATTGGGCATACTACTCAACTTCTTTGATACAACTTCATCACCTGGGTAAGCGCTAACCTAGACTCAACGCCGAGTGTCAGGGGGGATGTATGACCACAAGATAGATGGTCAGATGCGGCACAGCCGATCATGGCGGCATTATCAGTACAGAATTTCAGGGGAGGAAATAGGACGCGTAGGTTATTTTCAACGGCGGCGGCTTGGAGGTTTTTTCTCAACCCGCTATTAGCTGCTACACCGCCACCAATAGCAATTGTGTCTAGACCATAGTCTAGGGCACAGGCGATCGCTCTTTTGGTTAGCGATCGCGCTACGGTTTCCTGAAAGCTAGCTGCTACATCTGCCACTGGCACTTCTCCACCATCTTTCTCTAACTGCTGCACTAAACGTAATACAGCCGTTTTTAACCCACTAAAACTCGTATCATAACGATGAAACCCACCGCCCGGTAGAGAAACTTTTCCGGATGGCAAAGCGAAGGCTTGAGGATTCCCCGCTTGTGCCAGTTTGTCAATTATTGGCCCACCCGGATAACCCAGCTTTAACAATCGCGCCACTTTATCAAAGGCTTCACCCGCAGCATCATCACGGGTTTGTCCCAAGGTTTCGTAATTACCACAATCTTTGACATAAATCAAGCTTGTATGTCCGCCTGAAACCAGTAAGCTAAGGAAAGGGGGATTTAAAGTTGATTCGCTCAAATAAGTTGCGTAAATGTGACCTTCGAGGTGATGAACTCCCAAAAATGGTTTGTTGTGTACCATCGCCAGGGTTTTGGCAGCAGTTAACCCCACCAATAGCGCTCCTACGAGTCCAGGGGCGCAAGTGGCGGCAATTGCGTCAATTTTCTCCCAGTCTAGTTTGGCTTGCTCAAGGGCTTGAGCGATCGCAACATTTATCGTTTCCAAGTGCTGGCGAGATGCTACTTCTGGCACTACCCCACCATACTGCTGATGGACAGAAATTTGGGAGGCGACGATACTGCTGTAAACTTTACGATTGTTAACAATTGCGACGGCAGTTTCATCACAGCTTGTTTCTATTGCTAAAACGGTTGCCATTGGGAGTAATGAGTGCTGAGTCTGGAATCCTGAATAATAGAGAGAAAATCTTCCTTCTTTACTACCCTACAACAACAATTCTTATACTCGGCACTCAAAACTCAGCGCTTTATTTTGGTTGAGAAACTTTAACTTTTATTTACTTAAACTTTACTCGGTTCCCACCCAAGAGTATGATGACTTCCTAGTTATGCAAATAAACAACTGTACAAGCCGCTTCGTTTTGTACAAAGAACTTTTTGTTTTGTAATAAAAGGAAACAACTCTATGCGACGATTGTTTGCTTTGATGTTAGCGATTTGTCTTTGGTTGAATTTTGCCCCCCCAGCAAAAGCTTTAGGGGCTAATTTGACACCCTGTAGAGACAATCCCGCTTTTCAACAGCTAGCAGCTAATGCCCGTAATACCACTGGTGACCCCCAATCTGGGATAAAGCGATTTGAGCGTTATTCTCAAGAGCTGTGTGGGCCTGAGGGTTACCCCCACCTGATTGTTGATGGTCGTTTAGATCATGCTGGTGACTTCCTGATCCCTAGCATTCTCTTTCTATATATTGCTGGTTGGATTGGTTGGGTAGGTCGTGCCTATCTGCAAACGATCAAAAAGGAACCTAACACTGAACTCAAAGAAGTCCAAATCGATCTTGGTTTGGCACTACCTATCATGGCGTCAGGCTTTACTTGGCCAGTAGCAGCACTCCAAGAGTTTCTCTCTGGAAAATTAACAGCCAAGGATTCAGAAATTCCCATTTCCCCACGCTAAATCAGCTTAACTAATTTATTGGTTTTGGAGACTAAATTCATGGCAGACAAAAGCGACCAATCAGCTTATTTGATTAAATTCCTTTCCACAGCGCCCGTGGCAGCTACCATCTGGCTGTCGCTCACAGCAGTTCTGTTGATTGAAATCAACGCCTTTTTCCCCGACCTACTTTTCCACCCACTGCCATAAGTGTCAAATGGGATTTAGGGCAGTTGAATGTCTTGCTTTTTGCCTAATATTGTGTAATTGATGTATTCAGCTTAATTAGGCAGAATTATCACCAAGATAGGCGGCAAAAATAGTTTTTTGAAACTCGTGATTTTCTTTACAGATCGCGAGTTTCAGAGCTAAAAAACTAGCTAAATTAATTTTTCTAAACTTCCTAGCTAAAAGACATCTTTAGCCACAATTATTATTAATATAAAAATGCCAACATTTTAATTTAGAGGCGAACATAAAATATGGCACAAGCAGTAGATGCATCAAAGAATCTTCCTAGCGATCCCAGAAATCGGGAGGTTGTTTTTCCCCCATTCGGCGATCCACAGCTAGGGAACCTAGAAACCCCGATTAATTCTTCTCCCTTAAGCAGGTGGTACATTAATAACTTACCTGCCTATCGCCCAGGTCTTAGCGCGGGTAGACGTGCGTTAGAAATAGGAGCAGCTCATGGTTACTGGATATTTGGCCCCTTTGCCAAATTGGGGCCACTGCGGGACACAAATAATGCTAACTTAGCTGGGTTACTGTCAGCTATCGGCTTGGTTGTGCTTCTCACGGCTGGTTTATCCCTGTATGCGAATAGCAATCCTCCCAAAGCACTTCCTAGTGTTACCGTACCCAAGCCTCCGGCAGATGCTTTTAACTCTAAAGAAAGCTGGAACAATTTCGCCAGTTCTTTTTTGATTGGTGGTATTGGTGGTGCAGTAGTCGCTTACTTTTTGACTAGTAATCTGGGACTAATTCAAGGTCTATTTGGTTAATTTAGAAGTTAGGAGTTTGGAGTTAGGAGTTTGGAGTTTAAATTCCTAACTCCTGTACAGACGCGATTAATCGCGTCTCTCCAAACTTATTTAAACAAAACCGCTTCAATCTCATTTAAAGCAGTTTCAAAATCGTCATTAACGATTTTAATATCAAATTCATCTGCGGCTTGAATTTCTACTTTGGCACGACGCAGACGACGGGCGATCGCTTCTTCGGAGTCTTGGGCGCGAGAGCGTATCCGTTTCTCCAATTCATTAAAGGAAGGCGGTAGAATAAAGATTCTCAGGGCACTGGGGAAGGAAGCACGAATTTGTCTTGCCCCTTCTAGTTCAATTTCCAGCACTACCAACTTACCGGAATTAATTTGGTTAAGCACAGCTTCACGGGGAGTGCCGTAATAGTTACCAGCAAATTCTGCCCATTCCAAAAATTCACCTTCAGCAACTAATTGTTGAAACTTACTGCGGCTAATAAAATAATAATTTTTGCCATCGATTTCCCCTGGACGGGGAGAACGAGTTGTTACGGATACGGAATAATATAGTTCCGAATGACGTTGTAAGAGCGATCGCATTAAAGTGCCTTTACCGACCCCACTGGGGCCAGTTAAAACAATTAACCTGCCTAAATGTAAATATTCTTCGGTAGTAGCACTACTTTGGATGGGTAAAACTGGCATCATCCCTTCAACCTGTGAATCAATCAATAGATATTATTCATTAGTCTTGTGTTCCTGGTCTAGCCCACTATTGACTAAACAATTTGTCGCAAGGGTGACAGAAAACTTGTCTAATTCACATGGTACTGCCGATAGGGTGCAAATAGAAGTGGGAATAACCCACTGCTAGTTAATTATCTACAGTCTGATGCTCGCGGGAAATCACAAAGCGATTCGCTACCGTTTCCGGCTGAATCGCCGACAGAATTACGTGGCTAGAATCGGTGATAATTACAGCCCTAGTCCGACGACCGTAAGTTGCATCAATCAGTTGACCTCTGTCCCGTGCATCGGTAATAATCCGCTTAATTGGGGCAGACTCTGGACTGACAATGGCAACTACTCGGTTGGCAGACACGATGTTACCAAAACCAATGTTGATTAACTGAATGTCCATAAAAAAACTGACGCTAAACGCGGTTTGAGAAGCTTAAAATCAACTTATTCCCATGTTATCGCCAAAAAACGGCAGTTACAACGCTTATATTCAAGCCAGCATTCGTTTTTAAATAATGTCTGCTTTTTTTTACCTATTTATCAGCTATATTTCCTAAAAATCTTCCCAAATACATAGGTCAAATCATACTGATACAGGCTAGTTAGCTGATGCATCATTATAAAAGGAACTAGTACACTGTGGTGCAAGTTTGCCTACCTTTAACAAGGGGCTATGCCGCGCCAGAGTATTTCATACCAATTCTGTATGAAGATGCGCTAAACCATATTTAAGTACAAGAAAGAAAAACGAACCGCGAAGGACGCGAAGGACGCGAAGAAAGAAAGAAAGAAAGAAAGAAAGAAAGAAAGAAGTTAAAAGGGTTTGGCGCAGCTTTACAAAGAAATGGTATCAAAGTAATGGCTCTTAAAACTTTTTTTTATCAATAAAGCAAAGGCTCTCGTGTCGCCCACCCCACAAGAAGTAGTTGAGTATTTTTTTATTTGCAAGTCCCTAAACAAATGGTGGTAAATAATCCACATCTAAAATTTGCTCAATGCTATAAGGACAAGTTTGTGGAAAACAATTCAATCCACTTTTCTTTTTTGCTTGTCGTAGCGCATCAATGTAGACTTCTTCAAGCACTGTGAGCAGATAGCTGTAGAGGTTTTGAGATTTAGTTAATTTCCTGAGTTCCACCCGGAAATTATCAATTTCCACTTCCCAATGATTTTTACATTCAGGAAGACTCCAATGTTGATACAAAAGCAAATGTTTGAGAAGTTGCAGTAGATAACTTTCGAGCTTGTATTTCTGTTCGTTACCCAATCTTTCAATCTCTTCAATCAAATGATCCCAATCAAGATACTCTAAATCTCGTTTTTGCAATTGTTTCAATGTAGTTTCTAACCACAAGTGATAATCCTGTTCATAGAGAATTTGAGTGAGTATTTTAGACATTATTTAATATTCTCCTAATTTACGAAGATTTGGAATTAGGTTTTTTTTGACGTACACTTCCCGCTTGACAATCCCGTAACCAAGTTTTAACCCCTTGGGCAACGGTACCGTTACTACTATCGCGTGGCGGGGATAGTGGTTGCTGTGCTGAATGGGAACCAATTTGAGAAAACATCATCACTAGTTGCCAACCACTTTTAGTTTTAGTCAACAACAGCCAGTGGAATTCCTGCAATTCTACCGCTTTCTTTGCTATGTACTGGCGCTCCAAGGTAGTAAAGAAAACTTGCTCAACTCCTGATGCAGTACTTTTTGGCGCATCTGCACTATATTCTTCAAGGTTAAGCGGCAGAGGAGTCAACTCCGGTCTTCCTGCCACTAGCATATAACTGTAAACATCACTGCTTCTACTGAGGCGGCGGGCGCGTTGACTAGCGCGATTAGTATAACTAGGTAAATCTTGCAGTAGCTGTATAGTTAATGTTTCTAAATTTTGCTCAGAACACAAAGACCTCACCCCACCGTTGACATTTTCCTTTGGTGCGATCGCAGAGAGTTTAGGGGCGAGATTTGTCGAGAACGCTGGATAAGCAAGGCTATTTGAGACTAAAACCCAGAATCCACAAGCTAAAAGGCAACTATAACTTCTCTTGGTGAGCGAAGAGGCAGAATTACTCTCGCCTACACCCTGCATGTCTGGCAGTTTTTCACTGACTCTTAGCTTCATGCCACCGTGCTTAACTCCTCAGAAATCCGCTTCCAGGCTAACTCCGGCTCAGTAGCAGTAGTAATGGGACGCCCAATCACTAGATAATCTGCACCAGCAATGATTGCTTGTGCTGGGGTGAGCGATCGCTTTTGATCACCTTTATCTGCCCAAGTTGGTCTAACCCCCGGACAAACAAGTAAAAAGTCATCTCCACAAGTTTGCCGTAGTTGTGCAACTTCTTGGGGCGAACAAACTGCCCCATCCAATCCCGCCTTTTGAGCCATTAATGCCATTTCTAGGGCGTATTCTGGTAATTCTAGGGGAATCTTTAAATCAAACGCCAACTGTCTAGCAGAAATACTCGTTAACAAAGTAATAGCAATTAACTTAGGCGGTTTTACACCCGCTTGGGCAGCCCCTTGTTGCGCCGCCTCTGTTGCAGCTTTGAGAGCATCTATACCACATGAAGCATGAATTGTCAACAAATCTACCCCATAATTAGCTGTACTACGACAAGCACCAGCGACTGTGTTCGGGATGTCGTGAAACTTTAAATCTAGGAAAATGCGCTTTTGTCGGGACTTTAACAGTTCCAGAATTTTCGGGCCAGTGCTGGTAAACAACTCTAAGCCTACCTTCCACCAAACGACTTGCGGAAGTTGATTTATAAGAGCGATCGCACTTTGTTCATCTGGCACATCCAAAGGCACAATAACTCGTTGTTCTGCGTTCATTTGCAATTCCCCACTCCCCATTCCCTACTCCCCACTCCCCATTTAAACTAAGCGCACAAACTTATTTTTCCCAACTTGTAAAACCTTACCTTGTAACTCACCGGGATCAGCAAAAGTAATATCGACATCGGTAATGCGATCGCCATCTAAGCGCACCCCACCCTCTTGAATTTTCCGCTTTCCTTCTCCGGTACTTTTGCACAAGCCAGTGACATTGAGAATATAAGCTAACTTAGTCGGAAACTGCTGCACGCCAGAAGAAAGAGAAAATTCTGGAACTGCACCTTCTTTGCCGCCGCTTTGCGCTGCTTCTTTTGCCTCTTGGGCTGCGGTTTCGCCGTGGTACTGTTTGACAATTTCCCATGCTAGGAGTGTTTGGCGATCGCGGGGATTTTCTGGCAGTTTATCCAAAGGTAAATCCGTCAACAGTTCAAAATACTGTGACAGGAGATTATCTGGAACTCCTTGTAACTTCTGGTACTTTTGCCCTGGATGTTCCGACAACCCAATATAATTACCCAAAGACTTGGACATTTTTTGCACCCCATCTGTGCCAATCAAAATTGGCAGTAGCATCCCAAACTGGGGCTTTTGACCAAAATGGCGCTGCAAATCTCTGCCCACAGCAATGTTAAATTTCTGATCAGTCCCTCCCAATTCCACATCTGCCTCAACTGCAACCGAATCAAAACCTTGCATCAACGGGTAGAGGAACTCATGGATAAAAATCGGGTTCTCTTTTTTATAGCGATCGGCAAATCCTTCCTTCGCCAACATCTGCCCCACCGTCATCGTCGAGAGTAACTCCAAAATTTTCTCTAAGTTTAGCCCAGACAGCCATTCGGAGTTATAGCGCACCTCTAACCTTCCTGGTGTGTCAAAATCCAAGATAGGACGTACTTGGTCAAGATAAGTTTGAGCATTTTGAGCTACATCTGCTTCTGTAAGCTGACGACGCACTTCAGATTTACCTGTCGGATCACCAATGCGTGCGGTAAAATCTCCAATAATTAGAACTGCTATATGGCCTGCATCTTGAAACGCTCGCAGTTTTCGTACTGGTATGCTATGACCAAGATGAATATCAGTACCTGTAGGATCAATCCCCAATTTGATCCTCAAAGGTTGGTTTGTAGTTACCAAGCGCTTTTCTAGACTTTCACTGTTAACATCAACTGGTTGTGGGAAAACTTCTACTACACCACGACGCAGCCAAGCAAAATCTTGCGTCATACTAGAAAATCCACTGTTAGCTATGTTTTGCACACTAGAAGTTAAGTTGGTTATAAACACTTGCAATTTATCCACTTTCTCATCTGCCAAACTACTATAATTGCAAAAAATTAACCGCCTTGCTTCGCCCAATCAATTACAGTTAAATTTACAAGTGAGGAAGTGTAATAGCCGTGTCGTCGTCTAGGACTTTTGAAGATAAGCAGCCACAACGTCGGGCTTCATCAGGTTTTGAGTTTATGAAAGGGGTCGGTCAGGTAACTGGCGGTACTCTGCTTTCAATCACCATGCTGGCAAGTTCTATTGTAGCCGGAGGACTGGTTGGTTTAGCCATTAGTTTCCGTAATTTGCCAGATGTGAGACAGCTACGTAACTTCTTTCCCTCAGAAACGACTTACATCTATGACGTTAAGGGTAAACTTTTAACGAGTATTCACGGGGAAGCCAACCGGGAAGTCGTACCCCTAGATAGAATTTCCCCGAATCTCAAACGGGCGGTATTGGCAAGTGAAGATAGCCACTTTTACGATCACCACGGTATTAACCCCGTCGGGGTTGGGCGTGCTATTGTAGTTAACGCCGCAGCAGGTGGAGTCCGAGAGGGTGGCTCTACTGTTACCATGCAATTGGTAAAAAACCTGTTTTTATCTCACAAGCGTGCCTTTACCCGCAAGTTAGCAGAGGCGGTGCTGGCAATCCGGTTAGAGCAAATTCTCAATAAAGACCAAATTTTTGAAATGTACCTCAATCAAGTTTATTGGGGTCATAACAATTATGGTGTACAAACGGCGGCACGCAGTTACTTTAATAAGTCAGCAGAATATTTAAGCTTGGGTGAGTCAGCAATGATGGCGGGTTTGATCCAAGCACCAGAAGAGTTCAGCCCGTTTGTGAGCATGAAGCTGGCAAAACAGAAACAAAAAGAAGTGCTGGGACGGATGCTGGAATTAAACTGGATCAGCCAGTCAGAGTATGACGATGCTCTCAAGCAAGAAATCAAACTTGGTAGAATCAAATCCTTTCAAGGTAGTGCCCTACCCTATGTAACCAATACTGTAGCGCAGGAGTTAGCTAAGAAGTTTGGGCGTGAGACACTACTCAAAGGCGGGATGCGAGTTCAAACTACAGTTGATGCCGACTTCCAAATGATGGCAGAAGAAACTGTCAGTAAGTGGCATAAATTACTACTAGAGCAGGGATTATCTAAGAATCAAATGGCCTTGGTGGCAATTGATCCGCGCACACATTTTATCAAAGCACTGGTGGGTGGTATAGATCCTAAGTCCAGCGAGTTCAATCGTGCAACTCAAGCTGAACGCCAGCCCGGATCTTCTTTTAAACCGTTTGTATATTATACTGCTTTTGCTAGTGGTAAATATACGCCAGACTCAACGGTAGTAGATTCTCCAGTTAGCTATCGAGATGGTAACGGTATGTACTCTCCGAGAAATTATGATGGCACTTTTAGGGGAGCTATGCCAATCCGCACAGCTATAGCCCAATCGCGCAACATTCCCGTGATCAAGGTTGGTAAGGCTGTGGGCATGAATAGAGTCATAGAAACCTGCCGTACCTTGGGGATTATGAGTCCGATGGCGCCTGTGTCTTCTTTGCCACTTGGTGCAATTGGTGTCACCCCTCTGGAAATGGCTAGTGCCTATGCTACTTTTGCTAATTATGGCTGGCAATCTCCACCAACTGTAATTGCCCGTGTCACCGATAGTAGTGGTAACGTGTTGCTAGACAATACCCCGAAACCCCAGCTAGTTCTCGATCCTTGGGCTTCAGCAGCCATTATCGATGTGATGCGATCGGTAATCTCTGAAGGTACAGGTAAAGGGGCTGCTATAGGTCGCCCAGCCGCAGGGAAGACGGGAACAACATCATCAGAAAAGGATATTTGGTTTGTTGGTACTGTGCCACAGTTAACAACTGCTGTCTGGGTAGGGAGAGACGACAACAGACAATTAGCTGACCATGCCACAGGTGGTGTTATGGTCGCTCCCATTTGGAAAGATTTTATGCAGAAGGCACTTAAGAACGTACCAGTAGAAAACTTCAAGCCAACTTCGCAGTTTTCTCGTCCCAAGTCACAATAATTTTAGATTTTAGATTTTAGATTTTAGATTTTGGATTAATTGCTAATCCAAAATTCAAAATCTAAAATTGACTAAGGCTGTTTTTCTAGCTCGGCTTTCATCCGTTCTAAAGTAAGGTGCATTTGGTCAAACATTTGTTGCGGAGTGACACCGAACTGACCTAATTGCGTTTTCAGTTGTTCTACTGTCATTTGTGCCATGAAATCTTCTGATAGCTCGAAGCGCTTCATAAAGATGCGATACCGATCCATCATGGCTTCCATTTGCTCAATAAACAGCTTTTTGCCATCGCGGTCAAATTTGCCGTAGTTGTTACCAAGCTTGATCAGCGCTTGATAATCCTCAAACAGCTGTTTTGCTTCTTGCTGAATTATCTCAGAATCGAAGAATCCCATATTGCTTATATTAAACTGAGTGCCCAGACTCAGTAGCTTAATAGTTTTACTTCTATTTTTATTTTAGTCTAGGGGAGTAATCTAGTCACGAAGCTTCGGTTTTAGTACGGTTTGTTACCGAAATTTCAACACTTGACTTGAGAAGGTTTCCCCTCGCTAAACCGACTTAAATAAAGGTCTGTGGAACTTACTGAAATTTCTTCAAATACTAAGTCGTGGGATTTCCGACTCCAAAAGTCCGAAGGGCAAGACAGGTTAGTTGACTAAAATGAATTTATATGGCCACTAGTAATTAGAAATTTGGCAATATAGCTAGGATGTTTAGTAGAATTACTTTTCTTCTGTAAGTGGTTACGCAAATTTATTTATGTCATTGCGAGCGAAATGAAATGTAGAGAAGCAATCCCAAACCCTTGCGATTGCTTCATTCCGCTTCTCTACGAGACGCTACCGCGAACGCTCCACTCGCAATAACAAATATATATTTAATTTTGCACAACTACTTACGAGACGCTACGCGAACATTTGGAATTTTGAATGAGTGAGTTTTGAATTGTTTCTGTGCCTTTTGACTGTCTTATTGTAATAACTGTGGTATTGGTATATTTGTTAGGAATATGTTGACTAAACGCAAAAGCCGAAGTGTTGCCGCCGTTTTAGCTTTTTCTGGCACACTGACAATTTCAGGATTACATAAATTCTATCTGGGACAGCCGTTGTGGGGTGTTTTGTATGTGTTGCTTTCCTGGACGCCGATCCCCAAGGTAGCTAGTGCGATTGAGGGAGTTTGGTATTTAGCTCAAGACGAAGAAGCTTTCGATCGCAATTTTAATCTAGGCAAGTTAGGGGTAAAGAACTCACTCAGGATGAGTAATCACGTAGGAGCGATCGCTGAGGCAATGCGTGAGTTAGATGCTCTACGCCAAGATGGACTAATCTCAGAGTATGAATTTGAGCAAAAGCGCCGCCAATTGCTAGACCAGATTTCTTGAGGTAAGCAACAATCATGAATAACTGGCTACCTTTGAACCCCAGGCTGCAAAAACTCCGTGCCAAGCTCCTCAACGATCCCTACTATCGCCTACAATCTGGGGAAGAAATTCAGATAGCGGCAAAATTAGGTATTCGCATTGATGCTAATCAAGCGACTGTAGATGATTGGTTACGCCTACCAGGTTTGTCAATTCACCAAGCGCGATCGCTTGTGGAACTTTCGCGATCGGGTGTGAAATTTTACTGTATTGAAGATATCGCTGCGGCTTTGGCTATACCAGCACCGCGACTAGAGCCTTTAACGCCTCTGCTGAATTTTATTTACTATGACCACGAATCTTTAGAAAATCCGACCCATTTAGTCAACCCAAACATAGCAACCGTTGAAAAGTTAGCACAGATTCCATTTATAGATTTGTCTCTAGCCCAAACAGTGGTGCAAAATCGGCAATCAGCCGGGCCTTACCGTAACCTGGCTGATTTCCAACGGCGGTTGGAGTTAACTGGTGATGCGATCGCTCAGATAATGTATTATTTGAGGTTTTAAGTTAAAAGTTAGAAGTCTTAAAATAACTCCTAACTCTAGCAATTTTGGATTGAAAGAAAAATCTCAAATCCAAAACTGATTAAATGAACCCAATGCGATCGAGAGGCCAAAAGCGAAACGTTGCCCGACCGATGACATTTTTTCTGGGTAAAAAGCCCCAATAGCGAGAGTCATTACTATCGTTGCGATTATCTCCCATAACAAAAAATTCGTCTTCTGGGACTTTTACTGGTTGATATGGCTGATTTGGAGGTTCCGCGATGTAGTCTTCTGCCAAGGGTTGACCGTTAAGGTAGACTTTGCCAGAAGCAACACTAATTACTTCACCAGGCTGGCCAATAACCCGCTTGATAAACGCTTGGTCTTTGGGATATCCTCGACGTTGTAGTTCTGCGGGTGGCTGAAAAACAATAATATCCCCAGTTATGGGAGGGTGAAAATGGTAGGAGATTTTTTCAACTACCAAGCGATCGCCAGTATGTAAGGTGGGTAACATCGAGTCAGAAGGTATATAGCGCGGTTCGGCGATAAAAGTCCTGATTAAGAATGCCAAACACAGTGCGATCGCAATTAAAATCAGATTTTCTTGCCAACTACGCCATACTTTTAACGACGCACGCTCTTCTTTTACATCACTTTCGTGAGGAATCATAAAAGTTTCTAGCCAGTTTCAGAAGTGGGACAAATACCTTGATTATTTTGACTCAAAAGGTATACTGATAGGGAAGGTGGGTTCTGCACGAATCCATACAGATATTAAATAATACAGTTATTGCATCTACCAAAGATAAGCAAAAATACTGTAAATAAACTATGACCTGTCTAAGGCAATATAAGCTGATGATTAGGATTCCTAGATAGATAATTGAAAATTTTAATTCTAATTGCTGCAATTATAAGGCAAGTTATGAGATAACTTACGCTTTTGTTTCTTCCTACTAAAAAAGCTGTTACCTATTGGTAGAGCGATACAGCCAGTCGGTTTTTTCTTTGAGCATAAAATTGGTCGTTGAGTGGCAAAAGAGTTTACCGAATGTCTGACAATATCTGCTTCACTTTACCGAAAAAAGGCAGAGGGCAGTCTTGCTGGAGGCTCAGTTGGAAGAAAATATATTTTGGTATTATTAAGTGATATTACATAAAATTCATCTGCATTTTGAGGTACTTTTAAATACATAAAATTAGCTTAATCAAGTGTAATTAATCAAAAATATGGGATTTAAATGTAGATTTCATGCTTCAATAGATACATCCCATACTATTACGATTTGAAAACTTTGCCTATATGAATGCGATTAAGTCCCGTAATTCTACGGTGACAGCGCATATAATATTGTACTATTAATAATATATCGAGAAAAACATTAACGGCTAAAATATCAGCATCAAGAATACAGCTAAACTGCCGAGAAAATTATTTTTGCGAAATGAGTCAAAAGTATCTAGATTAACGAATAAGTGCCCCTTGGCAATGAGAAACTATATTGAATCAATTTTCGTCTCTCTATTTCAGAGAAACTACAGGGCTAGATTCTGTCAGTTAAAAATTTAACTTTTTCTTAAAAAGGAAGCAATGGCAGCAGGGAGTAAAATATATCTTATCAAGAATAGAACTAATAGTTTATTAGACTCTTTTTTGAAAGACACTCCGCCCCTTGTAAATAGTTTTGTATGTTAATGAAATAATTCATTAAGTTATAAATTATACAACTTTCTTGTTAGGAAGTCTTGCTATAAAAACTTCAGCCCGCAAAAAGTGCAAATTGTAGGCGCGACAGTTTAGCTGATCTTATTTGCAAAGCTATAAAACTTGAAAGGATAATGCTGCCTTAGCGGTGAAGTGAAAGACAGTAACTAATTCAGAACTGCTATTAAGAGGATTTTGGGGTGTGACTAATTATCTGATTGTGCTGCTTCTGAGAGCTAGCGGCAAGAATGTGGAAGTGCAGACCCTGCCTTTTATGAGTGGGTTGGCATTAAACAGTACCAAGTATTGTATAAGCATTCGTCCAAATTTAGGGCATCTAGATTTCAGTTAAAGCCTATAGTCTCTCTTCTCGATTGTGAATTTCTGTTAGTCTCAATTCCAATTTTCAGGATTACCAGAAAGCAACTGTATCTAAATATCTAAAAAAATGTGCTATAACATACCGTCATAACCGTGGTTGATGGTTCGATCTTTGAAGGAGCTATGAGGTGGAAAACAATAAGTCGTTTCTGTGGCCAGAAGGCATATTAATTGCACTGCTTGCCTTATGTGGTGTTTTTAGCCTTGCTTTCATGATGCTTCTAAGGCCAAATGCTTCCGAGGCTCAGAATAGACAAAGTATAAATGTCAAGGATGTAGCTGCAAACGTTGGAACTCAGCAGCGCATTGAGAAATTAAAGGCGGCGATGCTTACAAGTTGGCAGCAAGAAGCACAAACAAAGGGACTATCCTACCCTGTGCCATCACGTTTTCAAGGGGCAATAATTAATGCTGCAAAACTCACTCAGGGTGAGAAAGTAATTGCTCTCACCTTTGATGATGGTCCTTGGCCTGAAACCACAGAGAAAGTGCTAGATATTCTGAAATCAAATAATATCAAAGGGACGTTTTTTGTCGTCGGGCAGAATCTGAAAAATTATCCAGAGATAGGAAAGCAGATTGTTGCTCAAGGTCACGTCATTGGCAATCATACTTGGCATCACTGGTATCACTTCTTTAATCCACAAGCAGCTGCTTTTGAAATTGATCGCACAGAAGACCTAATTTATCAGGTTACAGGTGCTAAAACAAATCTGTTCCGACCGCCTGGGGGCATCCTGCACAATGGATTAGCTGCTTATGCTAAAGGAGAGAAATATACTGTGGTGATGTGGTCGGCTGACTCCACAGACTACAAGTTGCCAGCTGTACCGAAGTTGATCAATAACGTGATTAAAGATTCAAAACCTGGTGGGATTGTGCTAATGCATGATGGCGGTGGGAACCGTTCTAGAACTATACAAGCTTTACCAGAAATTATTAGCAATTTTAGAAAGCAAGGCTATCGTTTTGTTACTATTCCTGAACTTTTAGAAATAGAAGATACTGACCAAAAGTTGCTTGCTAACAAAAAGCAATAATTATTTATTATGTGGCAACCAGACAGTCTAACATTATCAAGACTTCTCACAATATTATTTGGATCGCCTTTTCCTGAACCACCAAGCACTCTAGAGTTTTTAATATTTGTTACAACACTCTTTGGACTAATTTTTTTTGGAGGAGCATTTGCTGGGATAGCTACTCTAATTATCACAAAGAAAAGTAATTTTTTATTGAAATATTTAGACTATTAATTGGGGCTATAGGAGGGTATGAAGGTGCATTAATCTATATTTTGCTTAATTCTTCATTTAAAAATCCAAATGAAATATTTGAACTAATTATTGATTTTCATCATGGAATAGCTAAAATAATTATTGGTTCTGCCCAATTTCATTTGATATCTTTAATTCCGGGTATAGTAGGGGCAACAGGTGCAAGTATAGCTATATTTATGATCATAAAGGTATTTGGTTGGCGTTCATAAATCAATCCAGTTCAGTTAGCAAGAAAAGACTTAAGTAAGTCGGCGCTAATATTTCAATCTATACATTGAATTTTTCTTACCGAAAATCATTGGTAGACACAATTCGTGAATTGTGCCTACGTGATTTTTATTCCGATGTCTAATGACTAGTCACTAAACTGAACTCAGTTGTTTTTTCGGGATTAGCTTCTGGACTATCAGCTTCAGAAGGTGGAACTAACTGCCAGAATTTCGGCAAAAATTCTGGCCAGTTTTGCAGAATTTTCTTCGCCTTTGGTGAACCTGTGCGTTCTGCATGAGTTTGGATTAACTCTTGCAGCTGCTTTGCACCTACTTCTGTAATCACCCTCTGGATTTTGACAATTTCCGGGTTGACTAACTCACGAAATGAGTCGTCTTGATCCAAGAAGTATGCCAGTCCACCAGTCATTCCAGCTGCTACGTTACGTCCTACTTTGCCGAGGACGACAATTACACCACCAGTCATATATTCGCAGCAGTGATCCCCAGCGCCTTCAATCACTGCTATGCCTTTGGAGTTTCTCACAGCAAAGCGTTCTCCTGCTAGTCCGTTGGCAAATAACACGCCACCAGTAGCACCATAGAGGCAGGTATTGCCAACTATCACGTTTTGTGCTGCTTTATAGGTAGCATCAGTTGGAGGTTTGATGATGATTTCACCACCATGCATCCCTTTCCCTACGTAGTCGTTTGCCTCTCCTTCCAGGGTCAGAATTATACCAGGGAGGTTGAACGCACCAAAGCTTTGCCCAACACTGCCTGTAAAGTTGAGATTAATTTGTCCTTCAAAGCCACTGTCACCGTATTGAGAAGCGATCGCACCTGCTAATCTTGTACCCACTGTTCTGTCAGTATTGACAATAGGGTAAGTCTTGGTGACAGTAGATTGGTTGCGAATGGCAGCTTGAATATCGGGATCGGCAAGAAATTTGTCATCCAAAACCACGCCGTTGCTGTGGACTTCTTCATGTAGCAACCAACTGCGATTGTCTCTGCTATCTGGTAGCTGAAGTAAACAGTCAAGATTCAGCGATCGCGTTTTGGTGAGTTTTGCCTCTGGGCGCAGTTTCAACAAATCTGCACGTCCAATGATTTCTGATAAAGAACGGTAGCCAAGTCGGGCTAGCAGACTACGCACTTCTTCGGCGATGAAGTAGAAGAAGTTGACAACCTGTTCCGGTATTCCCGTAAACCGCTTGCGGAGTTCTTCTTTCTGAGTAGCAACACCTACAGGGCAGGTATTCATGTGACAAACTCGCGCCATAATACAGCCTTCGGCAATCATGGCAATGGAGCCAAAACCGAATTCTTCACCGCCCATCAATGCACCTATTACCACATCCCAACCACTCTTCAGACCGCCATCCACGCGTAAAATCACGCGATCGCGCAGGCTATTTTCCATCAAGACGCGATGCACTTCACTTAAACCCAGTTCCCACGGTGAGCCAGCGTGTTTAATCGAACTTAGTGGCGATGCACCTGTACCACCATCATGGCCAGAAATCTGGATGATATCAGCGTTTGCCTTAGCTACACCAGCCGCGATCGTCCCAATGCCAACTTCTGCAACTAGCTTCACCGATACCTTTGCTTTGGGATTAATTTGGTGCAGATCAAAAATCAGTTGTGCTAGGTCTTCAATAGAATAGATATCGTGGTGAGGTGGTGGCGAAATCAGCGTCACACCTGGTTTCGAGCGCCTTAACATCGCAATATATTGGCTTACCTTCGGACCTGGCAGTTGTCCACCTTCCCCAGGCTTGGCACCTTGGGCAATTTTGATTTCAATTTGTTTGGCGTTGACTAGATACTCTGGTGTGACACCAAAGCGTCCCGATGCAACTTGTTTAATGGCACTATAAGCTTTATCACCATTCCGCAATCCTTTTAAATGAGGTAGGGTTGGCGAGTGACCAAACTCGTCTACATCATCTAGAACTACATAGCGCACTGGGTCTTCGCCGCCTTCCCCAGAGTTAGATTTACCGCCAATGCGGTTCATGGCGATCGCTAAAGTTTCGTGGGCTTCTCTTGACAAAGCGCCTAAAGACATCCCACCAGTGCAAAAGCGCTTGACAATTTCAGTTACAGACTCTACTTCTTCTAGAGGAATTGGGGAGCGATCGCCTTGGAAGTCCAGCAAGTCCCGCAAGGCTGTTACTGGTCTGCCTTGGAGATGCTTTTTATAAACTTCGTAGTGGTCGTAGTTTTTGCCATCTAGAGCCTTATGCAGCGCCTTGACCAGTTCGGGGCTATTCATGTGGTACTCGCCACCAGGACGGTATTGCACAAAGCCCAGGTTTTCTAACTTCTTGGTCGTCAGTTCTGGGAAAGCCTTGCTGTGGAAGGAAAGCACTTCATCAGCGAGTTCGCTAACACTCAAACCACCAATACGGGAAGTCGTACCACGGAATCCCAGTTCTAGTAAATCCCCACCAATGCCAATAGCTTCAAAGATTTGGGCTGCTTGATAGCTGGAGAGCAGAGAAATTCCCATCTTGGAGAGAATTTTTAGCAAACCTGACTCTACTGCTTTGCGATAGTTTCCTAAAGCTTGTTCTAGGGTAAGGGTGGCAATTTTCTCAACAGCCATTAACTTTTGAGTTTTGGGATCAGACCACCAATCACGCACCGTATCCAAAGCCATATAGGGGCAAACTGCACCAGCCCCGTAGCCAATGAGACAACCAAAGTGATGAGTACTCCAGCATTGGGCAGTATTGACAATTAGGGATGTTTTCATTCGCAACCCTTCGCGAATCAGGTGGTGATGCACGGCACCCACTGCTAACAGGGGAGGAATGTAGGTGTGTTCCGTGTTGATACCCTCATTATTAAGAGAGCTTGGGGGGATCTGGTCGCTTAATATTAAAATCTTTGCACCTGCGCGTACTGATTCAGCTGCTTGTGCTTGTAAAGACTGGACTGCGGCTTTCAATCCTTCAGGGCCGGTGGCGATCGCAAATAGGGTTGACAACTCGGCTGTGGCAAATCCTGACAGCTTAATTGCCTCTAATTCAGCATCCGTTAATACTGGCGATTCGAGTTTCAATCTCCGCGCATATTCTGGTTTGGGTTCTAATAAGTTACCCCGTTCACCCAGTTCCACTTTCAGAGACATCACTAGCTTTTCCCGCAGGGGATCGATCGCTGGGTTCGTCACCTGAGCAAAGCGCTGTTTAAAATAGTCATAAAGCAGGTGAGGCTTTTGTGACAGCACTGCTAAAGGAATATCATCCCCCATGCAGAAAGTTGGCTCTGAACCTGCAAGAGCCATTGGCTGAATCACCATTTCTACATCTTCTGTGGTGTAGCCAAAGGCAGTTTGACGCTGAAGCAAGGTTTGCTTGTCAATTTCGTGAGTTGTACTATGCCCGTTACCATTTTCAGCAGCCAGATATCCATTTCCATTAACATCTGACGACTGACTACTGACAATTTGTTTGAGTTCTTGACGGTACTGTTGCAGCCATTCACCATATGGGTGCTGCTTGGCGATACGCTGCTTAATCTCCCAATTCTTCAACACTTCATGGTTGACTAAATCCACAGCAATCATTTGCCCTGGGCCGAGTCTACCTTTCTCGACAATATCGGCTTCTGGGAAATCAATTACACCAGCTTCGGAAGCTACAACAATGTAGTCATCTTTGGTGATTAGATAGCGAGCTGGTCTTAAACCATTACGATCTAGTGTTGCACCAACTTTTTTGCCATCGCTGAATACTAAAAGTGCTGGCCCGTCCCACGCTTCTTGCAGACCACTGTAATATTCGTAGAAATCAACAATTTCTGGAGAGTCACGCAAAGAAGGCTGATTTTGGTAAGCCTCTGGAACCATAATCATTAAAGCTTCCAAGGGGCTGCGTCCAGAACACACCAGCAATTCTAGTACGTTGTCTAGGGTAGCTGAGTCGCTGTTATCAATATGAACTAATGGCTTGAGTTCGTTGATGCGAGTCTCCTGCGGAAAGGCTGCGCCAACGCCCCATACAGGATGATTCAGGCTAGCTTCTCGTGCCATCATCCAGTTGATATTTCCCAACAAAGTATTGATTTCGCCGTTGTGACCCAAAAGCCGCATTGGTTGGGCTAGGGGCCATTTGGGCATCGTGTTGGTACTAAAGCGGCGGTGATAGACAGCAAAGGCGCTTTTGTAAGCTGGATTTTTTAAATCGTGATAAAAGTTGCCCAATACAGCCGAACGCACCATGCCTTTGTAAACAATTGTGCGGTTTGACAAGGAGCAGATATAAAATTCTTCTGAGATGTTGGTTGCAACTTTACTAATTCGGCGGCGGGTAATATACAACTGTCGTTCCAATTCATCGCCGCTTTTGTCAACAGAAGCTAACAAAACTTGTTCAATTTGGGGTTGATTTTCTCTTGCTTGTACCCCCAGTAAATCAGGTTGCACTGGCACTACTCGCCAACCCAGTACAATCAATTTTTCTTCGGCAGCTATTTGCTCAACTGCCGCCCTAGCTTTTTCTGCTGCTTGCTGGTCTTGTGGTAGAAATATCATCCCAACAGCTATATTATTGATGGATGGAAATTCCTTCCCCCTTTGGGCAAAGTCTTGTTGGAACAACTCCCAAGGTATTGCTGTCAATACTCCAGCGCCATCACCAGAGTCTTGATCAGCGCTACAACCTCCCCGGTGTTCTAAGCAGGTTAAAGCAGCTAAGGCTTTTTCGACAATTTCGTGGCTGGTATGATTCTGACGATGAGCAATAAAACCGACACCACAGGCATCTCGTTCCTCTACTAACCACTTTTGCCCCTGATAAGTATCTCTTGAGTTTATTTTTGCTGTGATTTTCTGGTCTTGATTCATCGGTTTATTATTCATACCCTGTTCCTGAAATATTGAGTTACCAATTTTGCCACTACTTATCGGAAAAAATTTCTAAATTCAGCGATGGATAATATAAGCACCAAGTAATCACTGAAATTTAGGGAAAAAAATTTTTAGGTTCTACTTTATTAGTTCACCCGTGTTATATTGCCTATTTTTTATGTATTTATGCGGTGTTAGACAAATTAGCTCCGCCAAGACATTATTTCTGCCCTGACAGTTTCTTTTTTATATTGTGAAGCTAACTATTTTTTCAATCCCCTTTTTCCAGATGCACGCTAGCTACTCCTAGAGCCTATTTCGGTTGACCTGAAAAACTAAAACTGAATGCTCCACTATGTTTTAAAGCCAAAGTCATCCTGATCCAGCAATAAAATCAGCGTATTACAATATATAGCCATTTGACAATTCCCAAATATTTTTGTTGTTGTCTAAAGTTTTGCTGCTTACCAGTTTAAAGACATCTGACTATTAACTACACCTGACTGAAGTAGCAACAATAGCAACCTTTAGTCAGGATTGAATATCTTAATCTAGTTTTGATAACCAAGACTACCGTGTATAGTGTGGTTGGAATTAGTGCCAGTTCAAACACTTGGTTGCAGTGGACTTAGCGCCTAAATGGTTATTTATGGTTAAAGGAGACAAGAATCCAATCTATATATTAGCATATTTTTTCAAGAAGAAAGTCATGTTTTTTTTATATTTCCAAATAATTAGTTAGTTTATACCTTGGGTGATAGTTTTCAAAAGTACCTAGTAAATTATGGTAAAAATGCCGAATTGTTGCCAATCCCTTATTGGCGAACGCAGGTTTTTCCGGGCTACTGTGTCACCAATACTTTTGACAGCAGTGTGTTTAACTACTACCTGTGCTACCAACGCCCAGGAGTCGCCGAAAAGCAGCAAATCAATACCCAGGTTAACCTCACAGTCACCTGCATCTCCTTTAACAAGTGTGGCATCCTCTGGTAATCAAATTTCCCTGAATGGGCGTACTTTAGCAGGAACTTGGTTACAGCGACCTGGAAAAGCTGGTCAGGTAACAACTCATCTCAGTGACGGGGCATTCAGGCAATTAATTGGAGTAAATTTCTTAAACAGTACTAATTGGGCGAAGCAACCAATACAGTGGTTTTCATCGGTGACAAAACCACTGGTTTTAGCCACCAGGCTGCTAGGAGCATATCGCTATCTGGATATTACTAATTTTGCTCAAACAGCCGGATGGCAAATCCAAACCAATGGCAGCACCTTGGTGATTGCTACCCCAAAGACGCAAGTGAGAAATATTATTCAGAGCCAGCAATCTTCAGAGGCGAGTGTTACTCCTTTACAACAGGCTCGCATTCTTGTAGATTTAGATCGTCCAACTCCCTGGCAAGTTACACAAGGGTTAGCGATCGCAAAACCCCAAATTCCATCCTCTGATCCAGACACGCCAACTCCTAAATCCACCGCACCGCCAAATCGAGAGTGGACAGTTACCTTGGATGGAATAGCCGATCCTATTTTAATACAACGCTATACCCCCCAGCCACCAGCAGCACCACCAACATTGCTGGAAAACCTGCTCAAACAATTATCACCAGCTATACCAACACAACCAATACCACCAATAGCACCAGCACCAGCAGCAGCCCCTGAACCACTGATTCAGCAAGTGGAGGTGGTGAAAAACCAAACGATAATTAGTCTGAGCGTTCCCTTTGGTCTATCGCCTCAAGTTAGTACTGTCGCTAACCCCAATCGTTTGATTATCGATATTAGACCCGATCCTCTAGAAGAGCGGGATATTACTTGGGCCCCAGGATTGCGCTGGCGACAGCACTATGTCAATTTAGGCACAGAACGCTTTGCGGTGGTCTGGTTAGAAGTTAATCCCCGCAAATTTGGGCTAACGTTGAAACCCATGTGGGCTAGTCTTGATGGGCTTGCGGGTACTGCTCCCTTAATTCAAACAGCACAACGTTACTTAGCAGTAGCTGGAATTAACGGTGGTTATTTTAACCGCAATAACAGATTGCCATTGGGTGCGATTCGTCGCGATAGTCAGTGGTTATCAGGCCCCATTCTTAATCGAGGTGCGATCGCTTGGAATGATTCAGGTCAATTTTACTTTGGTCGTCTCACCTTAGAACAAACTTTAATTACAGCAAATGATCAGCGCCTACCAATTCTATTTCTCAACAGTGGTTACGTTCAGAGCGGCATTGCTCGTTACACCCCAGCTTGGGGATCAACTTACACGCCCCTGACAGACAACGAAATCATTCTCGTGGTAGAGAAAGACCAAATTACTGAACAGTTACCAGGGGGCAAAGTTGGAGGGACGGCGGTTCCCATCCCCCAGGATGGCTACCTACTAACCTTACGCGCCAACGCTGCTAGTGCTGCCTCACAACTACCAATTGGAAGTGCAGTACGCATTTCTAGCGCCACTACTCCAGCTGATTTTAGCCGTTATCCCTACATTATCGGAGCTGGGCCACTATTAGTCCAAAACCGTCAAATTGTCCTTGATGCCAAAGGCGAAAAATTCAGCAATGCCTTTATTGCAGAAAAGGCTATTCGTAGTGGTATTTGCACAACGGCAACAGGCACACTAATGATTACTGCCGTGCATAATCGTGCTGGCGGTTATGGCCCGACTTTGGCGGAACATGCCCAATTGATGCAACTGATGGGCTGTGTGAATGCCCTAAATTTGGACGGTGGTAGTTCTACCAGCCTTTACTTAGGAGGGCAACTACTCAATCGATCACCTAGTACAGCTGCTCGTGTTCATAACGGCATTGGTATTTTCTTGCAACCACGATAATTAGGGAATAGGGAATAGGGAAGCCTCTTAATCACCAATGCCCCATGCCCAATACTTCGACTTCGCTCAGTACAAGTGCCCCATGCCCAATGCCCAATGCCCAATGCCCAATGCCCAATGCCCCATGTTTTTTAAAGTTTAGAACAAGCTGCCATTTTGCTTGATGAAGACTTGGTGTAGAGCTCATAGTTTTAGTAGTGACAATTTACACCACAATGTCTGATTTTGCTATGTTTATCAAGGTGCGACAAAATTGCTAATTTTTAACGTTGCAAGATAGCGCCAGATTTTTTATCAATAGTTAAGATTACCAACGGTTTGCTATGTCTCCAAATGAGGTAACTATGGCTCGATATCAAGAAACTACACAGACTGAAACTCTACATCTACCTCCAGCCATCACTTCCAGAGGCGTTGCTGCAACTGAGTTACGTCCTTGGGGTGCTTTTACAGTTTTGGAAGAAGGGCGCGGATACAAAATCAAGCGCATCGAAGTTAAGCCCGGACACCGCCTCAGTCTACAAATGCACCACCACCGCAGCGAACACTGGATTGTTGTCTCTGGTACAGCTAGGGTAACTTGTGGTGAGCAAGAAGTACTACTGAGCAATAATGAATCAACCTATGTACCCCAATGTACATCTCATCGTTTAGAGAATCCTGGCGTGATCCCCTTGGTGTTGATTGAAGTGCAAAATGGCGAATACTTGGGAGAAGACGATATTATTCGCTATCAAGATGACTATGCACGTACCAAGGATTAAAACTAAAAAAACGCTATTAAAGCTCTAAAGGCTTTAATCCAAAAACTAAATACATTCTTGTGCAAATCCTGTTTTGTAAACACTGCACCCCAGAAGTCCCTACCTAGTTAAGGTGGGGACTCAAGCATGTTAGTGCTATAAATGTAGTAATAGCGATCGCGCTCATGGGTTCGGTGATTTGGCACAGGGAGATAGCGAGGGTCAACCCATCTGTAAAATGAAGATAGGGTATTCAATTGCAAAAAACTAGTTCCATGATTCATCTGAGTCAAGCAGCCGTGAGCGAGATTGGGCGAATAAAGTCCAAGCAGCAGCCAAATGTGTTGTTTAGATTGGCAGTAAAACCAGGTGGTTGTTCCGGGTTCTTTTATGATATGTCCTTCGATAAAACAATAAAAGTTGGTGACCAGGTTTTCGACTTGGATGAGATTCAAGTCGTCATAGATAAAGCAAGCTTAAATTACCTCAACGGTTTGAGGGTGGATTATTCAGAAGACTTAATGGGTGGTGGTTTTCGTTTCCACAACCCCCAGGCGATCGCTACCTGTGGCTGTGGCAATTCCTTCTTCTTGAGTCATTAGTCATTGGTCAAACAAATTGACAAATAATGATTGACATAAAACGCTAAAAAACGATATAATCAGGATTTGTTAAAACTTAGACCATAAGCAGCTTTACGCGCTGTAACTCATGCCAACAATACAGCAGCTAATACGTAATGAACGCGAACAATCGCGTCAGAAAACCAAGTCCCCAGCTCTGAAACAATGTCCTCAACGTCGGGGAGTTTGTACCAGAGTATACACGACCACACCCAAAAAGCCTAACTCAGCTCTACGTAAAGTAGCAAGAGTAAGACTTACCTCTGGATTTGAAGTTACAGCTTACATTCCAGGCATTGGTCACAACTTACAAGAACACTCAGTTGTGATGATTCGTGGGGGTCGGGTTAAGGATCTACCAGGCGTGAGATACCACATTATCCGTGGCACCTTAGATACAGCCGGAGTCAAAGACCGCAAGCAAGGCCGTTCCAAGTATGGAACCAAGCGGCCCAAAGAAGCGAAAAAATAGGATTAGGCGATTAATCGCATCCAACACGATTAATCGTCTGCCTTAAAAGCGCCCAAGGAGAAAAAAAGGATCTCCACCTGTGTTCTAAACAGCAGTTATCAAGGCTGAATCAGTCTGTTTCAAAAAATCAAGCAAGCTACACCTACACTAAGCGAGCAAGTGTAGAAGTTCTGAGGAGAACGTTGTAACCGACAGCAAAATTCTCATCTGGACATTAAGGTTTATAATCTTGTCGCCTTGAGTATTTAGTTGCAGGTAGCAAGTCAAACAATTTTAGATTTGCGATAGCAAAGGGTTAGCGAGTTTTCTCCTAAGGGGAGACGCCAAGGGCGAACGAGCGTCTTTTGGATTAGTCGAACCCAGAAGGGGATGAGGCTTACAGACTTTGGATTTTTTCTGACCCCTGTGGTCGAAACATCTACCGAAAACTCTTAATCTAAAATCCAAAATCTAAAATTGGCAGGCAGTCAATAAATCAGCCTCGCTGCAACGGGGAAAAAAATTGAGGAAGTCTGAGGGTTCGGTTCCACCGCTTTTAGTTTCCGGTGTCTGATAGCATATAATTTCGTTGCCAATTCCGAATTAAAGGTGAAGTATGTCTCGTCGTGGTGTTATTCAAAGGCGCCCAGTTCCGTCTGACTCCGTATATAACAGTCGCCTTGTGAGCATGATTATCAGGCGGATCATGCGTCATGGCAAGAAATCACTTGCCGCACGGATTGTTTATGATGCATTGAAAACTATTGAGGAACGCACTGGTAGCGCTGCCTTAGAAACCTTTGAAAGAGCAGTGCGAAATGCCACGCCTTTAGTAGAAGTAAAAGCTCGGCGAGTTGGCGGAGCAACCTACCAAGTACCAATGGAAGTCCGTACAGAGCGGGGCACTACCCTAGCACTGCGTTGGTTAGTGCAATATTCCCGGTCTAGACCAGGCCGGACAATGGCAAGTAAATTGGCAAATGAATTAATGGATGCTGCCAACGAAACTGGCAATGCTATTCGGAAACGCGAAGAAACGCACCGGATGGCGGAAGCTAATAAAGCATTCGCACATTATCGTTACTAAGTAGAAAAGCGATATATCGCCCTCCCGAAGCGGTATATCGTAGATTTACAAAAAAGGCGGTTTTCCCTAAAAGTATAGAATCTTAACAAAGAGTAATATACAAGATATCATGAGGCAAAAACTATAGGAGGTAGCTGTGGCACGCACGATCCCGCTAGATAAAGTACGCAACATTGGTATTGCGGCGCATATAGATGCGGGCAAAACAACAACAACAGAGAGAATATTATTTTACTCTGGGATAATTCATAAAATTGGCGAAGTTCATGAAGGAACTGCCGTCACAGACTGGATGGAGCAGGAGCGGGAGCGAGGAATTACCATTACTGCTGCTGCTATAAGTACCAGTTGGAAAGATCATCAAATTAACATTATCGATACTCCGGGTCACGTAGACTTCACAATTGAAGTTGAGCGTTCCATGCGCGTGTTGGATGGTGTAATCGCAGTATTTTGTTCTGTGGGCGGCGTGCAACCGCAGTCCGAGACAGTGTGGCGGCAAGCAGAACGCTACAAAGTTCCTCGGATAGCCTTTATCAACAAGATGGATCGCACCGGAGCGAACTTTTATAAAGTTCACGATCAGATCCGCGATCGCCTGCGGGCAAATGCGATCGCCATTCAACTACCAATTGGTAGTGAAAACGACTTCCGAGGTATCGTTGACCTAGTACGGCAACGTGCGTATGTTTACGCCAATGACCAAGGTACTGATATCCAGGAAACCGATATTCCGGAAGAATTGCAAGCGCAGGTAGACGAATTCCGCACCAAGCTCATAGAAGCCGCAGCAGAAACCGATGATGCTCTGATGGCTAAGTACTTCGATGGCGAAGAACTTACAGAACAGGAAGTTCGGACTGCCCTGCGTAAAGGCACAATTGCGGGGACAATTGTACCAGTACTTTGCGGTTCAGCATTCAAAAACAAAGGCGTACAGTTGATGCTGGATGCCGTTGTAGATTACCTACCAGCGCCAAGTGAAGTACCGCCAATTCAAGGCTTACTGCCGAATGGCGATACTGTTGAGCGGCGAGCTGATGACAGCGAACCCCTAGCGGCTCTAGCATTCAAGATTATGGCTGACCCTTACGGTCGCCTGACATTTGTTCGCGTTTATTCTGGTGTCCTGAAAAAGGGCAGCTACGTTCTCAACGCTAGTAAGAATAAAAAAGAACGGATTTCCCGCTTAGTTCTAATGAAGGCAGATGACCGGCAAGATGTCGATGAACTGCGGGCGGGTGATTTAGGAGCAGCTCTGGGATTGAAAGACACCTTGACAGGTGACACCCTCTGTGATGATGGATCGCCAGTAATTCTGGAATCCCTATTCATTCCTGAGCCTGTGATCTCGGTGGCGGTTGAACCCAAAACCAAGAACGACATGGACAAGCTGTCCAAGGCTCTGCAATCTCTCTCAGAAGAAGACCCCACCTTCCGTGTCCGCGTCGATCCGGAAACAAACCAAACCGTGATCGCGGGGATGGGAGAGCTACACCTAGAAATTCTAGTAGACCGGATGTTACGAGAATTCAAGGTGGAAGCGAATGTAGGTGCGCCGCAAGTAGCTTACCGAGAAACAATTCGGAAAGCTGTGAACAAAGTTGAGGGCAAATTCATTCGCCAAAGTGGTGGTAAAGGCCAATACGGTCACGTTGTGATCAATTTGGAGCCTGGAGAACCCGGTACTGGCTTTGAATTCGTCTCCAAAATTGCTGGCGGTACAGTACCTAAAGAGTACGTTGGCCCCGCAGAACAAGGAATGAAAGAAAGCTGCGAATCCGGTGTACTAGCTGGATATCCGTTGATTGACGTCAAAGCGACGCTAATTGATGGGTCATACCACGATGTAGACTCTTCGGAAATGGCTTTCAAAATCGCTGGCTCAATGGCGATGAAAGAGGCTGTGCTGAAAGCTTCACCCGTTCTCTTAGAGCCTATGATGAAAGTTGAGGTTGAAGTTCCTGAAGACTATATCGGGAACGTCATCGGTGACCTCATCTCCCGTCGAGGGCAGATTGAAAGCCAAAGCACCGAACAGGGAATCGCTAAGGTCGCATCCAAAGTTCCACTGGCGACCATGTTTGGCTACGCCACTGATATACGGTCAAAGACCCAAGGTCGGGGTATCTTCACGATGGAGTTCAGCCACTACGAAGAGGTGCCTCGCAGCGTAGCTGAAACTATCATTGCAAAAAGCAAAGGGAACGCTTAGTTAAAATAAGGAAATGAGCATTCATGGCACGCGCAAAGTTTGAAAGGAATAAACCCCACATCAATATCGGTACTATTGGCCACGTTGACCACGGTAAAACTACGTTAACAGCAGCCATCACTATGACCTTGGCAGCTATGGGTCAGGCTATAGCTAAGGGCTACGATCAAATCGATAACGCGCCAGAAGAAAAGGCACGGGGTATTACCATTAATACGGCTCACGTTGAGTATGAAACCGCAAATCGGCACTATGCTCACGTAGACTGTCCTGGACACGCTGACTATGTGAAGAACATGATCACCGGCGCTGCCCAGATGGATGGTGGCATCCTCGTAGTAGCTGCTACCGATGGACCTATGCCCCAAACCCGCGAACACATCCTGTTGGCAAAACAGGTCGGCGTTCCCAGTCTGGTTGTCTTCTTGAACAAGGAAGACTTGATGGATGACCCAGAACTCCTGGAACTAGTGGAACTGGAACTTCGAGAATTGCTTTCCAGCTACGATTTCCCTGGCGATGATATCCCGATTATCAAAGGATCTGGTTTGCAAGCCCTCGAAGCAATGGCCAAGAATCCCAAGACCCAACGGGGTGAAAATCCTTGGGTAGACAAAATCTACGAATTGATGGACGCTGTAGATTCTTTCATCCCCACCCCTGAGCGGGATGTTGATAAGCCCTTCCTCATGGCTGTAGAAGACGTATTCTCAATCACAGGTCGTGGTACTGTCGCCACCGGTCGGATTGAGCGGGGTATAGTCAAAGTCGGCGATAACGTTGAACTAGTGGGTATCAGAGATACTCGCGCCACTACCGTAACTGGTATTGAAATGTTCAAGAAGAGTCTTGACCAAGGTATGGCTGGGGACAATGCTGGCGTACTACTCCGGGGTATCCAGAAGGCTGATATTGAACGGGGTATGGTAATCGCCAAACCAGGTTCAATTAAACCTCACATTCAATTTGAAGGTGAAGTGTACGTTTTAACCGAAAAAGAAGGTGGCCGAAAGACTCCATTTTTCTCCGGCTACCGTCCCCAGTTCTACGTGCGGACAACTGATGTAACTGGTACCATCAAAGCCTTCACCTCTGATGATGGCAGTGAAGCCGAAATGGTCATGCCAGGCGATCGCATCAAGATGACAGTAGAATTGATCAACGCGATCGCTATTGAACAAGGAATGCGCTTCGCTATCCGCGAAGGTGGTCGCACCATCGGTGCTGGTGTCGTTTCCAAAATTCTGAAGTAGCACCTTTTTGCTCATAACGAAGGAGCAGAGATGGTATTTATTATGCCTCTCTGCTCCTTTCTCTTCCCTCTATAAATAAAGTAATAGGTTGCAGGGGACAGGTGATAGTTTTCTGTAACCTATAACTTGTAACCTTTAGCCTCTAACTACTCCCCTAATTACGCAGAACCTGGAAAATTAAAGATGGCAACTCTACAGCAGCAGAAGATTAGAATTCGCTTACAGGCTTTTGACCGCCGCCTATTAGATACATCTTGCGAGAAGATTGTAGATACCGCTAACCGCACCAATGCTACAGCTATAGGCCCAATTCCTTTACCAACAAAACGCCGGATCTATTGTGTGCTGCGATCGCCTCACGTAGATAAAGATTCACGGGAACACTTTGAAACCCGTACTCATCGCCGGATTATTGACATTTACCAGCCCTCTTCTAAAACTATTGATGCTCTAATGAAATTGGATTTACCATCGGGTGTAGATATCGAAGTCAAACTTTAATTAGTCATTAGTTATTAGTCATTAGTACTCAGACAAATCACTAGTGACATTAGTATGAATATTTACATAGCCCTGATGAAATATATCTCAGGGCTTTTATTTAGGTAGGAAACAAATGATAGAATGTAAACAAAGTACGGGAAAAGCAGAGAAAAATTATTTTTTAAGATTAAGTTTATATCAAGGTAACAATGACATCATCTTCTAAAATTGCAGTTCGCGAACTACCTCTGTTCCCGTTACCCGAAGTAGTTCTGTTTCCTACCAGGCCATTACCCCTACACATCTTTGAATTTCGCTACCGAATCATGATGAACACGATTTTGGAGAGCGATCGCAGGTTCGGTGTTTTGATGTTCGATCCTGTTAAAGGTACAATTGCAAACACTGGCTGTTGTGCAGAAATCGTTCATCACCAGCGTCTGCCAGATGATCGGATCAAGATGTTGACTTTAGGTCAGCAAAGATTTCGTGTATTAGAGTATGTTCGTGAAAAGCCATACCGCGTTGGCTTAGTGGAGTGGATTGAAGACCAACCGCCGACTAAAGATTTGCGACCTTTGTCTTCTGAGGTAGAACAACTAGTTCGAGATGTTGTGCGTCTGTCAGCCAAATTAACCGAACAAAATATCGAGTTGCCAGAAGATTTGCCTGATCTACCAACAGAATTATCTTATTGGGTAGCCAGTAATCTTTATGGTGTCGCCGCAGAGCAGCAGTTGTTGCTAGAAATGCAAGATACTGTAACTCGTCTAGAGCGGGAAGCAGAAATTTTAACTTCTACTCGTAATCACTTGGCAGCTCGCGCCGTTCTCAAAGACACATTTAATGAAAAATAATCAGTGAGGAGTCAGGGGTGAGGGGTGAGGGGTGAGGAGTGAGGAGTTAAGAGTTAGGAGTTAGGAGTTAGGAAGAAATAACAAAAAATAAAAGATTGACAACTTATAATTTATACTGCCTAACTGATAACTCCTAAATCCTAACTGATAATTCTTAACTCCTAATTGATAACCGAGAATTCCTCACTTCTCAAGTAACAGCGTTGATCGGCAAAACATTGTAAACGCCAAGAATTTTTAAAATTTCTGTGTGGATAGTTAATTCTGCTAAAGCAGATTGCATTTGTGCTTCCTTGGCATCCGCTTCTAAATCGATGAAAAACAAGTATTCGCCTAGCGATCGCTTCGTCGGACGAGATTCAATCCGACTGAGGTTAATCCCTAGTTGAGCAAATATTTGCAAAGGTTTGACCAATGCTCCAGGTGTATTAGCAGGCATACTAAAAGCCAGCGATGTCTGACTGGTAGGCACTTTTGATGTTTGGTATCCAGCCTCCGCTTCACCCTGACTTACCACCCAAAAACGAGTAAAGTTTTCTGGATAGTCATTAATACCACTAGCAAGTATCGGCAATTTGTAGATTTGGGCTGCTCTACTAGAGGCGATCGCTGCTGTTGTTGTTTCTTGCTCTAATCGCTGTAGTGCTTCGGTTGTGGAATTGCTAGGAATAATCTGTACAGTCGGGAGAAACCGCTCTAACCATCCCTGACATTGTGCCAAAGCTTGCGGGTGAGAGTAAACAGTTTTAATCTTATCTAAGCTAGACGCGCAAGAAATTAACGTATGGACAATGGGTAATACCAAAGCCAACTGAATTCGCAAACTGTCCAATTGCCATAGTGTATCCAGTGTTGTAGTCACACTCCCTTCAATAGAATTTTCCACTGGCACAACAGCCAAGTCGGCTTGACCATCAGCAACAGCGTGCAGTGATTGGGAGATGGTGAGATAAGGGCTTAATATAGCTTCAATTCCCGTACTTTTAGTCAACCAGTTGACATAAAAAACAGCTGCTTGTTCTGTGTAAGTGCCGGGAGGCCCTAAATGTGCGATCGATAAAGTCATGCATTTAGCCTTGAGTTGCGAGTTTAATCGGTAAACAGAGGTATGATACTTTGGTCTTGGCAAATATATCCAATATCTACTCTTACGCACTAAAGTAATAGACCTAAATATGTAAGTAAGTGGGCGGGAAAATTTATAAGTATGTAATATGTAAATTTAGCACACACCTCACAAATACCTTATTTCACCGTTTTACAAAACTAAACATATATTCGTTTTATCGTGCCTACTTACTTATCCAGAAAAACGAGTTATGGAAATCAGTCTTATAGCAGATAGATTTCCTGAGAGTTTTTTTGCTAAATTCTTATGAAGATTTAAGAGCAATTATATTGTTTTCTGACCAAATAACAATGCATCTTCTTGATTTTGTGTCAAGAGTTAAATCCTAATATATATTTATTGAACTAAAGATAATAATGAGCTTACCAAGTTTTTGCTAATCATGTATAGCTGATAAGCAATAATCATTTTTATGGTGAATAAATTTTCTACTTTTCTAATAATCAGAACTAAGTTGTTAAAAAATATTAAAATTAAGAAACAGATATTTTTATCCGCTCATGGCTACCCGGTTTACTGCCTCCCAATCGGTTGAAATTGCTGTTCCAGAGCAGCCTATTCCTATTCAGCACTACTTGCGTCAGCCTCAACGTCTGGTTAAGGCTTTGGTTGACAATAGCCGGATTCAGCAGCTTTCTGAGGAGGTATTTCGGTTGAAAATGCGTCCCCTAAGTTTTATGTCACTGAGTATTCAACCTACTGTAGACATGAGAGTTTGGGCAGAATCAAATGGAATAATTTATTTGCGATCGCTAGGCTGTGAAATCCTGGGTTTCGAGTATATTAACCAGCGCTTTACTCTCAATTTAAAAGGGCATTTGTCTCCTAAAGAGTTTAGCACTGGCACTCGCCTGCAAGGAATAGCTGATTTAGAAGTGCTGGTGGATTTTCCACCGCCATTTTCCTTCACTCCTAAGCCAATTTTAGAAGCTACTGGCAATGCTTTGCTCAAAAGCGTGCTGTTGTCGGTCAAGCAACGGTTATTAAATCAACTTTTGGCAGATTATCGCTACTGGGTGATATCACAAACCAAAGATAGAGGACTTGACGGTGATAATACTGAGTTACCAATCCTGAATGCTGAGTAACTATTTAATCACTCAATACCCAGATGTTTGATTTGGCAAGGACGAAAAGACTGACGATGTAAGGGCGAGGGCCCGTATTGTTGCAAAGCCAGCAAATGCCGCTGGCTACCATAACCCTTGTTACACTCCAAGTTATACATAGGGTATTTTAATGCTAGACGCATTACCAGTTCGTCACGCCAAACCTTAGCGACAATACTAGCAGAGGCAATAGCGAGCGATCGCTCGTCCCCTTTGATTATTGTTTGTTGCGGCAGTAGCAAGTTTTGGATTGACTGATTGCCATCAACCAGGCAGAGTGCAGGCTGTACCTTTAACTTCAGCACAGCCCGCTTCATTGCTAACAGCGTCGCTTGCAAAATATTTATCTTGTCAATTTCGGCAGTAGAAGCAAACCCAATTTTCCAGTCTATAGCCAGCCCACAAATTTGCTGCGCTAGCTGAGTTCTACGAAAACTAGATAACTTTTTACTGTCTTTAATTTTAGCTGCCATCAGTATTGGCAAAGCATGATCTGGTAGAATCACTGCTGCCGCCACCACAGGGCCAAATAGAGCACCTCGCCCGACTTCATCCACACCTGCAACCAATCCTGGAATTCCTGACAAGCTAGAAAACTCCAGCCAACTTGATTTTTCCAAGGGTGCTGGCGACGTTTCTACCATAAAGCAAATTAATTATCCTCGAGCGCGGAGGAACGACGGCGACGGCGACGGCTGGCAGTGGCGCTACTATTGGCTTCACTTTCATCTGCTACAGTGTTCCCGGCAGAGGCTTTCGCAGACAAGCGTCCCGAAGGGTTCGGCGTCAACTCCGATGGTTCAGTTGTCTCTTGTGTCTCTTCTATGAAAGATTTTTGTTCTGGTTCAATAACTTTTGGTGCTGGTATCTTGCTTGCGGTTATTTCAGGTGTTGCTTTTTGGGCAATAGCGGTTATTTCAGGTGTTGCTTTTTGGGCAATAGTTGATTCTGAGGTTGATTCAGTTGGGATCGTTGGCAGTTGACCGGGCTGAATCACATTAATAATCACAGACTTGGTATTTTTAACCTCTTGCTCTAACTTCACCAAGGGAGAGATTCCCATCAAGGCAAACATATCCTGTTCCTGGAGGCTCATTTCTACAGTTTTAATCTCCGGCGGTTCTACCACTGGTTTGACTGGCTCTGCCTTGGTAACTTTAATGCGCTCTACTCTTTCACTCCAACCTGGTTTACCAAGGGTGGGTGAGGGAATCTCTGGTACAACTCCTAGTTCTGGTTCCACATCAAGCTCTAAGTCTGCCTCGTTGACAAAAGCCAGGGGATTGGGAACAACACGAGCTTCATCTTTCCCGTTTAACCCATTGATGCCAATTCGACTGCGGCGAGTCCGGGTACGACGCTTATTATCATTAAGTTCTTGATAACTAGGATGATTGATCAGATTTAGATTACTCAATTCCGAGTCGCCGTCAAATGTTTCCCCAAATCCATCATAGGTTTCTCGTGGTTCCGGGGTGCGGGCAGATGGCTGACGTGGTTCTCGGTGAGGCAGGGATACAAAACGCTCACGCTCTGCTGTCTCTGTTAATATTGGTAATCGGTTTTCGATTTCTCCAGGCAGACGCACAGTATGCCCTAAACCGCCACAGGTGGGACAAATTTCACCAAACAATTCGTAAATGTTTTGGCCTTGACGCTTACGGGTCAGTTCTACTAAACCCAGTTCGGTGAGCTGGGCAATCTGGGGACGAGCTTTGTCTGCTTTGAGTGCTTTATTAAAGTGTTCGAGAACTTGCAGTTGGTCACGTCGCAATTCCATATCAATAAAATCAACGACGATTACCCCGGCAATATTCCGCAGACGCAACTGACGAGCAATTTCTGTTGCAGCTTCGCAGTTTGTCCACAAAACTGTTTCTCTAGCTGTTGCCGATCGCGTGAAGGAACCTGAGTTAACATCGATTACGGTCAATGCCTCAGTCGGCTCAATAATGACGTAGCCTCCAGAAGGTAGGTCTACTCTCGGTTTTAGGGCTTCTCTAATGGCGGGACTGATCCGGAAGTACTCTAATATTGGGGAGCGATCGCGATGATGGTCAATCAACAATCCCTGCGGTGTTTGACCTCCACTCCAGTTTTGCAAGTACTGTTTCACGCGCTTTAAACCAGTACTGGAATCCACGACAATCCGATTTACATCCGCGCCGTACATATCCCGCAATACTCGCTGGATAAAGTCATCGTCCCGATTCAGCAGTGCTGGAGCACGGGTGGACTGCGCTTCTAGCTGGATCGCCTCCCATTGCTTTTGCAGCACCTCCAAATCTTCCATAATCGCTTCTTCGGGTTTGCCTTCGGCTTCTGTACGCACAAGCAAACCCATTCCCGCCGGTTTGACTAAAATCGCCAGTGCCCGCAAGCGGTTGCGCTCACTTTCACTTTTAATTCGTCGGGATAAATTTACGCCCCTACCATAGGGCATCAGTACTACGTAGCGTCCAGGTAAGGTGATATTACCCGTGAGCCTGGGCCCTTTTGTCCCCGTTGGCTCTTTCATTACTTGCACCAAAACTTTCTGCTGTGGTGCTAGTAATTCTGTAATTGCCGCTGCGCTACGCTTTAGCTTCAATGGCCCTAAGTCAGTGACGTGAATAAAACCGTTACGCTCTGGGTCGCCAATATTGACAAAAGCCGCATCTATCCCAGGCAATACATTTTCTACTACTCCTAAGTAGATATCACCTATTTGATGATGACCTGTAGCAACAACGAGTTCCTGTATTTGATCTTCAGAAAAAACCGCAGCAATTTGGTGCTGCTCCGCGATGATAATTTGTTTTGGCATTCAATTTCCTCAAAAACTGGCGGCACCAATAGGTCTGGAGGTTTGTTATACCTTTGTTGTCCCTAAAACCCTTAAAAGGTGCTGCTGGTAATAAAAATCGCAAACTTGAGCTTCTAAGTTAAATAGCTATTGGCGCTCTTAAGAGCGTTTACACGGCTGCATATTATTTCAGCAATTAAATCAACCTCCGTGGTTGATTCGTGATGCAATACCCTCAATCAAGAGAGTTCTGAGTTGAAAGTTCTAAATCCTGAGTGAGCTTTTAACTCAGGATGCTTGATTTGAGAGTAACCTACTGAAGTCGTTAAGAAAAAGAAACTATTTCTATTTTCCATTCCCCAGATTTATCTTTAGGGTTATACTCAGCAACGCCAGTTGCTACCTTGCCTTAAGCTGCCCTAGCCTATGGCAAGCCGCCCTTTTTGCGTCTGTCAACGCCTAAAAGTCGGCATAACCGACGGCAGTTCCTTCAACTCTAGAAAAGTAATGCACTAGCTCTTGGGCACTACTGTAGATTAGACATTCAGCAGTTGTTTAAAAAGTATGGATTTAGAGAAGCTAACCGAGCCTGCTGTTAGTTACTGATTCACAAGGTAGCTATAGAGAGAGTGTTCTTTAATCTGCCTTTTGTTTATCCGGGATAAAATCCTAGAAGTTGCACTCTAATATGTATGCTTTCGTCCCCTGAATACCAGGGTAGTGAACCAGCTAATTTCAATGCAGCGCCAGAAAATTTCTCTTCACACTATTCTAACGCAACCTTGCTAAAAATCAATTCCTATGATCTGCGATGTTAGGACAACTACTAGCAAGCTGCCCTACAGGGATTATACCCCTAAAATTAGTCGATTGCGGTGGATGTGCAGGAGTTGAAATTCTACACTAGCCACTGACTCTAGCATAAACAGGATTTGTTCGGGACGCAATAGCAAACCGTCCTGGCGATAGCTACCTAAATAACGGATCACAGATGATATAGATTCTGCTTTGCTATTATGGGTTTCTACTAATTCCAGTTCAAATAAGCGATCGCGCAGATTTATTAACTGGCTCTCGCCTGACTTAGTTATTTGCTCGTACCAAAGTTCCTCTTTTGCTTTGATTGTATCAATCCAATTTTGCCATTGTATAGGTGTTGCTTCTTCAAGCGCTGCTACAGTAATCAAATACTCTGCGGACTCCAGCAGTTGGGTAGCGGCACTAGCTTTTAAATCTATCTGCTCCACATGATATATAGGTATGTCTGTGGGCATTTCACCAGCCAACTGTTCTCGGAAAGTCTCGACTGCCACTGGCACAGTTAACTCAAAATCTACTATTTCACCACTACTAGTAGCCCCTAAAGCCAAAGCAGTTGCTACAGAAATTCGCGGCATGGGATGGAACCCACCAGTGAAAGCGATTGGCAAGCTTGCTCGTCGCACAACTCGGTCAAACAGACGGATTAAATCTAGGTGGCTGATCAAAGCCATATTACCCTGTTTGCCAAACCAAACTCGCAGCCGTTGTGCCTTAGTTGGATTGGGGACAAACTCGCCAGCGAATTTTGGAATAGCGGGTGATTCAATCACGACGTTATGGCCAAAGTCGGTGCCACAGACACCACAGTGAGAACAACCTTCAAAAGAGCAGTCGGGTACAATTGTAGCTTCTAAGGCGCGTTGCAAGTCTTCTTTGAGCCACTTTTTCTCAATTCCGGTATCAATGTGATCCCAAGGGAGGGGAATATTCAGGGAGTGGGGAGTGGGGAGTGGGGAGTTAGGAGTTAGGAGTTGGGTATTTTCCGTATCTGCCGATCTCTTCTGCTCTTGTATATGAAACAAATTCCATTCACCATTTTCTACTTGGCGGTATTTCCAATCTAAACCGGCTTGAGCGATCGCAGACCCCCAAGCACTAAAAGCTTGATCTAAATTTTCGTACCAAGAATCCATACCTGCACCCAATTCCCAGGCGCGGCGCACTACTTTGCCCAAACTGCGATCGCCTCTTCCCACAAAATCTTCCATTGCCGAAATGCGGACATCGGTAAAATTTACCTTCACTCCTTTTATCCAACGGAATTCTTGCCGCAACAGGTTTTGTTTGCGCTTAAATTCAGTGGTAGAGACTGAATGCCACTGGAATGGTGTATGGGGCTTGGGCGTAAAGTTAGAAATTGTCAGGTTAAAGTTTAGGGGTTTTCTGCCTTTGCCCCGACATTCTCGCTGTAGCCAGCTTACAGTTTCCGCAATCCCCAAAACGTCAACATCCGTCTCACCCGGCAAGCCAATCATAAAATACAACTTTATTTTATCCCAGCCTTGCTCCCAAGCCGTTTTCACCCCCCGCAACAATTCTTCATTCGTCAAACCCTTATTCACGATGTCTCGCATCCGCTGAGTTCCAGCTTCTGGAGCAAAAGTCAATCCACCTTGGCGCGTACCTCCAAGGATATTGGCAATATTCTCATCAAATCTGTCTACCCGTTGGCTTGGTAGAGTCAAAGAAATATTTTCATTTTTTAGGCGATTTTTGATTTCCATCCCCACTGCTGGTAGGGACAAATAATCAGAACAACTCAGAGATAGGAGGGAAAACTCATTGTAACCAGTTGCTCGCATACCCTGTTCAATCGCTTCTACCACCTGATCCGGTTCTACATCCCGTGCTGGTCGAGTCAGCATTCCTGGTTGACAGAAACGACAGCCACGAGTGCAACCACGCCGAATCTCAATGGTCAAGCGGTCATGCACCGTTTCTACGTAGGGAACTAACCCAATGGAATATGCTGGTATGGGAGTTGCAACCCGTCGCAAAATTCGTTTTGGCACGTCTGGGCGACAAGGATCAACTGAGCCATCCTCTGCCATGTCGTAAAACTGGGGGACATATACGCCTGGTATCTGTGCCAAATCCAGTAACAGATGTTCCCGACTCAATCCTGCTTCTTTGCCTTCTGACAATACCAAACCAATTTCTGGCAGCAGTTCTTCTCCATCTCCAAGGGCGAAAAAGTCGAAGAAGTCGGCATAAGGCTCAGGATTTGATGTTGCTGTTTGCCCACCAGCAAAAATCAATGGAAACTGGGATTGGAGATTAGTAAATTCTCCCCCTGCTTGCCCTGCTTTTTGCCTCTCTCGCCACGTCAAGGGAATTCCAGCCAAATCCAACATTTCCAGGATATTAGTTGCACCCAGTTCATAACTGAGGCTAAAACCTAAAATGTCGAATTCTGTCAGCGATCGCTTTGACTCTACCGCAAACAATGGCGTATTAGTTTCGCGTAGTTTGGCTGCCAGGTCTTTTCCTGGGAGGTAGGCGCGATCGCACAATTGACGCGGTTGGGCATTCAAGATGTTATACAGGATGATGTGCCCTAAATTGGATGCACCGACTTCATATACTTCTGGGTAGGTTAACACCCAGCGTATTGCTGCCGTATCCCAAGGTTTGTGTACAGCTAAACGCTCATTACCCAGGTAACGCGCTGGTTTTAAAATATCCGATGTTATTAATCTTTCAACTGCAACAGCCACTGTGCTATCTTCTAGCTACCTTAATTACAGCTACTCAACACCAACCTTAGCATTGAATTAGGTCTTTTAACATACTTTCTCGTTGCAACTTACAACTCCTTTACATAAAGTCCACTTCTTAGCCGAACCTTTGTGCTTTTACATAAAGTTATGTTGCAGCCAACTCGGCTTCACTGTCTAATATTTCAAACACCCTGTCGAGTTGCGTTAGTTCAAAAATAATTCTAATTGACGGACTAACAGCACAAAGTCGGAAACCCCGTTCTAAACTCAGAGCTAGTTTGTGTATAGATAACAATGCCATTAACCCCGCGCTGTCTAAGGATTCTACTGCTACTAGGTCTACCACCAAGATGGAAATACCATTTTGTGCCAACGCTGTGGTCATATCTCGTTCAAATTCCAAGGCGTTTGCAGCATTCAAACAGCCTTGGGGGCGAATAACTGCAATCTTGGGATAGTTAAGCACTGCCTGCATAGTTACATCCTATTGATAATTGTTGAAGCGTCAAGCTAAGAATTATTTGAACATAAACTCTATTTTGTTGCATCGGCCATATGTCTTAGCTCTCTTTGCTGAATCTTTATTGCTTTTGTATCTCTGTTTAAAGATTGTTATAATTCCAGTTTAAAATGTGTTTATATATACTTTTTTTTTATCTCAGTTCAAAAACAATCAACATAGACAGCCATAGAGCAGACACCTCATCAGTAACCATGCTGATAAAACTTGCTTAGTCTATAACTAAAGCTAATTTAGCTAAGTCTTAAGGGTAAGTTAAATCTCCCACTTTAGCGTTGCTGATGGCATACGCCAGAGTTATAGCGCATTATCTATTAACTAATTGCGATGTGATATGGATCACTATAAATTAGTATTTAGATCACTGTTTATACTTAGAAAAATCTGGGATAATTAGTATCATATACAGTTGGGTTATTACTTATGAGAACTCAGTACGCTATTCGTAAATTGGTAGAAAAAGCTCTTGACATTAAAAAACTAACTCCTGAGATAGAAAATGAAATCAACTCAGAGCTGACGGAACTGGGTTACATTTCTGATGTTGATTACGAAGCCCTAGAATTATTAATGGCAGAGATGGATGCTGGTCGAATTCAGTTGGTTTCTAGCTGGGGATATTCTTAATTGCTTAGGCATAGAGGCTTTTTGGCTATATCCGATGAATTTGATTAAGACTGGAGCAATCAAGATTTCAAGTAGGTAAAACAAGTTTTAGTAAAGGCGCGATATGATTGTTTGTATTTTTCTATGAAGTCGATTATTTAAATACCTCAGGTGGCGTAAACTGTGCTAATAACCCTCTACATTGTGCATTCGTAGTAAATCGCCATGCAGTTCGCTAAAGTCCTAGAAAAAATTCCTCCCTATCTGTTTACTGAAATTGTCCACAAACAGAATGAACTCGTTGCCAAGGGAGTTGATAAGCTGTTCCACATTTAACTTGCATAATTAGGGCGGGCTTTCCGGCCCACCCCACAAGATTTTAATTAAATTTAGATATGTAAACTAGATGTGGAACAGCTTATCATTAATATGGCGATTGGCGATCGCGATAAACCTAGTTCCAGTCATATCCTCCAGGTAATGCATGAGGCAATTGACGACGCTGCCAACCACAATTATCCACTTTACCAAGGGACGAAAGAATTCCGAGAGACTGCGGCTAAGTCGATGGAAAGTCCGTTTGGGGTGACGGGGTTGAACCCGAATACAGAGGTTGTTTCTTCAATTGGTTCCAAGGAAGCAATTTATAATACTTTCAATGCCCAATGCTCTAATCCCTAATGCCCAATCCCTCTTGGTATGCTTGCCAAAGTTGGTGAATAAACTGATTGAGTTCCTGCTTTGCAGCTAAATCAGGTTCAGTTTTTGGTTCTTTTGCTAAAACTTGGCTCAAGAAGGTAATTACTTCTGTGTCTAAAGCTGGCCGAAATAAATTGGCAGGCCAAAGCAAGTCAGACGCATCTCGCAAATCGGTAATTAGGGGCGATTCTTGAATCAAAGTAACCATTAATAAAGGACGCACCCAGCACAACTGGCGGGAAACTACAAATTGAATGACTTCTGCATACAGATTCCTGTCGTCATGCTCTAAAGACACAATTTGTCCCGGTTGAAGAAAATCTAGGCTGATGTCCATGATTATGCAGTTTGGGCAGGGGCAAGGATTATTTTGCAACTTGCTTAATCTTAAAAGTCAAAATGCGCTACGTTTAAGGCAAGGTTCTGTAAGATTAAGGTAGCACTGTCAAGGCAACTATGTCTAAGAGGGTGTTTATAAAATAATTCTTAAGCAGGTGAGCTACTATGATTACGAGCTA
>NZ_JABXKP010000015.1 GCF_017114985.1 Nostoc sp. JL33 | reverse complement strand
CCCAGTTGGAGTTCTGTTTCTATTGCTTGCTCTCTAATCCCTGATGGGCCAAATAATGTATTCGTTCCTATTCCTGTTTCTTGGGTGAAGTCTTGGCTGACTTCCGTTAGTGCATTTCTTAAACTACCTGCTCCATATAAGTTGAGATTAGCTGCAAAAGCTTGATTTGGTATCAGAACACTAAAGGCACAAGCTGCCAAAGAACCTGTCAAAAAATATTTTTTCATCTGTTCGCTAAAATCTTCAAGTTTTTGGGTATTTTATCCTCAAAGCTAACATTACCAACTTAATTGGATAAATGTCAATCAATTACTTTATATAGACAAATGTTGACTTTGTTACTTATAATCCTCGGTTAAGAAAGTTATCAGTTGAGGCAAGCAGTTATTGAGCAGTTCTTGAGAAAGAATTATTACTCAATAACTCTTTTCCCTCCCCTGCCTCAACAGCTTATCCAAACCGTATTGGGCTTTGTTAATTATTGAAGATATGGTGGGCGTAAAACAAGTTTTACACCAGTCATACTCAATAGACTTACAAATGTCTCCAGAAGTTATTGCTGATATTATTGAGATTGACAACCTTAGTCTCTATATCAGAAATATTTTGGTTTCAAAGGAGAAGCAGGAGCAGATAATATGACGATGTTTGTCACATTACTAACGTAACGACCTCCAGCTTTGTCACCTGGAACTACTAAACGAGCAAATCCTTCGTCTGTTAAAGGCACGATTTTACCATCATTACCTTTTTTTGCAAATGCAACTAGCACTGTTTTCCCTTCAAAGTTAGGTTGAATTTCACCAATAGCTACGACTGCACCATAGCAATCTGTGGCGTCAACTAGAACATATTGCCTCAAAAAAGAGTTTTTAGAATTCACCCCAGAATTCCCAGGTTTTAGACCACCTCCGGCTTTCGGATTATTAATTAATTCCCATAGAGGGATTCCATAGTATGTTTCTGTTCGTGGCCCTGAGCCGGTTTGAAAGCTCACAGTGATTTCAGTAACTAATGCTGGATTTTGTTTTTTTAAAGTATCTCGTAACTTTTGCAGTTTTTGCAAGTTATAAGTGGTTGGATTATTGAGTTCTCCACCTAAGCGAAAACTTTGCGAATCACCTCCAAGACACTTATTTTTATCCCAGACAGAAGGTGTTTTTTCTTCTTTTTCTGAGGGAAGACTACTTCTTGAGTCAGCTAAAGTAGGCTGCCATAAAACCAGTATCGATAGCATTAAAGACGCAATGGGTATCGTGCGGGTAAAACGCATAAAACATTTCTCCGTTTACTATTGAATATTGAAAAAACTAGATTGTTTTGCTGAAAGCTGTTTGCTCACCAAAAATTAGTATCGTTATCGCCAAAATTGAGCAATTTGACAATAGGTTCTGTTAGATAAAAATCAAAACGGTTCTATCGTTAAACTTTCAACTCCTTACCAAACGCTACTAAATAGTTAGTTTTTAATAACTCATATTAAAAACTAATGAATCCTGACGCCAAAGTTAGCCGCAAACCTCTTGTTAGATTTGCGTTTTTCCAAATGGATAAGTGTATCTGTGTAATCTAATGAAGATAATACCAACTTATTGAGTAAATTACCATCTTATTTGGTAATCAAACGCTAACAAAATTAATTGTTATTTCTTTTTAAAATAGTGAAGCTTAATCTTGTATATAAACTTGCTGTGATTATTTGCTTTATAAATAGGTTACTATCAAGCTAATAAAGTGTTCATAAGTGAGATTTACCTGTAAATTAGAAAACTGTCCGATTTATGGAGAAGGGTTGTAGTTGTGCCGACACTATAGTTGGAGCAAAACTATCCAGCTACTAGACTCGTAGTGTATGCAACCAATAGACTAGTGGAACGGTTCACAGGTGCGGTGAAGAGAGCGATATAACCGTCTATCGCTCTATTTCATCAACTACTTAAGAGCTTCGTAAAACGCCTACTCTACTTCCGTTCTAAGCCTTGCGTAAACACTATTCTTTCTGGCTCAACTCCTGCGTTTTAACAACTGCAATCTTAAGTATTCAAACTAAATTAAAAATGCACTACTGTGCCATCGTCATTTTGACTGCAATATCGCACGGTTTACCAAAGTACGGTGAACTTGTCACTAAAATATCTACACCACTGCTAGCATAATCTTTTATATTTTCAGAGGTAATACCACCAGCCGCTGCTAGTTTTAAGTTTGGATACTGCTGCTTCAACTTCAAAACTAGAGGCTCAAGGTCTGGTAGGGGAATTTTATCAAACTGAATTAAATCTACACCTGCTTGAACAGCCATCCAAGCATCTTTTGGTGTATCTACTTCAACGCAAATACGTTGTTCTGGAAACTGTCGTCGCAGTTCATTCATGCGCTCAATTAGCGCAACTATACCTCCCAGGAATATCAGGTGTTGGTTAAAGATCAGAACTGTTTCAGATAATCCTAAGCGATGAAAAAATCCCCCGCCAGCTAGAACTGCTTTGATGGAAAGCGCTCTAGTACCTGGAAAACATTTACGAGTAGTCACAATAGAAACAGACTGATTTACTGATAAAGCAGTATCTACTAATACTCTTGTACGCGAAGCAATGCCGGAGGCGTATTCCATCAAATTTAAAGCAACTCTCCAGCCACTGTGCAAAGCTTCAGCAGTGCCACTAGCTTGAAGAATTAATTGCTTTTCTTGGCAGACTGTACCACTTTCGACTTGATAATGAACTTCGGCACCACAATATTTTAATACTCTGGCTGCTTCTTCAGTAGCGCAAATGGTCATCGGATGACGGGTAGAAAACTCGATTTCACCAGGTTGCTTGCCAATGCCAAGTCCGTAGGTTGTCAAATCTAGGTAGGAAACATCTTCCTGAATTAACTTAGCGATCGCCTCATCTGAGAAGAAAACACTCATTTTAGTTTTATGATCGGCTGACAAATAAATAGCTTAATCAAGATTCACACTCAACCTAATCTCATTCAGTTGTAGGAATTGTAATAATTACTACTATTCTCCCAAATAGTTGGTAAAAAAATAACTTTATTAATAAGGATTTGATTTAATCAACTGACTTTTAAGCGCCCAATCACAGCAAGCATTTATGTTTGTCAAAGTACGTTTAGCTGCATTAGCGCTAAGATTTGCAATGAGATAATCTGGAATTGCGATCGCATCATCCAATGTTTTATTTGGGAAACTGGCGATGTGATTGCGATACTTTGAGATTTTTTAGACTGCATAAGGTTAATTAACTGGGGTAAAAATCTTTACCTTGTTCCTTTACCCCAGAAATGTATATTGGGGTAAATACCTTTAGCTTACAAATTTACCCCAGTTCTTTACCCAAACTACCCAAAATTACTCCAAAAATATTGGAAGGCTCTGGAAACAAGCCCTACAACTACCATTAAAAAAGGGCTTCAAAGCCCTGTAATGCTTATATTTCTTAGAAGGCGGCACCCGGATTTGAACCGGGGGTGGAGGTTTTGCAGACCTCTGCCTTACCACTTGGCTATGCCGCCATCCTTTCTGTAGACCTGTTTTGAGCTTTCCTCTTGCTATTTAGCTACCCTTTAGCTACCATTAGGTAAGGCAAAGGTAGTAGGCTAGCTTAATATGGTACAACCCATAAGAACTAGACAAGCCAGAGGTACAGTAGGCATAGAAGACCATAGAGGTAAACTAAGGCTTAGGTTGCCTACCATGCTGACCAAGCAAGGTCAGAGCAGGTATATGATGACAGGTCTAGATGCATCTGACTATAACAGAAAACAGATGAGAATGCTAGTCGCACTAATGGATGAGGAAATAGCTACCGGACTGTTTGACTGCACACTAGAGCGCTACAAGAACAGACTAGAGGGTTACAACAGACCTCAGCTAACCATAGTCAAGCCTCATCAACCTCAGCAAGACTTAGCACAGCTATGGGCGGCATATTGTGCTTATATGGAACCTCAACTCGCTGCAACTACCTACCGAAGGGACTATGCAAGGAAATATACTAACCATATTGCTGCATTACCTACTAAGGACTTGAATGAGGCTATTGCTATCAGAGACCATCTATTAGCTACCCTATCCCCTAATGCAGCTAAGAGAGTCATAACCTACCTTGCCGCTTGCTGTAAATGGGCTGTAGGCTCTGGTATGGTCAAGGATAACCCATTTGCTGGCATGTCAGAGGATATTAAGCTACCAAAGCATGATGCGGATGCTATTGACCCATTTAGTAGGGAGGAAATGCATAGCATCATTAAGGCATTTGAGGTGACTAGACCGCATTATGCCCCATTTGTCAAGTTCTTATTCTGGACAGGTTGCAGGACAGGAGAGGCAATAGGGCTAACATGGGGGCATATTAACCAGGAATGTACTCAGATAACCTTCTGCGAGTCCTATGACTCTGGGTTGAAGGTTAGGAAGGGTACTAAAACAGGTAAGGCTCGAAAGTTCCCCTGTAATAGCCAACTCAGAGAGCTATTACTATCCATTAAACCTGCTGATGCGGCTAAGGATACATCAGTATTTACCAGTCCTAATGGAGGCATGGTTAACAATACCAAGTTCAGTACTCAGGTCTGGAAAGGCGGTAGAGCAGGCGATAAGACTTACAGAGGGGTAATACAAGGCTTAATGGACTCAGGCGCTATTAACCGCTACAGATGTCTTTACAATACTAGGCATACTTTCATTACTTTAATGTTGGCACAGAGGTATCCAGTCTCTACAGTTGCTAGGTTGGTAGGAAACAGCCCAGCTATCATTCTTAAGCATTATGCGGGTAATGGAATACCTATAGAGCTACCAGAAATGTAATAGCGGCTAAGGAATATTGAACCCTCTTAGTAATGTACTAGAGAGGGTATTTTAATGGGTAGTATCTTGGGTATTAACCGGGTATTGACCGGGTATTGACTTCAGTAGTAGCTATAAATAGTATATAGTTAGTACCTAGTTAGCATGGTTAGTATAGTAGGTAAGGTTGACTCTTTGCAACCTCTGCCTTACCACTTGGCTATGCAGCCACACCAGGATTCCCTGAACTACTCTAATGTTTCTAAGATGTTTTAGTCACCATTCAGTAGCTATAGGGCGCTAGTTAAACCATGATTGCATAGGATTGTGAGCTAGAGATAGTGGGTTAACTCGATGTTTCTGGTAGTCTTTAGGCGATCGCTAGAAAATTCTGATCACAAGTTGACTATATGCTACAAACAACTCCTAGTAGATTCAGGAGAGTGATGAGTTTTAATTCCTAACTTTTAACTCCTAACTCCTAACTTCTCACTTGTTACACCTTAACTTCATCGGCAAAACTGCTCCAACGGACAAAGTGAAATGGGCCGGCGATAGAACCCCACAGATGTTCATTTGTGTCTAAATCCCTTCCGCGATCGAGGCTGAAAAATTCTTTAGCGTCAATCTCAAATTCGTTATCCAGATAAGTATTTTTGCCGTCACGAACCACAATGCAGCCTTTACCAGGTTCAACCTTACCTTTGAAGCTATTACCTGTCCACTCTACAACCATGTTGCAACCTGGCATTTTTTCCAATTGATCAACGGATAAAACTTTTAAACGTTCGGGATCACGAGATGCGCCGTAAAATTTTTGTTCTTCTTTAACCGTGTAGTGTTCAATAACAATGTGGTTTTCTGCCGGAATCAACTTCATTACCCGCATCCGGTAGGGTTGATTGAGCATAAAATCATAAGCTTGTTCGAGAAACAAACTTACCCCTGAGAACAATTCCAAGGGAAGGGGACGGATACACACGCGAATGTGGGCATAAAAAGGCGGATTTTCAAAAGCTTGTTCTTGATTGCTAAAGTCAGCTGCCATCCACCCGGCTAAGGTGGCAATATCAGTAGAATGAGTCACGTCGCTTCGCTCCGAATTCAAAATTCAAAATTCCTCTGGGAAAGTTCTGATGCCTACGCAATTTTTCAATTAGCTTCAGTAGATCGCTTTTAGTGCCAGAGTGCTAAAATCCCATTGCCTGGGCTACTGCGCCCAATTCTGCTGCAATACCCTGTTGAAATTGACTGTAATTGTGTTTAATGGCTGTATCTGGGTCTTTTAGACCATTGCCTGTGAGGACACAAACCACTGTCGCCCCTGTAGGAATTTGGTCTTTCACCTGCAACAACCCGGCTACAGAAGCGGCGCTAGCAGGTTCGCAGAAGATACCTTCTGATGCTGCCAAAAGTCGATAAGCATCGAGAATTTCTGCATCGGTAACGGCGTGGAAATTTCCCTGACTTGCGGTTTGCGCTGCAACAGCTAACTCCCAACTAGCAGGGTTGCCAATCCGAATTGCTGTCGCTAGGGTGTCGGGATGCGCCACTCGCTGACCGTGTACTAAGGGGGCTGCACCTGCGGCTTGGAATCCCATCATTCGGGGTAAGCGATCGCACTTCCCATCTTGATGATATTGACAAAATCCCATCCAATATGCTGTGATATTTCCCGCATTGCCCACGGGGATACACAGCCAGTCTGGCGCATCACCCAGCACATCAACTATTTCAAAGGCTGCTGTTTTCTGTCCTTCTAGGCGGTAGGGATTGACGGAATTCACCAAAGTGACCGGATAGCTTTCGGCCATTTCGCGGACAATTTCTAGCGCTTGGTCAAAATTACCTTTAATTGACAATACTTCTGCACCGTAGAGTAATGCTTGGGCTAACTTGCCCAGCGCCACATAACCTTCGGGTATCAACACAAAGGCATTCATTCCCCCACGCCTTGCATAAGCGGCGGCGGAGGCTGAGGTGTTGCCCGTACTGGCACAAATCACTGCTTTTGCCCCTGTTTCCTTAGCTTTGGAAATTGCCATAGTCATCCCCCGGTCTTTGAAGCTACCGGTGGGATTGAGACCGTCATATTTTACAAAAACACGCACTTGTCTGCCAATGCGTTCTGCGATCGCTGGCACTGGTATTAGGGGTGTGTTTCCCTCCAACAGAGTGACAGTCGGTGTTTTTTCGCTGACGGGCAAGTATTCACGATAGGCTTCTATCAGTCCGGGCCAGGGTTGGCGATGAGATTTAGCAGTAGACAGGCTCAAAGTCACGGGATTTAAAATTTCTTAATGTAAGGATCGGATATTTAGAAAGTGTGGGAAAAGGAACCGCAGAATCGGGAAGAGGAAGAAAGTAAATTTTTCTTTGCCAGTTCGCAGTTGAGAGTTCCTTAATTCCAAACGTATATTATTAAGAATATTATTTTTTGTGGTGCAGGCGTTTTACTTGCTATTTTTATTTTATTTGAGAATGTCAGTTTATCATAACCGCGACCGCGACCTTCGGTTTAACGAAATATAGTCTATCTAATTTCTTGCGTAAATTTCCTTAAAGTACAAAATAATTTATACAACCATAATTAAGGACTGAGAAATAAAAAAATACTCAACTACTTCTTGTGCGGTGGGTGAAAAAGGCTGCCCATAGCTTAAGGCGGGCTTTTCGTCCCACCCCAAAAGATGGATAATTTATTTATTGGAAATCCCTTAACAGGCTATCAATTAAGTATTGCTAAGTACCGTCGAGTGGAACGAAGCTTTGCACACTTGGGGCGATATATTCTCTGGAACACAGCCATTATGATCACCGTCTCTTATGATTGAACCTGAAATCCATTAGAGTAATTGATTGAAAATATCCAATATTATAATAAAGCTGAAAAGAGAATTATTATAATATTTCTAATGGTGTGAGTTAAATTGTGGATTTAATTAGCGATGCCTACTTGTTTATCTAGTGTTTCCGATCGCGAGTCCCAGACTACCTGGGTGACTCAGTTAACCAAGTCTTATTATCAAGACGATCAGCAAGCTAAATTTATGCATTTACAAGCAGAGGTAGACTCCCTGTTGCAGCAGTTGGAAAACCTGAAGCACCAACGTCTAGCCGACACTAACCAACAAGAATAAGTCACTCTTGTAGATAGCGATGTCTACGACGGGCTACGCCGGAGCTTTTCCCCTCTCTAATCTAAATTTTAGTCAGGGGCTAAATTTTGGTAAGGAACCTGCTATTCAAAGCGCTGATTTTTCTCTGACCAGCGCCTCAAACTGTAGTTATGGGCATTTTCTACAAGTAAAGCTAAGGATTGCCCGCCTGAAAGCTTGGCGATCGCAGAGAGTTTTTGTAAGTAATTTCCTGTAAAATCTGTGTAAATAACTTTATTACTATCAGACAAAATTATAGTCCGTTCACGGCGTTGCTCTGTGTTTTTCCCCGGAATTCCAGGTTTAGGCTGATTCAAGGATGCTATTTCTTCTACTGAGATAGTCAGTATTATTTCTGGTTGAGCGTTATTTGTTAAATCAATCACTTGAACCGGCCAATCACCCAAGTTTTCTTGCATCTGCTCAAAGGTAGGAATAGCACCACCTGGAAGTTCACCAGATTGCTGTAAAGATTGCCACAGACTCGATAAAATTACCTTCACCCCTTGCGGATTATGTTGATACACTTGTTGTAAAGTGATTGGAGATGGTTGCACCCATTCCAGTGCTGCATTTGTCAAGGCTAAAGATTTGGGTTGGAGAACATCGTTTCGATTCTCTAGAATTTTTGGGCCAGCAGCTAATAGGCGCAAAACTTTCCCCCGTAGTTGCACCGCTTTGATAGCGGCTATAGTAATTTTTTGTTCTCCATTTGGCAACCAGGACACAATCTGGATTTCAGGGTCAGAAGTGATTCCCAAAGTTTCCCAGAAAAATTTGGCGGGGGGAGTTTTGGGTGGGTTGAAATTCTCAAAGGGGGAATTTAGCCAGCGTTTCCCGTCATTAAATGCACTCACTTCCACCTGATACCAAGCTTGGTTATTTGTGAGTTTCAAATCTGCTGGGGAATTTAGTTGCAGCCATTCGCTGTTGATGACTTGAGTAATTGGTTGCACTGTACCAACAATTTGACTAGGGTGAGTAGAGGATGACTTTGTACTCTCACCATTGAGTCTTGCTAACAAACCTTGAATATAGACAAGATTATCTTTTGTAATTTCTGGTTGCGCCTTTAACCAGGAATTAGCATGTTCTTCTCCCTGCTGAACTGTTAAAATCAAAGCGAACCAAGCTTGCACGTCTGTCCTATTTGGGTTCACCCGCAACGCCGCCACTGTGCGATTCCACAACCGTTTTTCATCAGCTTTGAGTAGGGTAGCAATTTCTTGGGCATTATGTGGCGACGCTTGAAATAGCTGTAAAGCTTTGCCCCAGCGACCATCAATCAAATCTGCCAGCACTTCTTGACTAGGACTTGCCCAAATTTTCTGGGCTTGGGTTTTAGTAAGTTGGGAATGCAAGCGAATCAAATCCATTTGCGCTTGCGCCGCCTCTGGCAAAACTCCTTTGCGCTGTTTCTTGATGAATTTCAACCATTCAAAGGCTGGTGTCCACAGTCCACTACGGGCAATTGACAGGGCGTTTTGGTATGCATAATCCTTGAGGGCTGGTGAGTTGAGAGTAATCGCCTCCAATTGAATTGGTCTGAGGAATAATTTCAGAGGCTTGACTCGGTAAACCTGTAAGTGCGGTTCTAAACCTACTGTTTGATCAACAACTAACTCTTTTGTAGCATCACCAGTTACCTGCTGCCATTTGGGCAATTGTCCATTCGGACTAATCCAAGACAACATTTGTAGTAAATTGGTGCGTTCTGGATTGTAGTATACAACGTAACCGTAGGCGAACGCACCAGTTCCCTGTTGGCGTTGACCCCGCAAATTAAACCAAACTCCTGGTGATGGTGTCCCACCTTCAAAGCGTTGCACTTGAGTTAAAGGTAGGGAAATGTTGATATCCTGGGGTTCTGATGTCCCATCAAGCAAGGGAGAAATTACAAAGGATTCCTCTGATACAGTTATAGGTAATTGAGTCGCTAGATAGTAGTAGTTTTCTGATTGGGATTTAAACTCTAACTCTTGTGAGCGTTCGTAAACCCTGAGTTCCACAAGTTCTTCACAATCAGATTGGCAATTAGCACGCTGTTGAAAAACTGGCAGTAAAAATGAGTTTTCCGCATCCTGATTTAAAGGCAGAGTTTCCCCAAATATTTGGTTTTTCTTACTTAAATCGAGTTGAATTTGTTTGAGAGTTTGGGGGCGTTCGTGCTTACCAAGGGGGATTTGTACCCATGCAGGTAAAATTTTATTTAGCCAGCTTACCTGATCTGGATTGAAGATGAAGAGAACACTAATCCAGGCAAAAGCCATAATTAGACTAGCACTACTCAATAGAATTGCGTAGGCGCAGCCCGTCGTAGACATCGCTAGTATTGACGACAACCAACTTCCCCGTTTTAGCTTTTTCTGGGGTTTTTTCGCGAGGCGTTTCATCCCACCAGCATGAGGTTGATTTCCTTTAGAGGCTTTTGGCCTCAGCTTGCGTGACCGATTTGCCATATTAGTTTTCAATCAATCCAATAAGACTTATTAGGCATTGGGCAATTCAATTTTGGATTAAATTTCAATTCTTTAATCTAAAATCTAAAATCTAAAATCTAAAATTCTTACTCCCCCACTCCCCACTCCCCTGTTATACTCGTCCTTTCAGAAGTTGCCCAGAAGCATTAAGTCTAATTTTGGATAAAATCCGTAAATATCCCCATGTGAACGCTAACTGATCGCGAATACACTCTTCACTTAAGTATGTGAGCCGAGTGTAAAAAGTTGAAAGGTAGACTTATTAGCCGCAGTCATTGCAAAACCAGGATATTGGCATGGTTACTAATTGCCGGAGTAAATGGAGTTGCACAAAAAGCACTAGCACAAGAGTACATAAATACAGTAACTACTCAGGAGTCAAAAGTTAAGAACGATAATATTATTCCCTCATCCCCCTCTTTCCCCCTCTCCCCAGAAGATCCGATGGCGCAAGTTACATCGGTTTCTCAACTCAAGGACGTACAAACCAACGATTGGGCATTCCAAGCCTTGCAGTCTTTGGTGGAACGCTATGGTTGTATAGCAGGCTATCCAGATAGCAGCTATCGCGGTAATCGCGCCTTAACTCGGTATGAATTTGCCGCCGGTGTGAATGCTTGTTTAGATAGAGTCAACGAATTAATCGCTACAGCCACCAGCGATTTAGTCACCCGCAAAGATTTAGCAATAATCCAAAAATTGCAGTCAGAATTTGCCCCTGAATTAGCAACTTTCCGGGGTCGTGTCGATAGTTTAGAAGCCAGAACCGCCGAAATCAAAGCCAACCAATTCTCAACAACAACCAAACTCAATGGATTATTGATAGTTGGCATTCAAGGACGGACTAACAATCGTGGTGATGTTAATCTTAGAGATGGACAAAAAGATACAAATGATGCAGGGACAAACACTAATATTATATCGCTAGCGCAACTATATTTAACTAGCCAAATTACTCCCAGCAGTTACTTGTTTACAGGTCTTATAGATGGTAGAGGAAAAACTTCACCTAGATTTACCAATAGTGTTTCCCGAAATGATGTTTTACTTGGTTACGAATTTCCTACAGATGGCTTGATTATAAGTGACCTCAATTTTCATTGGCTGGTGACAGATAGATTAGCAATAATGGTGGGAACAGAAGGCGTAAGTATGCCAGCTGCTTTCCGAGGCCCCAATCGGGTAGAAAGTGCTGCAACAGGGCCGCTGTCTTATTTTGCCCAAAGAAACCCAATTTTAAATATGGGATATGGCCACGGCGGTATAGCTATTGATTGGCAATTTGCTAAACGCGCTAGTTTGCAGGCAATTTATACTAGTTATCAACCAGGAAATCCTGGTAAAGGTAGCGGTTTATTTGATGGAACCACCACTACAGGTGTGCAATTGCTGCTGACACCAACCAATACTCTAGATTTAAGTTTGTATTACGTTAACAATTACTCCTCAAATGGTTGTTTACTAACCTTTGTTGGCGATGAATGCTTAACTACAGTTAATACCAGTACCGGAAAATCAGCACCTCTGCAAACCAACGCCGTGGGTGCAACTCTAACTTGGCAAATTTCTCCCCGTATTACCGCAGGTGCGTGGGGTGGTTATACTAAATCTTACATTCCTGGGCAATCGGGAAATGTAGAGACGACGAATTATATGGTATTTCTAAATTTCCCTGATTTATTTGCTAGAGGAAATTTGGGGGGAATTTATGTCGGCCAACCTCCTAAAATCACTAGTAGCAACTTATCTGTAGGGAATAATGTCCCTGATTTTATTAATACAGGTTTAGGACGTGCAGGTGGACAACCAGGGACGACCACTCAAATTGAGGCATTTTATCGTTTTCAGCTAACAGATAATATTAGCATTACACCAGGAATAATTCAGATATTTGAGCCTGGTAATACACCAGATAGTGACTCAGTTACCATCGGCATTATGCGGAGTACTTTTAGTTTTTAATTCCGCTTGCAGATAAATATTATAGAACTTAAGTATTGATACACGTTTATACCCAATAGGGCACAACGAACTTTTGAATATCTCTTTTCTAATACCCCATACGCGACAGATTAATATTAATAGTCCTAGTCGAGACAATATCTCTCTTAATTGGGATGGTGTTCCAGCAGTTTAGTATATTTGAAACGCTGACTGTTACAGAAAACATTGCCCTGGCGCTGACTGCTAGCGAAAAATAGAATTTATCAGGAGTTGCTAAAAGAATTCTCACCCTATCGGCAGTATACGGTTTAAATACAATACGCTTGGATTAAGGCTAAAAAATAAAACTGGTGTAGGTTGGTTTGAGGAACGTAACCCAACATTATCAAGGCTTTGTTGGGTTTCACTTCCCTACGGGACGCTGTTCGCGTTCGTTCAACCCAACCTACGATTCTTCTTAACCCAAGCATATTGGGTTTAAATAAATTAGGACTTACGCATTGACAAGAAATACTAAATATGAATCAAGATTAAAAACCATATCTTTCGTAAGGGCACAGCAATGCTGTGCCCCTACAGCATGATCTATTTACGTAGTTTACCGCCGTAGGCATCGCAGGATAATTAAGAAAAGCCTGAAAACTTCCTCAATAGAATTTATTGCACATCACGATGCATTTGTACAGTGCGTAAGTCCTATAAATAAGCCCTTTCAAGGTGGTGAAATTTTTGGACAATAATTCCTCTTTTCTCTGTGTTCTCTGTGCCCTAGAACGTTAGATAAATTACTTTTAACCCGCATATGCACGGAGGGAGCAGAAAGAAGAAAAGAGATTTTACGAGTCACCTTGAAAGGGTTAGTCCTATAAATATAGACGGCGATCGCCATTGCAGATACTAGCCGCGATGAAATTGGACGCAGGATGGCGGGAATTGGCTTTGGTTAGGCATTGCTACTTAAAGATTCCGCGCGGGTTCCTTTTTTAAGAATTCCGCGCAGAGGTAGTAGTATGTCAAAATAAAAATACCCGATACCTCAAGGTGAGCGATCGCTCCCAAAGCTAGATTAAAGGATTGACCTGAGCAATGGCAGACCAAACCAATCACAATCAAGCGGGAGAAGTAGCTCCCAGCACTGTTGACAAGCAAGCTCCCAGTGTGTCCGAAGAACACGCTCCTAGTACAGACTCACCCGAAGCCACAGACATTCCTACTGCCAACGCGCCAGATCCTAAAACCGCAAACTCTGAAGATAACCCCAATTCTGCTAAACCAGCTGCTGCATCAGCCAAGCGAGAAAAACCCGCAGCCGCAGTCGGCGAAAAACCCGCAGCCGCAGCTAAAGCCGCCAAAAAGGAAAAAGCCCCAGCTGTTGAAGATAAGCCATTTGTAGAGTTCATCGAGCAAGATTACTTACCAGCTTTACAAAAAGCGATCGCTCAACAAGGCGTGCAAGATTTAGAGGTGTCTTTTGCCAAGCAGAAAATGCCAATCACTGGCTTTGAATCCGCCGAAGAATGCTGGCAAATTATCGGCAAATGGAAAGAAACTGGTCTGCGTCAGTTTAACCTCTATTTCCCCGAAGAAGATATTCAAGGGAAAAAGGGATTTTCCTGTAATGAAGGCAAAAAACCTAGCACTCTTGAGTCATTCTTAATCGATGAGCGCCGAATTACACTCGATTTGTTGGTATATGGCTTAGTTCAGCGCTTGGACGGTCAAAAGTGGTTAGGTATAAATTAGTAATTGGTTATTAGTCATTAGTCATTGGTTTTTGACAAAAAACAAAATCACTAATGACTGTTGTTTAAAGTTCGTGGAAATGGTAAATAACGGCTCCAGTATTGGGGTCGTTATCGATTTTTACATAACCTGATTTATACATCTCATTCAGAGTAGCTTGCACTTGGGCAAAGCTAGCTCCCGTGAACTTCACGCCTTGAGTGACAGTTAAAACACCGCTCTTGCTTTCCGCCGCTTCGATTAGTTTAACCATGAGTTCGTTACCACTTGGCGGGTGGACTTGAGAAGCAACCACTGCTTGATTTAACGGCACACCAAAGGGAGATACACCCGCTTTTAATCTCAGCTTGTGTTCGTATTCGTTAACCATGTTGGGGATGAGAAGCAGATCCACGATCTGCCCTACAGAAAACAAACCAAAAGTACACAGCCACAATAAGCCTGTCCCTATTTTGCCATTATACAAGCGGTGCAGCCCTCCCACCCCGAAAAATCCGACTGCACACAAGATGTAAGAAATAAGAAGTCGGTCTTTCTGCTGCTGATTGTTTTCAAGATTCATCTTGTTTTCAACCCTTTGGATTTGCTCTTGTTGTGTAAGATAGTTTTTCCATACTGTTTTGTTTGATATCAGCATGGATAGCGAGAGTAATTAGAAGTTTTAACTAATCGTGCCAGTCATGGATTGTTAATTTCAAGATGATCAACTGATGATCAGACCCCTTAATTCATTGTAGCAAGAACTACAGAAAATCACTGAAATACTAGTACAGAGGGCGCGTCAATCGAGCAATCATCTCAATTAACCAGACAAGTTGCTCTAAGCTTTTTGTTAAAGGTAGGTAAACTGACGCCGTGTTGTACTAGTGTTTTGAGAATCCGATGGGCGTGTGCTAGTTCATTTCACCTACTTGAGTTGACTACTAATCTCCGATTTTAGATTCCGCAAACATTGAATCATTGTTGCAACTCTTAATGTTTCACTTACTAATTTGTAACCCACACCTTGGTAGACTAAACTTTATACAAATGGATTATTGTCGGCTGTTGCGCCTTGCCAGAGCATTACCCTTGGGTTTTTGGTGAGGCAGTCGCTTAAAGGGGTTTTCCCCATGAAGAACTGCCGAACGCGAAGGGTGTATTCAAAATAAAGACGAAAGAGCAATCAAGACATGGTAGATTCCCTTAAAAAACCAGGCTTTGAAGAAATCCGGCCAGGGATTAAAGTCCCGGCAAAAGAAACCCTGTTAACACCTCGGTTTTATACTACCGATTTTGATGAAATGGCGCGGATGGATATCTCCGTCAACGAAGATGAGTTAAAAGCCATTCTCGAAGAGTTCCGCACTGACTACAACCGCCATCACTTTGTTCGGGATGCCGAGTTTGAACAATCCTGGGATCATATTGATGGGGAAACTCGCCGATTGTTCGTTGAGTTTCTGGAACGTTCATGTACAGCAGAGTTTTCTGGCTTTTTGCTGTATAAAGAACTTGGTCGTCGCTTGAAAGGAAAAAGCCCCGTCTTGGCAGAGTGCTTTAACCTGATGTCACGGGATGAAGCGCGTCACGCTGGCTTTTTGAACAAAGCTTTGTCGGACTTTAATCTGTCCCTAGATTTAGGGTTTTTGACTAAGAGTCGCAGTTATACGTTCTTTAAACCGAAATTCATCTTTTACGCAACTTATCTTTCTGAGAAGATCGGTTATTGGCGCTACATCACCATTTATCGCCATTTAGAAGCACATCCCGAAGACCGGGTTTATCCAATCTTCCGGTTCTTTGAAAACTGGTGTCAAGATGAAAACCGTCACGGCGATTTCTTTGATGCGATCATGAAATCTCAGCCGCAAATATTGAATGATTGGAAAGCACGGCTGTGGAGTCGGTTCTTCCTGTTATCTGTGTTTGCGACAATGTATCTTAATGACATCCAACGCAAGGACTTTTATGCCACCCTTGGGCTGGATGCGCGAGAATACGACATTCATGTAATTAAGAAGACCAACGAAAACGCAGGTCGGGTGTTTCCATTGATGCTGGATGTAGAAAATCCAGAGTTTTATCAACGGTTGGATACTTGTATAAGCAATAACGAGAAGCTGGGTGCGATCGCTAACTCCAGCACTCCGAAATTCCTGCAAATCTTCCAAAAACTGCCGCTTTACATCTCCAATGGCTGGCAGTTATTGCGGCTGTACCTGATGAAGCCGATTGATACTATTTCTGCTCAAGGGGCAGTTCGTTAAGTTCTAACAGGTTTGCGAAAGCTTTAGTGGTTCTGTTGATTGCAGAGCCACTTTTTTTTGTCAAAGTTGGGTAGGCGTAGTTTTGCAGTAGATACCTTGAGTTAAGCTGATTTTTCCATTCTGATTACATCTGGGGTGAATGTTTGATGCTTCGCTACTTCTGCCTCATAACATCTGAGAATCAGTGATGTAAGTTTATCAAAATCACTGACAGAAGAAATAATTACTTTTGATGCGGCATCCCCCAGAGAAGCTGTTACTTCCTGCACTTCAAAGTTTGAAGCTAGGGACTTTACTTCATCTACACTTAGTCGAGTGATAAAACTTTTTTTCTGCGAAGACAGATATAGTCTCAGAAACCACCAAGTACTTTTGCCAACAAGATTGATACCAAAGTATGAAGCAGTATCCTTATATTGGGGTTCCAAATTGTTACTCCTTGAGGTTTGCGTAATTGCTTTAATTTTTTCAAAAGCTTCGATTTCTTCAGCAGTTGTTACTACTTTTGATTCTTGAGATTCTTGTTGTTTTTCCTCTTCTTCAATCTCTTGTTCTACTTCCAGTTCAACAGGCTGAGTTATTTCTTGGCTAAGTGAGCGAGTCATTAACTCTACTAAACTTCCCTGAATCGACTTTTTAACAATTGGTTTAAATTTATCAATAATTTTACCAGTAATTCGACCTTTAATTTCATAACTAGGGGCAACTGTACCGAGTTCAGCCACTAAGAAGCGAACAAATTCTTCAGAAGGAGAACGTAAAAGATTTCCTAGAAGCTGAGTCATGCCTTTTACATAAACCATTTCCTCCGCATGGTTGGTAATAGCTGTAACCTCAAAATTATCACGGTGAAAAAATTTGAGGTTATCAATATCTTTAGTATCATATTCCAGGATATTAAAAGTAAAAAATGGCTCCTTGTCCATGACATTTTTATCACGCAAGTCTGTAAAGAAACGGTACTCAACCCCATTAGTGACAATAGCTACTTTTGTTGTCAAAAGTCCATTAAAATAGCGGCTCAACTGCCCATCATGTGCTTCAGCTTTTTGACCACGGGCTTTTGCCTCTACGAGCATAACTTTAGTACCGTTAATAGCTAAAGCGTAATCTACCTTTTCAAACTGCCCTGCTTTTTTAGTAGCAAAGTCTGCTACATATTCCGGCATTACTTCACTAGGATCATAGACATCGTAGCCAAGAGCGCTTAAAAAAGGAACAATCAGTGCCATCTTAGTAGCTTCTTCGCCAATAACTTGGTCAAATCGCTTACGCACTTGTTCAGACAGCTTGATAATATCTTCAGTGAATCCCATCTTGCTTACTCCTGGTAGATTAGCGATTTTTGATACACGTTTTTTATAAAATAGGAGTGATTGCAGGGTTATATAGTAGATTGAATTTGAAAGTTTTAGCGCGATCGCCTTCTGGATCACTCTTATAAAAGTATTCCCAAATAAGTACCAGCCTGTAACACTCATGACCGGTTAATATTTTTTACTTTAAAAAACTTCTGTATTGATCAGTTTGAAAGAATTCCGGGAATTCTCCAATGGTTTTTGTTACATAGCGATCGTTGTCATGAATGCGCGATCTACCGAAATGAGAAAGCAATATGCCTTTTTGCTTGCTGAATCTACCGAAATGAGAAAGCAATCAAGCATTTTAAGAAAGTAATAAGTTATAAATATTCCCATTTAACCTACTTACTCTTAAATTTAGAATTGCTGACTGGGAATGAAGAACTGCAAAATTATCTCAGCTTCTTATTGCAGACGCACAGATACACTACCGGCATGGGCAGGTAAACCTTCTGCTTGTGCTAACGTCACGGCTGCTTTGCCAAGTGTCTGTAATGCTTGTTGATTGCATTCCAAATAGGTAATCCGCTTGAGAAAGTCGTAGACACTCAAGCCAGAGGCAAATCGGGCAGAACGTGCAGTAGGCAGTACATGGTTGGGGCCTCCTAGATAATCGCCAATTGCTTCTGGGGTATAACGTCCGAGAAACACGCTACCAGCACACTTAATTTGATTGGCAAGTAATTGTGGGTTGTCTGTGCACAATTCCACATGTTCTGGAGCTAGTTGATTTAGCAGTGGTATACTTTCTGTCAAATCGCTGACAATAATCACGGCTGCATAATTTTGCCAACTGGCATTGGCGACTTCTTTGGTGGGCAGATTAGCGAGAATTTGCTCAACCGCCGCTATCACTTTGTGAGCAAAAATTTCCGAATCAGTAATCAAAATTGACTGGGCGCTAGGATCGTGTTCTGCTTGCGATAGCAAATCCCAGGCAATCCAGTCTGGGTTATTATGTTGGTCGGCTACCACCAGAATTTCTGAAGGCCCGGCGATGCTGTCAATGCCAACAGTGCCAAATACTTGACGTTTAGCTTCAGCAACATAAGCATTACCAGGGCCGACAATTTTATCTACGGGGGCAATGCTTTCTGTACCATAAGCTAATGCTGCGATCGCTTGCGCCCCACCAATGCCGTAAATTTCCGTGACACCAGCAATTTGGGCAGCTGCGAATACGGCGGAATTAATCTCACCGCCAGGCATCGGTACTGTCATAACGATTCGTTCCACGCCGACAATTTTGGCAGGTAAGGCGTTCATCAATAAAGAACTAGGATAGCTGGCACGTCCTCCAGGTACATAAATTCCCACTTGAGACAGCGATATCCAATTTAATCCCAGTTTTACCCCGGCTGTATCGGTGTAGCTAATATCTTGCGGTAGTTGTTTTTCATGGAAAGCCACAATCCTAAGAGCAGCAAATTCCAGCGCCGCCTTGACATCAGCAGGACATTGTGCTGCGTGTTCGGCAATAAAGGTTTCGCTCAGATGCAAAGACTGGGGATTGTAGTGATCAAAGCGGCTAGTATAGTCCTTGAGAGCAGCATCACCACGCACTTTGACATCAGCTAGAATCTCGCGTACTGTCCCACTAACATCAACTGTAACTTCCCGGCGATCGCTAACAAGGGTTTTGAATCTACTAGAGAAATCTTTGTCGGTAGTTTGAAGCAGCTGCATAAACAGTACCTTGCAAGGGGTGAGTTCTCTAATTAGTTTACACATGAGTTCGACGGGTTAAAAAAATTATCACTCCTATAAAAGTATTCCCAAATAAATATCAGCCTGTAATACTCAACATCTGTTCATAAGTGCAATGGTGTTAGTAATGAATAACAATAAATCAGAATGTTTAGACATAGGAGTAGAGACGTAGCAGTGCTACGTCTCTACAAGGGTTCTGGGTAAGGCATATTTAATTTCACGCCTATGTCTATTTTTGATATCGATTTGCGAGTTTGACTTGTTTGGGTTGCGATTGTGAGAATGAGTCTGACTCGTTAGGATGGCATTAGAAATTTATCGCATTTGAGTATGGCAAAGCAAGAACCTCCACTCACACCAGAAGCGCTGATTAAAGAAGTGTGTCGGCGGATTCGAGTAGCCCGCAGCTATTGGGATGCTCATAACAACGCTGCCTGTCGGGGTGAGCGCGATCGCGCAATCTTCCTTTACAATACACTGACCAAGGAACAAAAAGAGCAGATTCCGCAAGTGTTGCGGGTGTGGCTGCGCTATCGCAGTGAGAAGTATTTTGGCGCACACCGAACACCACCCAAATCGGCACGAAAATCAAAATAGTCCTTACCAAGGCAACACCTCGCCGTTGATATGCTAAAAGATACATTGTTGATGATCGTTGTGCGATCGCTAAAACAAACGATAATTATTTTTTTTGACCTTTATATAGCGTTTCCTAATCACATTGGCTATAAGTAAGTCGGCAAGAAAATTTTAATGGATGTAAACAAATATAAATTAACGTAGGGTGTGTTAGACAAGAGTACGGCACCATCCATAATTCAAGGTGCGTTACTAACGCACCCTACAATTAAAATTTCTTTTCTTAACATAGTTATAAATATTCCCACTTACCTACTTAGATCAAAATATTGTTACTTAATGACTTACAACCTGCTGTCTTAAACCCATTTCTTCATCCACCATTCGTATACAATACCCAACTTCATTCTGACGACTAACACCTTTATTCTTGATAAAGCTTTACCATATCAATAAAATCTCATGGAAAAACAGGAAGTTTTAAAACTGCTAATTGGTGATTTTACTTGGCAACGGCTGGTTAAATCTTTAATATTTATCTATATATTTTTTAGTGGATATGTATATTTCCGAGCAGATAGCATGATTTTTCTGTCTCAACCTTCTAGCTATCAAGATAATCCAGAAATTATTAAGTTAATAAGTGGGAAAAATACGAAGATATCAGCTACATACTTATTGAACAATAAAGCTAAATATACGATTCTTTATTCTCATGGTAATTCCGAAGATTTAGGAGATATCAAACAGCTCCTAGAAAAATTACACGCATGGGGTTTTAGTGTCTTTGCTTATGATTATCGTGGTTATGGTACAAGTGAAGGAAAGCCGACAGAAAGTCACGCATATGAAGATATTGATAGCGCTTACAATTATTTGACCCAAACTTTAAAAATATCACCTGAAAGAATTATAGTTTTGGGGCGTTCAGTTGGCGGTAGTTCTGCGGTAAACTTAGCAATGCGAAAACCGGTAGCTGGTTTAATTATTGAAAGTTCGTTTATTTCTGCTTTTCAAGTAATAGTACCTTTTCGGATTTTACCTTTTGATAAATTTCCCAATCTGGATAATATCAAAAAAGTAAAATGTCCGATATTAGTGATTCATGGAAAAGCGGATGATATCATTCCTTTTGCTCATGGGGAAAAGTTGTTCAATGCTGCAATATCCCCAAAACTTTATTTGTGGGTTGAAAAGGCAAATCATAATGATTTATTCTGGGTAGCTGAAGAAAAGTATCAGAAAACTTTGCAAGAGTTTACTAGCCTTGTAAAGGCAAATCAGCAATTGTCCCGTCATACTATTCTGCCTTAGAGACCATTTATAAAGTAAAACTTAAGTAGGGTGTTGTTACGGCTTTGCGATCACGCACCCCTATATAACATGGTGCGTGATAGGGCTCATGCCATGTTTTTTGATTCAAGCGAGGAAATATGCCAGCAGGGATGTCTGCCAAATCTAACCAGTAGATAGATTGCTATGTGTTTTCTAGTAAATTGCTAGCCAGTTGTAAAGAAGCGATGACCGAGCGCTGTAAGTTGCCTGAGAAGATATTCTACAGCGTTGGGCCAACAACTGGCGATTTGTGGAGTTACTGAGGCATAGGGTAAACCATTGCTCGTGTAACCTTTGGGCTGTCCCGTTCTCTTGATATCTCATTTAAACTGCAAAACAGAGACTTGTAATGCCAAATTGGCAGAATCTTTCTATCTTCATTTGAAGTGCTGCCGTAACTTCAACTTTTTCTTCAAGGGCGAATGCAATAGACATAGGCGTGAAATTAAATATACGTTACCCAGAACCCTTGTAGAGACGTAGCACTGCTACGTCAAAACAATTCTTTTTCACTCCTATGTCTAATACTGCTCCGTTAAGAATATTCGTAGGTTGGGTTGAGGTTTTGCGTAACCCAACAAACCCCGCTCTTAGGTTGCGTTACCCTGCCTTAAGCCCCAACTCTTCTCTACGAGAGGCTGCGCCAAGGAGACGCTGTTCGCGTTCGGGTCTACACCCAACCTACACATTTTTATTTTTTAGGCAAAACCTACGCAGTATTGAGGGCGAATAGAAAGAGTATGGCGAATGCCAGTTGAATAGATAACTTTTAGCAAAGTTCGTTAAGCACGTACAATTTAGATCGGTTGTCACACACACCAGTCTGATTGTGATTAGTCATAATGTAGTGTAGTAGTGCAATATATTGCACTGTTACAAAAGCTAAATACAGAGGTAAACTATGTTTCCTTTTTGGGGTAATACCTGTTATGGAAGCGAACCCATTTCGCGCAAAGCTGGCTTAGAGCGGAAATTAAAATTCTTGACTTGGATGCGAGATGATTTAGAGTCCAAACTGGCTGGCGTTAATGCTTCTATTGATACGATTCGGCAGCAAATAGAACGCTCAGACTCAGTTGTTTAGAACTTAGTTCTTGCATTTGTAGTTAAGCCGATTGTAACTCCTTTGTGACTGGGCGCTGTAAATGGGCTGCATCACTGTTGTAGGTCTTTGTGCAGCGCTCTGTCACAACTGGCAGTCTTGAAAAACGAAGCTTAGTCTTTTGTGCTACTGCAACTAACTTTGAATAAATAACTCAAGACAGAGGTAGGTAAACAGAGTTTATTAATATCTTGAAGTTAGGGATTTCCAATAAATAAATTATCCAATCTTGTGGGGTGGGCCGAAAAGCCCGCCTTTGGTTACTGGGCGGGCTTTTCGGCCCACCCCACAATAAATAGTTGGATATTTTTTTATTTGTCAGTCCCTTAGAGCCGTAATCCTCACTTAACGCGCCAAAAGTTATAAAAATGAAAAATATTATCTCGATTGGTTGGAATAGCTGGTTAAAACGGCACAAAGAATCTATTTTACTATTTGACTCAATTGCTGCTGCTAGTGAAATTGCCTTTATGCTTAACGGGGAGTGGGATGGCTGCAATGGTGTGATCATAGCTAAATGTGATGAGGTAGCTGTTAACACTGCGGCCAAAATATTAGCAGCTACATGGTGTTATCAAGGCGCATCAAAAGCTGTTTTAGGCAGAGTAACAACTGATGAAATTTTACGCCGTTATGCAATCGGAGAAAGAAATTTTATTAATGCTAATTTGAGGTGTGCAGTACTTGCATCAGTAAAGCTGAGTGAAATTAACCTAAGTTATGCCTCGTTGAGTTGGGCAGACCTAAGCCAAGCCAATCTAAGTAAAGCTGATTTAACAGCCGCAGACCTAAGTGAAGCTAATTTAAGTGGAGCCGACCTAAGTAAGGCATACTTAATGAGAACAAACCTAAAGGGGGCAGACCTGCAACTAGCAGATATGAGGGGGGCTAACCTAAGTAGCGCCTGTTTAAGTGAAGTTAACCTCACTGATGCAGACCTAAGAGGAGCCAATCTAGCACTAGCAGACCTAAGAGGGGCAAATTTTCACTTGTGCAATTTGAGTGGGGCTAACTTAACAGGTGCCAAGATAATTGAAAGTGACTTGGCTTTTGCTAGACAATGATCGCGCTTCGGGGCGATCGCACTTACATGCGGTTTGCTTAAATAACCAACGATAATAATGTGCGATCGCGTGGGCGACTCCCGCTATCCCGTCGGATTAATCTGGAACCACAATATTTTCTAAACCCTTTTCTGCTGGTGGAAATTGCGGGTTCATTGCCTCTAAAGTATCTGCGATCGTTCGAGCTACTACCAAGTTACGATACCACTTATTGTTTGCAGGTATGACATACCAGGGAGCATGAGCAGTCGAGCAATTGTTAATCATGTCTTCAAAAGCCGCTTGGTAGTCATCCCACAGCACCCGCTCTTTTAAGTCGTTGCTAGAAAACTTCCAATGCTTATCTGGATCTTCTAGCCGACTTTCCAAGCGGCGTTTTTGTTCGTCTTTAGAAATGTGAAGGAAAAACTTGATCACAGCAATGTTGTTGAGTGTCAGCATATGCTCAAACTCATTAATCAACTGATAGCGATCGCGCCAGATATCCTCCGGTACTAGCTGTTTGACTCGCACAATTAACACATCTTCGTAATGAGAGCGATTGAAGATGCTAACCATCCCGCGTTGTGGTGCCCGTTGGTGGTAACGCCAAAGAAAATCATGGCTTAATTCTTCATCGCTAGGCTTTTTGAATGACCAAACCTGACAGCCTTGTGGGTTCAGACCACCGAATACATGTTTGATAGTACCATCTTTGCCCCCGGTGTCCATCGCTTGCAGCACGATTAGCAAACTACGTTGGTGTTCAGCATATAACCGTTCTTGTAAATTTTGCAACCGTTGACGCTGCTTTTCCAATTCTTCCTCAATCTGCTTCTTTTTCTTGTAGTCCTCAGAGGTATTTGGATCGAAATTAGCCAAGGTGATCGGCTGTCCGGGATGAACTCGGTAGCGAGGATAGTCTGGTTTAGGCGGTGGCTGATCTACAACGATTTTTTCAGGTGCCATTTCCTCGGCATACTTAGTTGTAATCTTTGCTGCCGCTTGTTTTGTCTTACGAGATTCTGCTGCTGTTGTCTTGCTGGCGGCAGTTGAATCATTATTTTTTGAACTATTTGACTGGCTCATAGGTTCTTTTAACTTAGATAGGGTTTACCGTAAGATATTTTTAACAAAACAAAATTCAGGAGTCAGGAGCCAGAATTCAATTGGAGAATTCTGTGAGACTGGTGAATGAATAAACGGGTTTAAGTCCCCCACGAGAGTAGATTCTGAATTCTTCTTCAAGGCTATCTGTTCACCTCAATTTGATGCCAAGAGTTATTCATGTATCCCTTGAAATTCCAAATCGTTCTGATATTTTCTGGCTGAGTGTTACCAGCAGAATCCCAGGCACGCACAATAACTCGGTTATTGGCATTTTTAAGATTTATCTGGCTGCGCCAAAATTGCCAAGTCCAGGGATGCTGTGATTCTTGAAGCTCTACTTGCATCCAAGTTTCCCCTCCATCGGTGGATAGCTCGACGTATTTAATGGTGCAATCTCCAGTTGCGATCGCATACCCCTCAATTAAGATCGGGTTTGCTAGTATTGTCTCTCCATCGAATGGATCACAGATTACAGAATTCACGGTTATCTCCCCTAGCATCTGTCCTTTAGTCCAATCAGCCGTCTTTGATTGAACCTCTGGTGCAAAGAGTTTATAAGCATGTTGCTGAAAGTAATTACTAGAAGGGCTAGTTTGCAGCGTGATGCTCGATAACCATTTAACGCTACGAGCGCCAATATAACCAGGTACGACAACCCGCAGTGGGAAGCCATGCTCAGAAGTTAAAGGCTCACCGTTCATCTCATAGGCTAAGAGAACCTCTGGACTCATCGCCTTCTGAATGGGAATAGAACCCCCAAAGCCGAATTTCTCGCCTTCTTTTTCAACTTCATCGAAACTACTAAAGGCTACGTGTTGGGCATCGGCTTCGATTCTGGCTGCTTGCAGTACCTCAAAAAGTGGAACACCACCCCAGACTGCGTTGCTAATTGCTCCTGCACTCCAAGGTTCTTCACCTTCAATCGGCTTGGCTTTGATCAACTCATCACGCCGATTGCCAGCGCAGTAAAGCGTTGCCATAACTGTACGTTTCGGGAATTTTTCTCGAATTTCATTCAATGAAAAATGCAGTGGCTGACCTACACTGCCATTAATAGACAAACGATAGTCGGCTGGATCAATATTCGGAATTGAGCCATGATTGCGGATGTAAAATAATTCTTTCGGTGTTACAAAGTTTTGCCTTAACAGCTTCAACGGTGGCTCGGCATTTAAAGGTATCTGCTCTCGGATAATTAGGTCTGAATGCTTAATCATGGCGTTTGAGTATGGAAATTTTCTGGCTCAAGAATGAATGTCTTGGCCTGTTTTTACTTCAATACCTCACTTAACTAGTCTGTACCATCTGTTGAACTTTTTCTTCTTCCCCATTAATTAAACCTGCTTCATCACCCATAACGCGCTCTAAGATTTCTTCTGCTAGAGTGAGGAATTCTGGGTCTTTGCGTTTGCGAGGACGTGGTAGCGATATGCGCTGATCCATTGTGACTCGACCATCTTCAAGGAGAATGATGCGATCGGCTAGCGTTACTGCTTCATCCACATCATGAGTAATTAAGAACGCCGAAAATTTTTGTTCATGCCAGATTTTTTCAATTAATCGCTGCATCTCAATGCGAGTCATGGCATCCAAAGCACCAAGCGGTTCATCTAACATTAATAAGCGCGGCTCTCTCACTAAAGCCCTAGCAAGTGCCACCCGTTGCTTTTGTCCTCCCGAAAGGACGGCCGGCCAATCCTTAGCTCGTTCTTTTAAACCTACTTGCTCTAGTGCCTTCTCTGCCTTTTGCCGCCAGTCTTTTTTGTTCAATCCTAATCCGACATTTCCTAGAACATTGTCCCACGGCAAGAGGCGGGCATTTTGGAACATTGTTCGCGCATTGCGATTACGCCCGCGCAATGGTTGCCCGTCGATTAAAACTCCGCCGTCACTCGGACTTTCAAACCCAGCTATCATCCGCAGCAGTGTACTTTTACCGCCACCACTGCGTCCAACGATCGCAATAAATTCTCCCGGTGCTATATCTAAATCGAGACTCTGCAACACCTGATTACTACCATAGGTCTTTGTCAGACCCATCACTTTTACCTCTGCGCCTTGTAAGGGTGCCATCTTCACAAACCTCTCTAAAAACTGCAACAGAATTTTGAATAATAAGTAGCTGTTATAATCTGGCTACACCAGAAAGAATGGAAAAGTGAGTAAAGAATATTAAAGTTTTACTTCCAAGCTTTTGCCTTTTTACAGCCAGATAAACTTTAAGCAGCTTGGTAGTTAGAATCCCACCTTAACCATTTTTCTTCTAAAGCTTTGGCAGCGACATCTGCTAACTTGCCCAACAAGGCATAAAGCAAAATGCTCAAGACAACGACATCGGTTTGCATAAATTCACGCGCGTTCATTGCCATGTAGCCAATGCCAGAGTCGAGTGTGATAGTTTCAGCAACAATCAAGGTTAGCCACATAATTCCCAAGGCATAACGCAGACCAACAATAATTGAACCCAATGCGCCTGGGAAGATGACTCGCTTAAATAAAGACCAGCCATGCAAGCCGTAGGATTTCGCCATTTCAATCAGTTCTGGATCAACCGTGCGAACTCCGTGAAAGGTATTGAGATAGATGGGAAAGAATACTCCCAATGCCACAAGAAAAATCTTAGCTTCTTCGCCAATGCCAAACCACAAAATTACGAGTGGAATTAACGCTAAGTGAGGAATATTCCGAATCATCTGCACTGAGGTGTCCAAATACTCCTCTGCTGGACGAGCCAATCCATTAAGTAATCCCAAGCCAAAGCCAATACTACCTCCTAGCAAGAACCCAATCACAGCCCGGATTGTACTGATAATCAAGTTTCGCCATAGTTCCCCGGAACGGGATAAACGAACTCCTGCAAGTATTACATCTGAAGGGGCAGGCAATACTCTTGTAGAAAGCCAGCCAGATTTCACCAGTAATTGCCAAAGAATAATCAGAACAATCGGCACAATCCAAGGTTTTAGCTGCCGAAACCCTGCTTGATAAAATCGGTTTTTTTTCATCTTGAAGCTCCTTCTGCGGTACGTTGTTGCTTAGGAAAATCTTGGTTGGCGACAATTTCACCAAAAGGACTTAATACGTGCTGTTGTGCTGTACTAAGTAAATTCTGAAGTGGTAAACGGGGAAAGAGTAATTCAGCTACTCGATAGGTTCCATTGAGACTCGACTCCTTAAGTGTTTTAGCTATAACTGCAAGAATGCGCTTATGTAGCTTGCAAAGAGTTTTAATTAGGCTTCTGATCAGACACCATAGCTACTTGACTGACATCAATTTTTTTAGGAACTAATTTCAGACGATAAAAAGTATCAGCAAGCCTTTGTTGATAAGCTACAACTTCCTTGGTAATTAGTTCTAAGCCATAAGCTCTTCTTTTTGCTACCTGCTCTAAAACACCAGCATCAATCCCAATTAAAGGTGAGAGAATTTGTGCAACCTCTTTTGGTCTAGGTTTTGCCCATTCATCTACTTTTTTGATTTCCTCTAAAACGACTTTCAAGCGGTCAGGATGCTTCTTGGCAAAGGTTTGAGAAGCAAAAAGGAACTCTCGATTTTCGACTATATTTGTAGCATCTGTAAGTATTCGCGCCCCTGTAGCTTGTTCGGCAGCTGCAAAGTATGGGTCCCAAATCGCCCATGCATCTACTTTTTTCTGCTCAAATGCTGCTCTAGCATCAGCTGGCGGAATAAAGACTGTTTGAATATCGCTATATTTCAAATTAGCTTTTGCCAATGCCTGTACAACTAAATAATGGACATTTGAGCCTTTATTTAAGGCAATTTTTTTACCTTTTAAGTCAGCAATATTGCGAATTTGAGAATCTTTTGGGACTAGAATTGCTTCGCCTTTGGGATTAGGAGGTGAACTGGCAACATAAAGCAGAGGTGCGCCAGCCGCTTGAGCAGATATGGGAGGGGTTTCTCCTGCATGTCCAAAGTCAAGCTGACCAGCATTCAAAGCTTCTAATAGTTGCGGCCCAGCTGGAAATTGATTCCATCGCACCGATAAACCCATTGATTTAAACTTTTCCTCCAAATCTCCCTTTGCCCTTAAAAGGCTGAGAGAACCAAACTTTTGATGACCAATACGAACTACCTTTTCTGGGTCTTTACCTATGCTAAACGACGGCAGAGATGCATAAATTACCGAATTATTTGGAGAACAAGCAGAAATTATCAAACTCAAGCTGAGACTAACAGCAAATAGGAAAGTAAATATTTTGCTTGAATGCTGTTTTAATAACTTTATAGCTTTGTGCCATCTTACTATAAGTGCAGAAAATTTATCCTGATTTAGAAACATTTCATCCTCAGTTTGAAATTCCTCAGTTTCAAATATTGAAAATTTATAGTTAAAAAGTATTAAAACCTTAACTAGCTTTCATTACAATTTTTTGATAGTGTAAAACTACAGTAAATCGGGCGGGATAATGTAGGATCTAGCTAAAGGATGATATTGTAATGTTTATATCTTGTCCTAATGATATAAAGTAACGTGAGTTCGACGGTTATAAAAAGGCAAAAAGCTTGCTAGAGATGATTTGAGAAACTGGGTAGGTATTGGGATGCGATCGCTATGAGCAAAGAATGCACGCTCCGAATTGTACCGAATGCTACATAAACTGCGCTATGGCTCGGTGGCTGATACCAATTCAATTTATGACTGCAACACATTTTTGCGTAAAGACGCGATTCATCGCGTCTCTACAAATGGTCTATTTGTCGCTTTCTTTTTTCCAATTGGTATGAGGCAATACAACTGTGATCCGGCAGCTAGCAGGGGAAGGGCAAATATGTGTTAAATATTACATATAAGTAAGTCGGTGAGAATAAATCAAACTAGATTAAGTAATGTAAAAAATCTTGAGATTAGTTCGTAGTGAGGACTTTAGTCCTCAAATGATGGCTGAAGCCCTCACTACAAACCTTGAATTATTCACACCGCTCTACTTATAACAAGTTAAGGCTATTTCAAAAAATGTGACTGCAACTCATAGCCAAGCTAATGGTTAATATTCAAATTCAGCAAAGTTGAAATTTCACTTAGTTTGAAAGATATTTTGTACCATTTTTTTGTCTGCATTCGCCGCCGCCCGATCCAACTCTGCAATTTCACTAGCGTCTAATTGCCAACCCAATGCACCAATATTCTCCCTCGCCTGTTCCACGCTTTTTGCTCCAGGGATAGGAATGGTTCCTTTACAGATGCACCAATTAATTGCTACCTGTGACATAGTTTTGTTTCTGGACTGTGCCACCTCTTGCAAACATGCCAAAAGCGATCGCATTCCTGGTAATATCTGCCTAAACAGCAGACCTCGGATGCCTTTAGGCAGACGTCCTTGCTCAGAGTATTTTCCTGTCAGTAGCCCCAAGGCCAGAGGGCTGTAGGCAATCAGTTTAATTTGCAACTGATCACAAAGGTCTTTGAGCTTTAGTTGGGTGACAGGATATGTAGACAACAAAGAGTATTGAACTTGCACACTAGTAATCGGAACGCCTCGTTCAGCAAACTTTTTCTGCACTTGCTTAAGCTGTTTTGGCCCATAATTGGATAGTCCCACTCCCTTGACCAGTCCTTGCTCATACAAATCGGCAAGACCATCCAACAGCCCTTCCTCTTGCCAAGGAGCATAGTTTGCTGTAGACCAGTGCATCTGTACCAAATCAACGTTTCTTCCCAAGCGTTGGGCAGATGACTTGCAAGCCCTTACCATTGATTGACGTGTCCATCTCCACGGGTAAGCAGCAATCTTAGTAGCAATACAAATATTTTCTTTGCCTGAACCTAGATATTCTCGGTTGAATCGTCCCAGGAGTAACTCACTGCGACCATTCAATCTCCCAGTTCCGTAAGAATCACCTGTATCAAATAAAGTTACACCGTTGCTTACACAAAGGTTAAAGACGGCTTGCAACTGGTCATCCATACTTTCGTCATATCCCCAAAGCAGTTGATTGCCCCAGGACCAAGTCCCGCAGCCCATCATTGGGAGGGAGAGTTTTTGGAGAGTCTGCATCTTTGCTCTCTGTAAATTGCCTTATTAATTATCAGGCATATAGCAGGTATTAACGCGCGATTAGGATGATTAGCAGGCAAATAGGGAAAACCTTCTAGAGCCTCGATTCAGTATAGGACTTACGCAAAATATCTCTCAAACTCTGATTTCTCCGTGTCGCGCCAGTTGCTACAACGGGGGGAACCCCCGCAACGCACTGGCTTCTCTGCGCCTCTGCGGTAGCCTGCGGCAAGCCGCTCCGCGTCTACGTTATTCCGTAACTCATGCGTAAGTCCTACAGTAATCAAAAACCTAACCCCCCAACCCCCTTCCCTGCGTTCGCGTAGCGTCTCGTTGGCGCAGCCTCTCGTAGAGAAGAGAGGGAAGGGGGAGAGGTTATTCCAGGATTACTGAATTGCTGTTCTAGCACTCGTGCAACGTTGCCTATTTTTTTTAAAATTTACAGAGGTTTGGGACGTTCCCCAAAGTAGGCTCGCTACTTTCTTATTGGGCAAACAAAGCCCAAGCACATATATTTGTAGTCGGTTGCTAAAAGAGCGATTAGTACCAACCATTAGGATATTGTCGGATTTGCAAGCAGCCAAGCTTTCTGCGTCCATGCGTTATTAAAGAATCCAACCTCTGGCGCTTTTAATTCAAATGAATGAGGCGGTGATTGTAGCAACAAGGGCGAACCTTTGTCATGAGCCTCAACTAAGTTAACTATCCAGGGAAGAAAGTCTAAGATTTCTTTTGGTAGTACAGTTAACTCAAAGTCCCACAGCAAATTTAGACCTCGGCATACTTGTCCTTTTCTTAACATTGTGATACCAGAACTTTTGTTAATAGCCAGTCGAAGGATGAACGGGCGGAATGGGACAAATTCATCAGGTGCTGTATAAGCGTATATATTTACATAGTTTAGCCTTTGCCTATGATCCATCCAAGATGCGATCGGAGAATTACTACTATAAGATGTACCAGTTATGATCACCGGCATATTCATAGCAGCTGCAAAGTTAGAGTAGAACTTATGCCTTAGTTCGCTAACAATATGTTTAACTTCTGGGTTCATGGTTGCTACGCCTATTACAAAAACGATACCTACAGTCAGACAATGCAAGGATTTTGGATTTTGGATTTTAGATTGATCTCAGCAATCAAGTCAGGGGCAAGTCATTTAATTTTAGATTTTGCCCAAAGTTGCTCTTGCGGCTCTGCCGCGCCACTTCCTTCAACTCTCGGAACCCCCCTTCGGGTGACGCTACGCACAGTCGCTACCGCTACGCTAACACCAGTCGCCTACGGCGGGAAACCCTTTCGGCAGTTCCTCATGGGGGAGACCCCCTCTGAGCGACTGCCTCACTACAGCGCTGGATTCACCGCAACGGAGTGGCTTGACTTGAGCAAACTTTCCAAGACGGATTAAAGAATTATTCTCGCGTTTAAAGAAAGCTTGCTCTGGGATCTTTTTAAATAATGGAACGCAAGAATCTTCTCTTCTTAGGCTTCGCCCAATAATCCAAAATTTAAAATCTAAAATTAGGTAAGCTACGCTAACGCATGGCTTCAAAAGAGACAGTTTTAACAATTCACGCATTCAAAATGACGCTCTCTTACGCGGACTCGTTGGCGGAGCCTCTACGAAGGCGTAGCCCAAGGTAGAGAAGAGTTGAGGCTGCGCTAACAAAATTCTTGCATTGCATTAAAGACATTTTGCCTACGGCACGCTATAGGGAAGAGACTCTTATTTAAACCACGACTGTAGCAAGCAAGATCCCCGCAGGGTAACTGAGCGGAGTTTCGGTGGCTTTGCCTCGGCGCTACGTGAAATGGTTGGGGTCTTAAACCTTTTAATTTACGATAATTAATTGCGGAAACTTCTCTTATGCTATTTGTGCTTGGCAATTGCTTTGCGTTTGCACTTTTGCAGGGGCGTTTCAAAGTGATGGTGCTTTCTGATATCTACAAAAATCCCCGCTTTCGATACTTCTGGCTTAAATCGACATAAGGCTGATTCAATCCCTTCACTTATTGTTTACCATTATTTGGGTCATACTATATTTTTACTAAATAGACTTAATTAGTGGTTGGGTTGTGTTAAATACTCCAGTCAACCGAAGCACAAAAAAGGCAGACGCCTTGTCTGCCCTCAAGAATTTAGAGTTAAATTCTTGATTTTAGACCTTAATAGCGGCTAGAGGAGGCATCACCACCACCATAGTTTCCTCGTCTACCACCAGAAGAACCTCCGTCTATTTTCGGCTTCGCTTTATTAACTTTTAAGCTCCGACCCATCCACTCAGCATTATTAAGCGCCTCAATCGCAGCTTCTTCTTGTGGGCCTGATTCCATTTCTACAAAACCAAAACCTCTCACCCGACCTGTTTCTCGGTCGATAGGCAATTGAACATTTTTTACAGTCCCGTATTCTGCAAAAACCTGCCGGAGGTCATCTTCTTTAACCTCATAAGATAGATTACCGACATAAATTGACATAGAATGTCTCCAGAATCAGGGGGTGTAGAGATTTACATCCGGAGAGGTCTGTAATACAAGTATATATAAAAACAAACTACACAGCCGAATTCAATCTTTCATGCCTACTTTAACATAAATTGAGAAGTTATATTTATCAGCAACACTATACTAATTTGTTGATCTAAATACTCGGACAGTTGGCAAAACTCGTTTAAAATCAACTTACCAGCGATCGCATTAAATTTGAAGTCACCAAAAAATCCAATCAATGAATATTTTCTCTTGAAATAGTATTATTAATTTTTAAATTTTATTCACTCAAAATTTCGAGAGAGTGCAATTAAATGAAACCAGTGCGATCGCTTGTAACGTAAAATTAATCTCCATCCGGCATTTGCTAACACTTTGACGCCCATGTATTGCGACTACCTCATCCAAATCCTGACTGCCCGTGTATACGATGTTGCCCAGGAAACACCACTGGAGTATGCCCCAAATTTGTCTGCGCGGCTGAATAATCAACTCCTGCTGAAACGTGAAGATATGCAATCAGTATTTTCCTTTAAACTGCGGGGTGCTTATAACAAAATGGTGCAACTGCCACCAGATATATTGGCGCAGGGTGTAATCGCAGCGTCTGCGGGGAACCATGCTCAGGGAGTCGCCCTTGCAGCCCAACGCTTGGGAACTAAAGCGATTATCGTCATGCCAATAACCACACCCCAAGTTAAGGTAGACGCGGTTAGAATGAGGGGCGGAGCAGTCGTGTTACATGGAAACACTTACGACGATGCTTATAGCTATGCCCGTGAATTAGAAGTAGAAAAAGGATTGACCTTTATTCATCCCTTCGATGATCCCCATGTGATTGCTGGACAGGGAACAATTGGGATGGAAATTTTACGGCAATATCAGCAACCCATCCATGCGATTTTTGTGGCAATTGGCGGGGGTGGATTAATTTCTGGGATTGGGGCTTATGTGAAACGGTTGCGGCCGGAAATCAAGATTATTGGGGTTGAGCCAGTAGATGCTGATGCGATGTCTCAATCGCTAAAAGCCGGACATCGGGTGCGCTTGTCTCAAGTGGGGTTATTTGCTGATGGGGTAGCGGTGCGGGAAGTAGGTGAAGAAACCTTCCGTTTGTGTCAGCAGTATGTAGATGAAATTATTCTGGTGGATACAGACGCTACTTGTGCTGCGATTAAAGACGTGTTTGAGGATACGCGATCCATTTTAGAACCAGCAGGTGCATTAGCGATCGCAGCTGCCAAAGCCTACGCAGAACGGGAACAAATCGAAGGGCAAACCTTAATTGCTGTTGCCTGCGGTGCAAACATGAATTTTGATCGCCTCCGCTTTGTGGCAGAACGGGCAGAGTTCGGCGAACGCCGCGAAGCGATCTTTGCAGTCACAATTCCTGAAGAACGGGGAAGTATTCGCCAATTTTGTGAATGTATTGGCAACCGTAATCTTACCGAGTTTAATTATCGCATTGCCGATGAAAAAACAGCCCATATTTTTGTCGGTGTGCAAATTCAAAATCGTGCCGATGCTGCAAAGATGGTAGAAACCTTTGAAGCTCATGGATTTGAAACTCTTGATTTAACGGACGACGAACTAACTAAATTACATCTGCGGCACATGGTGGGTGGGCACTCTCCCCTGGCTGACAATGAATTGCTTTACCGTTTTGAGTTTCCCGAACGTCCCGGCGCATTGATGAAGTTTGTTACTTCCATGAATCCCGCCTGGAATATCAGTCTTTTTCACTACCGCAACAACGGCGCAGACTACGGCCGAATCGTTGTCGGTATCCAGGTTCCTCCACACGAGATGGAAGAGTGGCAAGCTTTTCTCGATCACCTGGGCTATCGCTATTGGGATGAAAACAAGAATCCCGCATACAAGCTGTTTTTGGGATAGGTGAGGAGTGGAGAAGGCAATAGGGTACAGGTTACAGGGAATAGGGTACAGGTTACAGGGAATAGGGAATAGGGTACAGGTTACAGGGTACAGAAGATTATTCCCTATCACCTGTCACCTGTCACCTGTCACCTCTCCCGAATCCCCAATCCCCAATGCCAATTTAACGAGAACTCCCCTCCAATATCAGATTGGAGTCCCAAGTATAGAAGCCAATTTGGTTAGGAACCCTAGAGAATCTGCCTGTCCGATAGCCTCTAGATAATTCATTCAGCACCTTATTTTTGATCTCTCTAAGTTGCTGAGAATTTAGTTCTCCATAAATTCCGGCGATGACTTCAGCAACGCTGAAAACTTTACCTGGATTTTCTTCTAACAGAGAGGTGAGGGCATCGATTAAAAATTGACCCTCAAAGGCTTTGAGCATTGGTACTGCTTTTGCCGGAGGTACGAAAGGTTTCTTCTTTTTGTTTTTGATGCTTTTAGAAACACCATTGCCATTACTTGGGACTACCAAACTTAAATCCAGAGTATAACAACCTGGCTCATCGGGAATAGTTGACCAGTAATTCCTTTCTCTGCCTTGGGTGAGGGAAGATTGAACCCTACCTTTAACTACTTTGAATAGATTGGAATCTAACTCTCCATAAAGCGATCGCACGATAAAATCGATATGACAGACAGTGCCTATCTGCTCTTGCAATAGCTGTTTTATCGCTTCCATTCGCGAGAGAGCATGATCATACTGGGGTAGCATTGGGATTTCCGCCACCTTCGTTGAATTATCGTTGTTCTCTGTGGATATCTCTATATCTGGCGATGTCGTTAAAGGTTGAATCTCTTTTGTATCAACAGCAGAAAAGGAATTATCTATCTCAACCTTATTTGAGTCTTTTCGTTCTGACTGTACAGACTCCCCGATGTTTTCGTCGATGTCATCAAGGGATGATAAAAACACCAGAGAGCCTTCTTGGGAAAGATTTGAGGTTTCATCAGCCGCCGTTAATCTTGATATCTGCTTGTTGGCATCAGAAAAAGACCAGTTAGACAACAACGCTTCTACATGATCGAGCTGAATTCGCGCCTGCACAAAGAGGCGTTCATACTCTTCTGTAAGGCGAGCATAATAGTCTCGTAATTCCAACAGTGGTGAGACAAAGGTGGCTGGAGGTGATTCTAATTGTCCATTTTGAGTCATAAGGCTTCAATTAATTTAAATCGATGTCACTTTTGTAAGTCATTGCTCTGGGTTTTGCTTTGTGAGGTGTTGGCTGGGATTTCTTAGGCGGTTGGGGAGGGCGACATCTCTCACAATATAAAGGTCGAGGTCCGAAAGTCTCGCGTTTGGTCGCTTCGTTACACTCTTTACAGACAAAGTTGAAAACACGAGTATGAATCTGTCTTTTGTGCGCCCTGACAGTATATTCTCTAACATCAATGAATTTACTTGCCATAATCAGGAATTGTGAATTGCTGTCGGATCAATGTCTTATCAATATAGCTATTCAAGCAAATCAAACTGCATCAGTGTGTGTTTATGTAGAAGTTTTATTCAAATCAGTGAATTTGACGCCTAGCATAGAAGTGCAGATGAGCAACTTGATAATTAGCTATTGACTATCCTCTAAGCATATAATTGGTGATCAGCAAACACTACTACCATTCCTTAGGCGCAGGCGATTTTCATCGCCCTGATCAGGGAAATTGGGGATGGTGAAGTAGGGGATTATTCACTTCCACTTCTATTGATTGGCAAAGGGCGCGATCGCCAGTGTCCAGTGTGTGTAATTGTCCATCTAAACCTCCGGGATACTCCCGCACACCGCAGGTTGGTGGGACACTTCTAACCCCTCTTCCTGATGGCAGGTATCGGCAACTAAACAGGTAATGTCGGTTTCATCCAACGGAGCCAGCATTAAGGTATTGAGATTGGCATCTCGTTTTTGCAGTTCTTTCAGGATTAGCATCAACGGATGGGCAGGGAAAACTTCGTTATCTCGATAGGCTCCGAGTATGAGTAAATATCCTGCTTCCGACTCGCTCATTAACAATTTCAGCAGGTTCAAAGAGGCAGAATCAGCCCACCCTACTAAGAGTTGAGGGTGGGGACTTCCGGGATACGTTAAAACGGTTTTGGGACGTCTACGACGGGCTATGACGCTCGTTCGCTTTTAGCGTCTCCCCTTCTCCCAAAGGGAGAGGCTAGCGCCTGCCGTAGGATGCCCGCAGGGCTGTAGGGAGATGACTCGCTACCGCTTCTCTACGAGACGCTACGCGAACGCTATCGGTGACGCACATATCCTTTTGATTCATGGGAATTGAGTTGGAGTACTGGATCGCTCCACCTATCTCCTCGTTATAACAGATACTAAATATTAATTTTCTACCTAAAAATATGTAACATAAAAGGCGTTGCTAAACTTAAATCAGCAACGCCTAATCTTGAGTATTCAATAACTACTCAGCACTCTTATTCTGCCCAAGCAATCAACCTTGGTTCATAGGGATTAGCCAGATTTTGATTTTTCGGCAATACACGCAAAGACAAGCCTTGCAAACCAGAAGCTGTATAGGTGATATTACCCGTGTAAGTACTCAATTGCCCTGCATCTTCCCCTTGGTAATCCATCACCACTGACACAGCGTTGACAATCTCACCATTGGCATCGATCGCACCTTGATATAGCTCTACCTGCACATCATTATTCGTCAAAGTTGCCAAGTCAAGCTTGGCTTTGACAGCAACGGTTTGGTTAACTTCAATGTCGTCTGAAGGTGCCGATGCGTCTATATTTTTGATTTTGATGTTGAACCAGTGTTCGCCCAGTTTTTCTTTCCAAGCAGCTAGTTCTTTGGCTGGGGCATAGTTATCGACAGTCAGGGTATGATAGCGATCGCTGGCTGGGAAATAAGCCCTTTGTGCATATTCTCCTACCATCCGCGCTGTATTAAAGAAGGGACAATTCAGGCGAATTGCATCCTTCATTTTGGCAACCCACGGACGGGGTAAGCCATCACTATCGCGGTGATCGTAAAATAAGGGTACAACTTCCTTTTCTAACAACTCGTAGAGAGCATTTGCTTCTACTTCATCTTGGTAGTTAGGATCGTCGTAATTCTCTCCATGTCCAATTGCCCAGCCCGTGCGGACATAATCAGCTTCATCCCACCAGCCATCTAGTACACTTAAATTCGGCAATCCATTCATTGCTGCTTTCATCCCACTGGTACCAGAGGCTTCCCGTGGACGACGCGGTGTGTTTAACCAGATATCGCAACCCGCAACCATCAACCGGGATATGTAAATGTCGTAATTGGGAACAAACACTACTTGTTTTTCTAAGTGTTGTTCATGGATAAAGTGATTGATATCGCGGATGAGTTCTTTACCTGGAATATCCTTCGGGTGTGCCTTACCAGCAATCACGAATTGCACTTTTCGGTCTTTGTTGCCCAGCAAAAGCCGCTTAATGCGATCCAAATCACGCATCCAGAGGGTGGCACGTTTGTAGGTGGCAAAGCGACGGGCAAAGCCAATGGTGAAAGCGTAAGGATCTAAAACTTCTTGTGCCTGGACAATTTCGGAGGCGGAAGCGCCGCGATCGCGCAAATGCTTGACCAAATGCTCTCGCACATACAAAATCATATCTAAGCGGCAGCGTTCGTGATTGCGCCACAACTCCTCATCGGGTATGGCGTCCATCCGCTCCCATAATGGGCTATCTAGTGGGGCTGATGACCAGTTTGGCCCCAGGTAGCGATCGTACAATTCTTGAGTCGATTTTGCCACACAACTCCGAGCATGGACACCGTTAGTAATGGCGGCGATCGGCACTTCCTCTACTGGCACCTTCTTCCACAAGCCCTGGAACATTTGCCGCGACACCACACCATGCAGTTGTGCGACACCGTTAGAAAATGTTGCCATCTTCAGCGCCAGCACCGCCATACTGAAAGGCCCAGATAAATCGCCTGTATTCTCCCGCCCCAGTCCTAAAAATTGCTCTTTGGGCAACCCAAATATCTCAGCATAGTACCCCAGGTAGTACAACATTTTGTCGGGAGCGAACAAGTCAATCCCTGCTGGTACTGGTGTATGGGTGGTAAAGATATTACTAGAAGCCACCACCTGTTTAGCTTGGGCATAATTCAGCCCCTCTTCCTGAATCAGCAAGCGGATACGCTCTAAAGCAGAGAAGGCGGCGTGACCTTCATTCATATGGTAAGCGGTGACTTTCAGCCCCAAGGCTTTGAGCATTTGCACACCACCGATCCCCAGCATGATTTCCTGGTGGATACGCATATCGATGTCGCCACCGTACAACTGATCTGTGATGTCGTGATCGTAAGTATTGTTGGGTTCAATGTTGGTGTCCATCAAATACAGAGGCACCGTTCCTACCTGTACACGCCAAACTCTGGCATACACCTTGCGTCCTGGATAATCTACCGCAATTCGCAGTTCTGAACCATCAGGATTGCGCTCTAGATGCAAGGGCATATTGTAGAAATCGTTCATCAGGTAGCGTTCTTGCTGCCAGCCATCGGCATTAAGATACTGGGCAAAGTAGCCTTGCTGATACAGTAAACCTACACCGACAAGCGGTAGCCCCAAGTCACTAGCAGATTTGAGGTGATCCCCCGCCAGAACGCCCAAGCCCCCAGAATAGACGGGTAAACAATCTACAAGTCCAAATTCCGCCGAAAAATAGGCGTAGCATTCTTTTGGTTTCTGCTCCCGTTGTTTTTGATACCAGGTGCGCTCTTGCAAATAATCTTCTAACTGACGGTCAGCTCGATCCATTTGCGCTAGAAAGCCTTCATCTTCGACAACTTCCAGAAGCCGCGATTGAGAGATAGTACCCAGCATTAACACCGGGTTATGATGGGTAGACTCCCACAGGTCAGAGTCTAAGCGACGAAATAAATCTTTAGTGTCAACGTTCCAATCCCAGTGCAAGTTCTGTGCTAGCCGCCGCAGTGGTTCGAGTCGTGGCGGTAGTGAAGGGGATACGTTAAATGTGCGAATTGGCTGCATAGGTTGGCAAAACTCCAAGTTTAGCTATGGTTATTGTTTACTCTCTTTACCAATGTTGCCAATTCTTTATACTGTATTTTGTGAAAAAGCCATGACTTTGTTAAGCATTGAGAATTCTTTTTAACCTCGTTGCTAAAGTTTACACCAAGGTGTTTCTAATTCTATGCGTTACCGTCAGCCATGTACTTGGTATATTAAAATTTAATCATTTACTGGCTGGCATGTACCACTTAAAAAAATCTAGTTTTGAAGAAATAATTTATATTTATTTTAGTATTGCTTCCGGGGAGCAATTCTAGGGTCTTGGCTGAGGGTGAAAATTCCTCATAGCTGTGTCCAGTCAAGTTAAATTTTTAATTATTTTTTAATAAAATTGCCCTGGCAAAGAAGTACGTTAACAGCTAGCTCTGCTAACCTACGATGTTTATCTGTGGTTCAATTATTTTTTTGTACCTTACTTGTACGGAAACCGCTATATTATGATACTTCAGTAAAGGTTAGCTTCAGGTGATGCATACGCGTAGCTCCTCGTAGACATCGCCTAAAATGGGATCGGATGAAAAACCGACCAAGCAGTTAACCAGGAAAAGCGACCCCTAACTACTTGGTATTAAATATATAGACTAAATCAGGAAAATAACTTAGAAAGGTGTTATTTTATGCACCTAATGAAGGCTGATCTTTAGTATTTTTTGTCATCGTCAGAGCTACAGCTGCTGCATAAGCAATCTCCGCAGCCATTTGATAAGCAAGTTTGATATTTGATGAAGCGTCCTTGGCTTTAGGAGAGAGGGAAGCTTTTTTTCGGCGCGACTCTTGTTTGACATCACCTGCTGCAATAGCTCGCTGTAAAATTATCCAGGCATCTAAGTCCTCTGAGTCATAATTACTTTGAAGCTGCGATCGCAGATGATCTTCAGCAACAACACTCAGATAGCCGGTAGTTAGAGCTTGTTGCACAATTTCTTTAATTAAAGCCATAATTTGAACCAAGTGTGTGAGTTAAAACCGATACCTCAATTTGGGCATTTAATCTTGTTTTGTGGACTTCTCCTAAAAACTAAGCTACGTTTTAGCTTTCTTTAATAAAATTTATAATGAGTAGTGCCAAGCACGCATCACCCGCTTGGCTCACCCGGATGGGTGATTTACAAATTTTTAGATATAAGTAATAGGGTAGAGGAAAATTTTTATTTTTAGCTTTGCTTTTTTAGGAAGAGAGTGTCACAAGTATAGTAGATATCATTCTGAGTTGAACGTGGAATCATAAAATTACTTGGATCAACGGGAGAAATATAGACAAAAATGCCAATTAACCGCTTCTAGCATTTTTCAACTCCCTTCCTCAATGGATTTTATCTAAGTGTATAAAATTATTTTGGGTAGCGATTGCTCCTGTAAAAAAGTTAACTGATTTCCCCCATTCTCATCAACAAGCAACCTAGAAATCAACTTATTTAATCAGAGTGTTCCACTAAAAATAAAATGTGTTATCGTTAAAAACAATTGTTATTAAAAGCTATTCATGTAATTACAAACGTGAATTGGCTAGTCTGTAAATCATCCGAGTGCAACATGATTGGAGCAGCATACTCTAGAAATTCGTTGCAAGAAAGCCGTCATAGCAGTCGGGGAAGCGCTTACTTGTTTGCACCGATGGTTAACTTCAATGTGATGGCTGATGTGGGAGATAATCCACCCTAATTGGGTTTTATTTGGGCAAAAATACCCAGAAAAATCCAACAATAATTACATTGCCATGCTAGGCATAAATTTTATCTAAACTTTGAATATAGTCTAGTTAAATGTATTTTTTGTTGCAAAATAGCTTGTGAAACTGAGTTGTTTCAAAAGACTAAAACCGCTTGAGAAGAAGTAGCCTCAAGGCAAATAACTCTATTCCTAGTTGCGTAACAAGCTTTTCAAATTTGCCGGATAACCAAAACAGTAGCCTATCTAAAGGGAGCAAATTTTCCGATCAGACAATTTAATAGTCTGAGGTTTGACCCTGCAATGCACTGAAATTGTTTTGTTAATTGATCTGGTGAAAAAGAAGCGAAACTTTTACGTACATATAGTACAAAAGCTTCTAGCCGATTAACACAATTGTGCATATCAATTGAGTGATTATACACACCTAATTTCAATAATTGCTCAGATAGTCAAAGCCAGACTCTGGTTTTTCAACATTTGAAAAACCATCTAAAAATATTGGGAAATTTTGGCAATCCTGCCAATTTAGCTGCTGTGTAAAGCAATACTAACACTGTTGGTATTGGCAGAAGATTAGGATACAGACAAAACAACTTTCAACACTGTCAACAACAATTGATTGAAGAGATATGTAGCCATGCAGAACAAGCAATATTTTTCAAAATTGCAGCGCGTGCAAGAACTTTTAGTAACTACGGTGTTAGGAGATATTCCGACACTTCTTTTGGGGCCAAAGTTGCGTAATTTGGGATATCGTAATATTTTTGCCCAGATAGGCAGCCCAGTCTATATTCAAAATGGTGTTGAATTTAACGGTACCTCTTGTATTGAGATAGGCAGTGGAGTCTATATTTTCAAGGGTGTGCGGATGGATGCTAGAGGACACAAAAATAATAGAATTCATCTAGGAAATAGAGTCGCTATTGAGCGAAACGTTGATATAGGGTCTTTGTCAGATACGTATATACATATTGATGAAGACACCTTCATTGCTCCCAACGTGTCTATTGAGGGGCCAGGAGACATTAAAATTGGTAAACACTGCTTGATTGCTGCCTACTCAGGGATATATGCCAATAACCATAATTTTGCCGATCCGATGCAGCCGATTAAATACCAAGGTGTTACTCGCAAGGGAATTGTGATTGAGGATGATTGTTGGCTAGGACATGGCGTAACAGTATTAGATGGCGTTACTATCGGCAAAGGCAGTGTTATTGGTGCCGGAGCAGTTGTCAATAGAGATATTCCTCCTTTCTCCGTTGCTGTAGGCATACCTGCACGAGTAATCAAAAACCGAATTGGCAAAGACTTAAGCATTACTTCAAACTGAGAAATAGGGTATTGGGTATTGGGCATTGGCATAATAACCATCCCCTGTAACCTGTAACCTGTTCCCTTTTTTAAGAAACTTTTGCCGTTAGTCAACGTCACAAGAGCAAACGTCCCCAGAGTTCTCTAAAAAAGGACGAGATTTGGGTAATATAAAGGAGCTATCTTTTCTGCATGGCAGATCCTGAAAGAAAAGCTCTTTTTGTCTTACCCGTTGGAGATATTTCTATGCTGACTTTAAAAATCGCTGTTTATATTGTTGTTGCCTTCTTCGCTGCTCTCTTCGTCTTCGGATTTTTGTCAAACGATCCAGCTCGTAACCCCGGACGTCGGGACTTAGAGTAAAAGGGCGATAAATCATCCGTGACTTTGGAAGGCGGAAGATACTAAACGCCACGGAAACTTACTAAACTTTCGTCTAGTAAGTTTCCTCCTCCAAGTGGCTTGCTGCAAGGTAGCAGAAGGCGACAGTCGGAAGGCAAAATGTATGTTTATCCTTCCGTCCGTCATTTGGCTGTTTGTTAGCCCGATTTTGCTCAAATATGCTTCATCCAGTTCTGCCACCCGATCCGCCTTTTATCCTCGAATCTTTACAACCTGTAAATCCCGCCTCATCTGCTAGTCATACAAAGTTTCTTTCAGGTGTAGATACTGGAATACACGAAAAGACAGACAAATCCAAGCAGCCCAAAGCTCTGGCACAGTTGGCAATTGCGAGTAACACCAAGAGTGATCCTTTATTGCCAACTTTGATAAACTCAACTTCCGATGACTTGGTAATTGCCGAAACTCCCTCTATACCTCATTCACCAGAAACCTTCCCACCAGAAACTTCCCCACTCACCAATTCTGGAACTGCTGCGCTTTTGGGGCAGCCGCTTGTCGTTGGTTATCCCACGCAGAAGGTTACAACCTCTAATCGCCAAGAGAAAGAAGACACAAAGACAAGTCCCAGCGTCGGCATCCGGCGCTCGGAATTTCTGCTGATGTCGGCGCTGCGTAAACGGGAGACGCAAAGACAAGTCACCGCGTTGCCAACAAAAGTTGGAGCGGAGGCGAACGATCTAGACGCAAAGGGTGAAGCTTCTGAAAAACTCGGTCAGCGATATCTAACGACAAGCCGCTCCGCGTCTACGCTAGATTCAAACTCTAGTGGTGGAGAAAAACAAACTTTTTTGGCCTCCCCTAGTTTTAGCTATAGAGTTTCCCCAAATCCCCTTGTCGCCCAGTCTTTGCGTCCTCTTCAAATTGCCCCAAGTGCCACAAACAGCAACAAGTTAGTCCACTCCAAGGCAGAAATTTTAACTTCTCAGTTAACCCAGCAAAAACAGCAAAGTGATATTACTGCACCACAGTCTCCAAAAAAAGACAATATCTCTGTATCTGCTGCTGATCTTGCACCAAGTTCTCAATCAGTACAAAATTTTATAGAATTCAAGTCTCGCAGCCCGACAAGCCAACTCTCAAAGCCCATCACTGTAGAATTCAAGTCCCAAGCCCAACAACAAACTCAAGCACCAACGCCTACACCACAGGTAAATACCACTAATCAGCCACAAGGTCAACCATCTGGTACAACTGCACCAGCTAGCACCCCGCCAGCCAGACCGAGAATTGTAGAAGTCACTTCAGATCGGCAAGAGTATGACGAGCAACGGCGAATTGTTACAGCTGTAGGTAATGTAGTTGTGCGATTTGATGGGGCGGTGGTGGATGCCGATCGCCTGCAAGTCAATTTGGATAACTTGATCGCTGCGGGGGAAGGCAACATCACTTTAACACGGGGCGATCAGGTACTACACGGACAACGCTTTACCTATAACTTTGTTCAAGATAGTGGGGAACTGGAAAATGGTAGAGGAGAAATTTACGTACCCTCAGCACAAACAGATTTTGCTTTTTCACCCACGGATGTAAATGCTGGTGGAGTGCCAAAACGTCCGCCAAGCGATCGCATTAGAGCCAATCAGCCGCTTTCGGGTGTGAGCAGCCCTGGAGGACTTGATGTGACATTTGGTGGTCAGGCAGGCGCTACCAACATACCAGCACCGAAATCAGGGGGTGTAGTCAATCGGCTCAGGTTTGAAGCTGAACACATTGACTTCTATCCGCAAGGCTGGCAAGCAAGCGATGTCCGCATCACCAATGATCCTTTTTCCCCCCCAGAACTAGAATTACGCGCAGACAAAGTAACTCTAACGCGAGAATCACCTTTGGTAGACCGGATCAGGACACAGCGACAGCGTTTGGTATTTGATCAAGGACTCTCCTTACCAATTCCGGTGAATGAGCAGACTCTTGACCGCCGGGAGCGGGACGTTACACCTGCAATAGTCTCCCCCGGCTATGATGGAGATAAGCGGGGTGGGTTGTATGTTGAGCGTGGCTTTCCAGTGATCGATACAGAGCAGACACGCTGGACGATCACGCCCCAATTGCTAGTACAAAAAGCTGTGCAAGAAGGCACGGGTGACTTAGGCGCACTGTTTGGTGTAAAGACAAAGATAAATTCTGTTTTGAGTCCACGAGCAGTAATTGAGGGGACTGGGGAGTTAACTAGTTTTGACTTGAACAAGCTAGAAGATAATTTGCGGGTGAGGTTAGGATTGCGCCAGACATTAGGGACTTCCCTTCCCCACATATTGAATCTAGAGTATGGCTACCGCGATCGTTTTTACAACGGTACCCTCGGCTTTCAAACTGTCCAGAGCAGTATTGGCGGCATTATTACCTCTCCTGTAATTCCTTTAGGCAAGAGTGGCATCAACCTCACCTATCAGGGAAGCGCTCGATATATCAATGCCAACACCGATCGCCAAGACTTACTAAAACCGCAACGGGAAAACGATCGCATCTCACTAGGTCGTTTACAAGCCAGCGCTAGCCTCAGTCGTGGGCTGTTACTGTGGCAGGGAAAACCATTACCACCCACACCCACTGAAGGATTACGATACACGGCTAACCCTGTAGTTCCTTACTTGCAAGCGATCGCTAGCCTCACAGGCACTACCAGTTATTATACCAATGGTGATAACCAAAGTATCTTGACTGGTACGGTTGGGTTGGTAGGGCAAATTGGTCATTTTTCTCGACCTTTTTTCGACTATACCGCCTTTAATATTAGTTACTCTCAAGGCTTAAATAGCGGATTATCACCCTTTTTGTTTGATCGCTCCGTTGATAACAAAGTCTTGAGCGCTGGGATCTCACAGCAAATCTACGGCCCTTTTCGCTTAGGCTTTCAAACATCTGTTAACTTGGATACTGGTAGAGAAACTAGCACCGACTACATTTTGGAATATAGCCGTCGCACCTATGGCATCACTTTGCGTTACAATCCGGTATTGGAGTTAGGCGGCTTCAGCATCCGAATTAGTGATTTTAACTGGGGTGGCGGTACTGATCCATTTTCGGAAGTTAGGCCAGTAGTGGGCGGCGTGGAACAAGATTATTAGCTTGAACAGTTAGCAGTTGCCTCAATACGGTTCGGATAAGCTTTTGAGGCTCTTGAGGAAAAAGGTTATTGGGCAATAATTCTTTTTCCCCCTGCTCAAGAACAGCTCACCTCAACAGATAACTTTCTCTTTTCCGAAGCATATTGCAATGGATATTTTCTATTCACAGATTTTCTATCTTTTGCCCAGTCTAAGGACTTGGCACGACTCGACAGCTTATAGCACAATTGGTTGATGCCGCACCTGGTATTCTCAGGTTGGCATAGTCGCCGCTTAGTTGAACACTTGAGGGTGGTTGGTGTAGGGTTGCACAGCATCTTTGCACTGCGGCTTGGTACTCTCGCCATTGTTTGCGGATTGCAATACTTGCAGCATCATCACCTAAGTCTGAAAATCTTAGCCCAGACCGAATTAGCCAAGATTCCACGTCAGTTGTTTCACCAACTATTCTTGGAATGGGATTAATCTTTTCCATGAGTAATATCTTTTATGCGTATTCAAAATTGGCCATTCAACTGTAAAAGAAACTATTGATAATAGCCAATATAATTTTTTATCAAAATCATCAATAAAAATGATTAAAAAAAGAGTATGGATACTCAGATATGACAGAACTAATTACTATTACGGCTCTGATTTGGATGCAATACAATTTAGGGGCACAGCAATGCTGTGCCCCTACGAATGGTCTGTATTCTATGCAATTAAGAACTGCTATATTACGGCTGGGAAACATCATTGCTTTAGCTAGCGAATAAGGTGTTTTCTAGCTCGTAATCATTAGAAGCGATAGCCTAATCCGGCTTGGAAGCTGACGGCATCAGCATCACTATTTCTGTAAGCGTCAATGCCCCATTTAGCATCGCCGTAGGCAATGACATTGTTCCTAACTTCTGATTCAATACCAAGGGTGACTACAGGTGCATTCTGATTGCCCAATGGGGTTTTTTGACCTTCGTCAGTTACAAAAGAATAACCACCACCGAAGTAAACGTTAGTATTTGTGGCGATCGGCGCATCATAAGTCACTATGGGCATAATTGCAGCAGCATCACCACCATACAGCACAGAACCCCGTAGTGAAAGAGGTGTTTGGGGAACGGCGTAACGTCCTTGGATATTGCCACCAACTTGTGCTTCATCGTTTCCTTGTCCGCCACTGGTTGCACCAACCGCAATCCCAGCACCGACGTAATTACCGTTTGTACCGGCTGTTTGAGCAGAAGCAATTCCCGCCGAAAAGACAATGGAAGCAACAGCAAGGAAAGAGGCAGCTAATTTTGTAAGTTTCATAGGATTCTTCTCACCAGAGTTAACTAAAATCAATGTTCTCTAGTACTAGAATCTCTTTTTTTACAAAATGTAACCTCGCACATTTGGTTCACCCTACTGGCTGAATTATTGTTCACCCACTTGGGTGTACCAACTGAAATATTTAAATAACAGTTATTTTATCGAAACAGAATTCTGAATTCTGACTTCTGACTTCTGAATTCTTCTTCAATTCTTCAAAAAGCGCTGACGCAAACGAGATATAAATCTATTCACTTCTGGTATTTTCATCGATGAAGCGATCGCAGCAAACACCGCAATCCCCACCAAGCCAGATACACACAACTGCAACACCAGAATCAGTAAACCTTCTTTACCTAAGAATTGCTGAAAAGCAACCAATGTCCCATAGCTTGCTACCCCAGCTACCAGGCTACCAGCAGTCAAACCCAAAATCGGCAAACTCCACTCACGCCAAGGTAAACCATTAAGTTTGCGATCGAGCAACCATAACAGCATTAACATTGAACTGCAATTTACACCCACTGTTGCTAACACCAAGCCGGGAGCGCCAAAAGGTTTAACAAAAAACCAATCTAATAAGATGTTGAGCAAAATGTTAAAAATACTGATGCGAAAAGGTGTCTGTCCATCGCCTAAAGCATAGAACACCCGCACCAAAACATCACGTCCCAAATAGACAAACATGCCAATTCCATAAGCGACTAGCAATGATGAAACTAGCTGTGTGGCTTCTGGTTTGAAAGCACCGCGCTCATATACCACCTGCACAATGGGTACAGATAACGCCACCATCAGCGCCCCTAGCGGTAGCATGGTGAAGGCAGTGAGTAGCAGTCCTTGGCGAATGCGTAATTTTAGCTCTGGCCAATTTTCGGGGCTGGCAAGTTTGGCAAATATCGGTAATAGGGGCAGTAAAATAATATTAGAAATAATCCCTAAAGGAGTTTGCACTAATAGATTGGCATAGTTAAATCCTGCCGCAGCACCAGGGATAGGACTGGCAAAATAAAGGTCAGTGGCAACATTAATTGGCATCATTCCAGAGGAAACTGTTGCCGGAGTCATGATTTTAATTACTTCTTGAACGCCTGGAGATTTAAACTCAAACCGCAGGCGTAATGTGCCTAATCCTAACCGCCACTGGACAATTAGCTGCACTAACCACTGGAGAACGGCTCCTGCCAAGGTTCCCCAAGCTAAGACCATTCCCCCGATTAAAGCGTACTCCGGTTTAATAATGTCTTTGCCCAGTTGCATAGCCAAGATACCAAGACCGGCAACAACGGTAATACTAGATAATAAAGGACTAATGGAGAGTAACCAATATTGATTGGCTGTATTGAGAGTACCAAAGCCAATGCCAATTAATCCCGAAAATAAAGCCATTGGTGCCATAATGCGGAGTTGTTGAATGGCGATCGCTCTGGTTGTCTCTTCCAAACCATGACCGACTAAATCAACGATCGCATCCGCAAATAAAACTTGAGCAACTGTCACCAACAACAGCACTCCAGCCACCAGCGTTGTCACAGTTTCCACTAGGGGAGCCGCTTCTTCTCGCCGACGCTTGGCTAAAACGCTGACGATCGCACTGTGTAATGGCCCATTTACACCACCGAGTAATATTAATAGAAAGCCAGGGATAATATAGGCATAACTATAGGCGGTGGCAGCAGCACCAACACCAAAAGCGGCAGCGATCGCTTGCTGCCGCACTAAACCGAAGACTTTACTAATTAATGTGGCTGCGGCAACAATGCCAGCAATTCCAGCGAAAGAACGAGAGGGTTTTTGGTCTTGTTGTGTCACGAATATTACCCGACAACTCTTGCAGAGTGCATATCTTAAAACATTTAACCTGAAATTCCGCAGTCTGTCAGGTAAATTTCAATAAATTAGTTATTTTAAGTGCGAAGGCTCAAAATTAAATTCCTGAGATTGCTATCATACAGCGAATTGAGGGTTGAAATTTCAACCCATAGGCACGGCGCGATCCGCAGAGAACTCGCTACGATTCTACGCAAAGCTGTACTTAGTCATATCTTCTGTTGTCTACAAGCCAAAATTATTTTTAACACTATTACGAGGATAGATCAAGAAAGGGGAACTATAACAATAACCACCTTCTGGGAAATAATTGAACACTGCAAAAATTTGCAGATGGTCATATTTTTGACTTTATGAAGTTTGGGATGAAGAATCATTGTATAAAAACGACATAATCCAGAGCAATGGAACCAAATTCAAATTTCACGGAAAATCAACTTCTCTTGTCAAGCGCTCAACTTCAAGAGCAACTAGAGCAACAAAAGGCTCTGGCGAGTGTAATTGTGCGAATTCGGGAGTCTCTTGACTTAGAAACAATTTTTCAAACGACCGTTACACAAGTGCGTCAGTTGCTAAATGCTGACCGTGTAGCAGTCTTCCAGTTTGACCTGGAAAAAGATTGGGAAGGACAATTTGTTTGTGAGGATGTTGCACCTGGCTGGGACTCAGCAATGACAGTAAAAGTTTACGACCACTGCTTTGGAAAACAATTTGCTGCCAGTTATCAACAAGGTCGAGTGCAAGCAGTAGCAGATATTTACAAGGCGGGACTGAGTGATTGTCATCTGGGAATTTTGAGTAAATTTCAGGTACAGGCTAATCTCATTGTCCCTCTATCGCGCCAGAACGAACTGTGGGGATTGCTTTGCATTCATCAGTGCAGTCAGCCTCGTGACTGGAAAGAATCGGAAATTGAGTTTATTCGTCAAATTGCTGACCATCTTTCCGTTGCGATTCAACAAGCGAAGCATCTCCATGAAGTTCAATTGCAAGCCGCAAAATTGGCTCAAGCAGTTCAACGCGACCAAGTAATAGCTCAGATTGTTGATGAAATTCGTTCACCCATTGATATTGAAACCATCTTTAAAACCACAACTCAAGAAATACGCAAGCTGCTGCAAGCTGATCGAGTTGCCATCTTTAGCTTCAATCCAGATTGGAGTGGTAACTTTGTTGCTGAATCATTTGCGGAAGGCTGGACTCCCTTAGTTGGCGTTCAGCGTGCGATCGCTGATACTTATTTACAACACACCCAAGGTGGACGTTACGTTGACAACCAGACATTTACAGCTAATGACATTTATCAAGCCGGATTAACAGAGTGCCATATAACCCTGTTGGAGCAATTCCAGGCAAAATCCTTTGCAACTGCCCCCATCCTCCAGGGAGATCAACTTTGGGGAATCATCGCTGCCTACCAAAATGCCTCACCCAGACAGTGGCAATCTTATGAAGTCGAATCATTGACCAAAATCGGCACACAAATTGGTGTGGCACTGCGACACTATAAGTTGTTGGCATACGCTCAGTACCAAGCAGAGCAACAAAAGACATTAACTAGCGTGATTACTCGAATTCGGGAGTCCCTAGATTTAGATACAATCTTCCAGACTACTGTCACCGAGGTACGGCAAATGCTGCAAGCAGACCGAGTGGCAGTCTTTCGTTTTGACTCTCAAAAAGATTGGGAAGGAGAATGTATTTCTGAGGATGTTGTACCTGAGTATAACTCGGTAATAGCAGAAAAATTTTATGATTATTGCTTCGGTGAAAACTTTGCACCCCTTTACGCACAAGGTCGAGTAAATGCGATCGCTGACATTTATCAAGGAAAGTTTCCAGCTTGCTATATCCAAATCCTAGAAAAATTTCAAGTGCGTGCAAATATGGTCGCACCTCTCTTGAAAAAAGGTGAACTTTGGGGGTTGCTGTGTATTCACCAATGTAACGCTCCTCGTGACTGGCAACCCTCTGAAATTGAATTTGCCAGTCAAATAGCCCAGCAATTGGGAGTTGCATTAAAACAGGATTCTTATTTAAAGCAAGTTCAAATGCAGGTTGTCCAGTTAGCAGAAGCCACCGAACGCGAGAAATCAATGGAACGGCAAGAATTGTTGGCTGCAACCATTGATAAAATCCGCCAGTCACTCGATATTAAAACTATTTTTATAACTACTACTCAATCTGTGCGAGAGTTGCTCGAAGTCGAGCGAGTTGCAATCTACCGCTTCAACTCGGATTGGAGCGGTAAATTTGTGGCAGATTCCTTCAAAGATGGTTGGAAACCTGTTACACCAGCCCAACCAATGATTAGAGAAACTTTTGAGGACACAGACGATGATAACGAACTTCCGCGCAACGAAACCTTTGTTCCGATTCGGGAAGGCGAAAAATTATGGGGATTATTAGTTGCTTATCAAAATTCGCAACCACGTTATTGGAAAGAGGAAGAAATCAATTTACTAGCTCAAGTAGGGGTGCAATTTGGAATTGCAATTCAGCAAGCAGAATTACTCGAACAAACTAAACGCCAAACCTCAGAACTTACTCAAGCTCTGCAAGAATTAAAACAAACTCAGACCCGGTTAATTCAGGGTGAAAAAATGGCAGGTTTAGGACAATTACTTGCTGGAGTCGCGCATGAAATTAACAATCCTGTAAGTTTTATTTTTGGCAATCTTATCCATTTAAATGAATATACTCAAGAATTGCTAAATGTAGTGAAACTTTACCGTCAAAACTCCTCTTTATTGCCAACTGTCCAAGAGCGAATTGACAAGGCTGATTTGGACTTTCTCATCGAAGATTTACCCAAAACCCTTGAGTCAATGAAAGTAGGAACAGAGCGGATTTGTGAGATTGTACTATCACTGCGTAACTTTTCTCGTACAGATGAGGTTGAATTGAAGCCAGTAAACATTCATGAAGGATTGGATAGTACTTTGCTAATCTTAGGGCATCGCCTCAAAAATAATAAAAAACGCCCAGCTATTGAGATTGTTAAAGAATATGGTACTTTACCTTTGCTCGAATGCTATCCCGCGCAATTAAATCAAGTGTTTATGAATCTTTTGAGTAACAGTATTGATGCATTAGAGGAAAAGCTTAAAACTATACAGGAAAAGTATTTAAATTTATCCCAAAGGTGTCCGAAAATACCCTTAACTATCTGGATTAGTACGCAAGCCGTTAATAACCAGATTGTAATTAGAATAGCTGATAATGGTCTGGGGATTCCAGAAGAGGTGCGATCGCACATTTTTGACCCCTTCTTCACCACCAAAGCAATAGGTAAAGGTACAGGGCTAGGATTATCTATCAGCCATCAAATAATAGTTGAAAAACATCATGGTCAAATTAAATGTTCTTCCAAAACAGGAGAAGGAACAGAGTTTTTGATTGAAATTCCTAGCGTTAATTAGAGGCGACTGATTTTTGACAATTCTAATAATAGTATTTCACGAAATACCTGCTACAGATACACGCGTAGGGACGTACAGATGTACATTGGTGTCAACTTAAGGTGAAAGCCAGTATATAACCAGCTTTTAGAGATTGTCTCGTTCCCAGTCTCTGACTGGGAATGCCTATGAGAGGCTCCGCCTCCCTGACTCGCGGCAGAGCCGCAATTGAAGAGCATTTCCAGCCTCTGGCTGGAAACGAGGTTTTAAAAGGTTTTGGCTGAATTTGTATTTTCCATTTTTTCGCTAAAATGTCTCTGTTTTCATGCTCAACGCGGAGACTCTTCACTTACAACCCAAACTATCTCGCGTTGACACACCTGTAACCGAATTTACGCCATAGGCTCTTTCACACAGCAGCGACACTTGATAACGGTCAATTAAAGCATCTGTAAAATCGGCACCAGTGATATCAGCATCGTAAAAACGGCTGCTCGTCAAAGTTGCTTCTGTAAAAATGACATTTTTTAGGTTAGCACTATCCATAGTCACGCGATCAACTAAAGCGCCGCTCAAGTTCGCACCTTCGAGATTGGCTTTTAATAAAACTCCTTTAGTCAGAATTGCATTGGTTAAATTCGCCCCTTGGAAATTCGCCCCCCGCATTTCTGCTGCGACAAAAGTCACACCTGCCAAATCAGCATGAGAAAAGTCACGATTTTCTAAATTTATATTGTTGTAGTTGATTGTGTTTATTTGAGCAAAAGCCGGTTTGGGATTAAGTATTATCCACAAAAATGCTAGTGTCAAAATCGCAATCAAACCAAAAAAGCGCAGTAAAATCTTTTTCATAACTTTATTATTAATAAGGCGCACAGATATGGATTAGTGTCAACTTAAGCTAAAACCTTTTTTAAAACTCGTTTCCAGGTAGAACCTGGAATGTAAGTCATTAGGCTGCTGCCGCGAATTTGAGAGGCAGAGCCTCTAATAAGGCATTCCTAGTCAGAGACTAGGAACAAGGCAACGAGGGAATGTCTCAAGGTTTCTTGTAGACTGGCTTTAACGTGAAGTTGAAACAGCTAGCTGTGCGCCCCTAATGACTATTTCCAATCTTTACCAATGCGGATTGTGAGATCAGATTCTAAATCACCGATCGCCGACACTTCTATTTGACCCAAGCCTAAGACTTTTTGCAAATCAACTCCAACTCGTCGGTTGCCTTTTTGGACAACAATCTGAGTTTGACGTTGGGTATCTGGCCAATCAGGCACTTTGTAAATATTAGTAAAGCCTTTTTGTTTGAGATAAGCAATAACTTTTTCAGTTAGCTGAGGTTGATTGGAAGCATTTTGAATAGCAATTTTGAGGTTAGGAACCCGGCGCATATCTGGCTTAAGACCAGGTACATTTACCCCAACATAATCATTCAACAGGCTCTGTTGTCCAGTCATGTTCAGCCAATAGCTATCAGGGTCTTTGCTAAAACGGCTAAACGTACCAGGCAACATGGTCATTTGGAAATTATCCCGATCCAAGTTGAGTCCGAAGTTCACCAACGCCATCATTTCTTCCATCTTCAGGTTGGTATCAAAATATTTTCGCATCAAGCGAGTTAATTGAGGCAACCTGGGTAATATGGTAGGACTATTGAGGCGTTGCAGCAATGCTGCTGTTAGTGCTTGCTGACGCTGCACTCTGGGCAAATCTCCCAAACCTGGCTCACGGAATCGGACAAACTGTTCTGCTTGTTCGCCGTTGAGGGTTTGCCAGCCACTGACTAAATTAATCGACAGCCGACTGCTGGAGTCTTTATATTCCATTGATTCGGGGACAAAGACCTCTACTCCGCCTAACTGATCGACTAACTGCCGTAAGCCGCTAGTAGAAATGCGGATGTAGCGATCGATTGGGGCATTATTTAAGGTACGGCTAACTACCCGTGCTGCCAAGACTGGGCCGCCTTTGGCATTGGCATCAGATACCTTAGTTAATCCCTTTTCTCCCTTTTCAGGGATGGCGATCATTGTATCTCTGGGAATCGAAAGCACCCTTACAGATTTTTCGCTAGGGTTAAGCCGTACCAGCAGCATGGAGTCGCTTTTCCCAGCAAAACTTTCTGGTGAACCATCAACAGTACCACTGACTGGTTCAATCCCCATAATTAAAATATTCATCGGTCGTGAAAGCTGGTACTGGGAGAGTTTGCTCCATAACTCCCCTGGTAGTGGTATTTTTACCTGGTCTTTAGCAGTAGTTCCTAAATCTTCATCTGTTCGATCTAGATTGCTCCACAAAGGAGTCCAAAGCGCTAACGTTGATACTAGCAACCCAGATAAGATGATGCCGATGACAACCGTCATAATCCACAACAGCCATCGAGGCATGGTTAAGCCCAGTCTCTCGTAAAGCTGATTGGGAATCGCGCCTACAGATTCGACGACGCTACGGTTCGGATTCGCTGGCGAGTTTAGTTCTACCTCCTCCTCCTCTAAATCGGCTACTGGTACAGGTGTTACTTGATTTTCCGTTCGTTGAAGTTGCGGCGATCGCACCTCATTTTCAAATTCTGCTACTTGTTGAGATGTAACCGGATTATCCGACCATTCGACTTGTTTTATCACAATTATTTCCCCACTCAACCACTCCCTAAAAGTATGTTAATCCAAGCTACAAATATTGCCAGTGGAAAACCTCACTGTAAACTTGTAATGTTCTTCGGTAAGCGTGTATGACAACATGAATACTTTATTGTTCCCCGTAATCCTTGCTGGTGGTAAAGGTGAACGTTTTTGGCCCCTGAGTCGCAAAGACCGACCCAAGCAATTTTTAAGTCTTGATGGTAGCTCTAGAAGTTTATTACAAGCAACCGCCGATCGATTGATAGAACTTGCTGGCGGGTGGGATTCCTTGTGGGTGATAACTTCTAGTCAGATAGCTGAAGGGGTACGACAACAATTACCTGATCTACCAGTTGAAAACTTACTGATTGAGTCGGAAGGAAGAGACACTGCCGCAGCCGTTGCCTGGACAAGTTTAGAAATCAAACGGCGCTATGGAGAAGACGCTGTTATTGGCTTTTTCCCTGCTGACCACTGGATTGCTGACCAAGAGGCGTTTGCACACACATTAAGCGCGGCTACGCAACTAGCAGCAAGCACAGCAGCGATCGTTACACTGGGGATCAAGCCTACTTTTCCATCAACCGGTTACGGCTACATTGAACAAGGTGAAAAAATTGGTAGCTTTAATGAGTTGCCAGCTTATCACGTCAACCGTTTTACTGAAAAGCCCAACCGGGAAACGGCAGAAACTTTTTTATCTACGGGACGCTTTAGCTGGAATAGTGGGATGTTCGTTTTTCAAGCAGGGGTTGTTCTCAAAGAACTACATACCCATGCTCCAGAAATTATCGAACCTTTAGAGCAACATGGCCCTGATATCTATCCCCAGTTGCCTAAGAAGAGTATAGACTATGCGCTAATGGAAAAGACAACTCTAGCATACGTTTTGCCAGTTGATTTTGGTTGGGATGATTTAGGAGATTGGAATGCGATCGAACGCTTACTGAAGACAGAAGATACTCCGAATGTGGAACTCGCTACCCACGTAGGGCTGGATACGCAGGGGGCGATTATTTATGCCTCAAATCCAGAAGATGTAGTTGTTACTATTGGTTTAGAGGACGTGGTGATTGTGCGCGATCGCAATGTCACCCTCGTTGTTAAAAAAGAACGTACCCAGGAAATCAAGCAGATCCTCAAAATTCTCCAAAGCGATTCCCGATTTACCGACCTGCTATAAAAGTTAAAACCCTTGGCAGAGGCGAAAAAGTCTATTTTCCCATTATAACTTGACTGTCGAAAAGCAGAGCATAGGGCATTGGGCATTGGGCATGGGGCATGGGGCATAGGGCATTGGGCATTGGGTATTGTTAAATAGTTCATCTCCCCCTGTTTCCCCTGCTCCCCCTGCTCCCCTTGCTCCCCCTGCTCCCCACTCCCCACTCCCCACTCCCCACTTTCCACTCCCCACTCCCCACTCCCCACTCCCCACTCCCCACTCCCCACTCCCCCCTCCCCACTCCCCAATGCTTTTACTAAATCCCGGCCCC
>NZ_JABXKP010000089.1 GCF_017114985.1 Nostoc sp. JL33 | reverse complement strand
TTGGATGGTTTACCCACTGCTGTTACTATATTGCACCCAACTGAGAACCGCTATATTTTATATCCTGTATCATTGTATCCGCCCGAAAGGTATAATTTACCACCACTAACAGTAGCAGCGGCTTCTTGGTCAAGGTCTTGCACCAATTCGATGCTGTAGAGGTCTTGGGTTTGGTTTTTGATGTTAGACATTGTTTTTATCCTTAATTAATTGAGTCTGTGCGGCGATCGCGTTTTAGGTGTTCGCCTTCACTGCACCCTTTTACAATAGATAAATTTAATTAGACGCACATCGTCAAGTTAGGAAATTGACTTTCCAATTTTGGAAAACCAATTTTTGAAGATAACTAAAACTTCTTAGGAACCCGAACAGGTAGGCAGTTGTGGCCAAAAACTGTGAGGAGGGACAGTAGATGCAGAGGCAGTGAGAATCACCTCACCATTAGCTCCGTACATCCATCCCTGAGCTTCAATCAGTGGCGCAGATTTAACAAAATGGTAAGGTTTGCTGCTAGTAGTAGGGTTTTTGGGGTCGAGAGCGTTTTCTTGTGGCGCTGAGATACTTGCGCTCTGGACAGTTGGAATCTGATAAGTTTGATAGGGTGCAATTGAGGGGTCATCTGGCATTACTGGCAAACCTCCGTTACCCGTGATGATGAATTTCCCTTCTGGTCGTTTACTCCGTGCAATGCAACTATTGGCAATCAACTGTGAAGTATCGATGATGTTTGTGGGCAGAGCAGTTAAGCCTTGACTAGGGTTAACATCAAGCGTGTTAAGTTGCACTACGCCATTAAACTCAGAACCACGAGCAGAATTAGCTGTAATGTCACTTAATGGCGTGGGTTGTAGACGAAACTGAGTGCCAAAGATGCCCGAAGCATTGACAATTACTCGACCACCAAAGCTATCTTCAGCATTGGCACTGATGTCGCTATTTTCTTCTGGAACAGCGACTAGGTTATCGGTATCAATCGTAATATTGCCACCAGTGGCATTACCAGTAGCGTTGGTAGTAATGCTACTACCTCGGCGTAGGAGCAACAAGTCGCGCGATCGCAAATTAATATTTCCTTGTCCTCCATTTGTTGTATCAGCACTGATTGTTGCTTTGTTGTCAAGATCGATAGAGTTAGCTTCAACTATTAATGAGCCTGCAATTCCTGACCCTTGCTCACTGCTCACCGTTACTTGGGCTTTATCCTTTAAAGACAGCCTCCCGGTTGTAATGTTAATATCGCCTCCCTTGCCTACGCCTGTCAATTCCACAGTACTGAGTATTCCACTGTGGCTTCCATTGTTGCCCGTCCCTTCCAACGAGACTCTATCTTGAGCAAATATATTTATATTGCCTGCATTTCCTTCCCCTGCGGTTCTGGCATTCAATACAGCCCCATTTTTCAGATCAAGTGACCCAGTGGTAATCTTGATGTCAGCACCCTTGCCCACCGCATTTGGGAACATATTGCTGAATGCTCCACTCGGAAATCCATTGCTACCTATCCCATCAAAGGTAACGGTATCCCCGGCAGTAATATTCACACTGCCTGCATCCCCCTTTCCACCATAGTTGGTAGCAACCAGCTCACCACCATTTGTAACAAAGAGTGACCCAGTGGTAATATTGATATTGCCTCCCTGACCTTCGGCTTTTTCCCCTACTCCACTGAGTACCCAAGTTACATTTCTGCCATTGGTACTTACCCCATCCAAGGAGACTGTATCTTGAGCAAATATATTCACACTGCCTGCATCTCCTTTCCCATCGACTCTGGCATTCAATTCAGCGCCATTTTTTAGATAAAGTGACCCAGTGGTAATCTTGATGTTGCCTCCCTGACCTTCGGCTCCTCTCCGCACTCCGCTAAGTATCGAGCTGACATTTATGCCATTGCCATCCAAGGAAACTGTATCGCGGGCAAATATATTCACACTGCCTGCATTTCCTTCCCCTGCGGTTCTGGCATTCAATACAGCGCCATTTTTTAGATCAAGTGACCCAGTGGTAATATTGATTTCGACACCGTTGCCCACCCCGTTTGGGAACACATTGCTGAATGCTCCACTCGGATATCCATCGCTACCTATCCCATCAAAGGTAACGGTATCGCGGGCAACGATATCTACCTTACCTGCATCCCCCTTTCCACCATAGTTGGTAGCAACCAGCTCACCACCATTCGTAACAGAGAGTGACCCAGTTGTAATGTTGATGTTGCCACCTTTGCCTACGCCTGTTGCTCGTAGAGCACTGGATGCATAACTGGCATCAAAGGAAACGGTATCACGGGCAACTATGTTTATACTGCCAGCCTTCCCCTGTCCAGAGGTTTCGGTATTCAGTAGACCGCCATTTCTTGCATAAAGCGATCCGGTCGTTATATTGATGTCGCCACTGTTACCTACAGCTGTTGATTGCACCGTATTAGAGATACTACTTCCATTCAGGTTTATTGTCTGTGCTGCATTAATTTCAATATCTCCCGCCTGTGAGTCAACAGAACCCAACTCTGATGGTATCCCTGATTGTAGCTGTGTACTTTCTCCAGTCATATCCAAGGAACGGGCATTGATCGCAATACTACCCCCACCACCAGCGAGTACATTGACATCAGTACCATTGCTGAGATATACATCAGCTCGTTCAACGCCATTAGGAAAACTTAAATCAAGGTATGAGCCATTAATACTCAAACCAACTGTACCAATGTCTGCCATACCTCCCAACTCCACATTTCCACCCGAAGCTAGGAGTTGACCACCCTTAAGCTCCACATTACCGCCTACAAGTGCTAAGGTCTGACCCGGATTAACTTTTAAATTGGAACCTTGTAGCTGAATCTTTCTCGGATTTCTTCCAAATTGTAAGCCAATGGGTACATTCATAGTCAGTAAAGGTGGAGTTTGAGAATTTACAGCACTGAATTTAATCCCATCACTAAAATTAAGACTATTAGCTGTACTTGCAATAAACGAACCGCCAATATTCAGGGAGGCATTGGAGTTAAAGACAATTCCATTCGGATTGATTAAAAATAAATTTGCTGTGCCATTTGCCCGAATCAACCCATCAATATTTGAGGCTGAGTTACCTGTGACGCGAGTGAAGATGTTCTGAATCTGCGTCGCATTATTAAAATATGCCTCCCCGCCTGTAGGTACGGAAAACTCGCTAAAACTGTGGAACAGGTTGCTACCTCGAACTGTTCCACCTTCAATTGTGCAAGCTGTACATCCCGGTGCGACACTGGAATTTACCTCAAGTGTATTATCAGGAATAATTTGGGCGTAGACGGGGCTAGTGATTACAAAAGCACAGCATCCCGTTATAGTTATCGCCCCAGAACCAAATAGTAGCGATTCCCAGCTTCGATAACACCTTAATTTAGCTTTCACAATACTTATAGACTCCTCACAACCAGTTAGTCATACTATGTCATCAAGTTTCACAATTTGTCATATTCCTTAACTAAGGTGCTGATTTTCCAATTTTGGAAAACTAAATTCCTCAAACTGCAACACAGAGTCAGCTGATTATTTGTATCCTAGTCTTGAACGATAAGTTTTACTTAAATGGCAAGTTAATTTCTCACCACAAAAGTTAGACCTCCGATAGTTTTGGTAGGTTTGATAAATATATTAAAAAGTAAACCAGTTATGAACCGAGAGCCAAAGCAAACTTTGCAAAAGTTTTTAGTTGTTGACGACCACGAAGCAATTCTTCAAGGTACAATTCCAGCGCTAAAGGAGAAATATCCAGAAGCGGAAATCTTCGCAGCTCAGGATGCCCAAACGGCGTATCAGCTATTTGAACGCCACCACCCAGACTTGGTAATTGTGGATTTATGTCTGCCAGAAAAGCCTCAAGCTCCAGCTCAGGTTGAAGTTGGTATGCAACTGAGCAAAACTTTGATGGAAAGCCCTCTTGCCCCTAACTTAGTGGTGCTAAGTACCAATGTCAAACCGTTGGTACGTCTCAAACCGATAATTAATGCTTATGAAGGTGGCTTTGCCGCTATGGATAAGTCTTTGCCGATCCGCGAAATGTTAAAGTTAGTTGACTTGGCATTGCGCGGCTCTATTTATTTATCTTCAGAATTGCGATCGCGCCCAGAATTTGACCGAAAATGGATCGAGGTACTGACGCTGAAATATCAAGAAAGCTTAACAGATAAAGCGATCGCTCAAAAAATGAAGTTGAGCGATCGCACTGTTAGAAATTACTGGATTAGACTGCAAGATTCTCTGGGTGTCTATGACGAACCTGGTAAAGAATTGAGAATTCAAATTGAGATCGCAGCTAGAAAAATCGGATTAATTAATTGATGAAGTTCACGCTTCCTATAAAAAACAATTTCTGGAAAAAAGTTTATAAACAATTGAAACCCTGGCGAGAAGTAGTTCTGCCAGGACTCTCAATAATCCTGTTAATCGTGGTTGCTCGCTCAACAGGATTATTGCAATCGCAAGAGTGGCTTGTATTCGATCAATTGCTACGGATGCGGCCTAATGAAGCTATCGATCCACGGGTGGTAATTGTAGGCATTGATGAAGAGGATATTAACTATGTAGGAACCTATCCCATACCGGATAAAGACATTGCTAAAATGTTGAGGATTCTACATACTTACAAACCTAGAGTCATCGGTCTGGATATTTTTAAGGATAAAGATAGTAATTCTGATCGTGCAGACTTCGCACTTGCCTTAAGAGAAAATGCAAATATCATTGGAGTTGAAGTTGCATTAAATCAGAAACGAACTTTTAATGTTAAGCCACCGCCGGAGTTACCTCCCGAACGAGTCGGCTTTGCAGATGTAATAGTTGACCCTGATGGCAAGTTACGCCGCAGCTTAATGGCAAGCAAGACTTACACGGGAAAACTTAAATACTCCTTACCTCTGCGTTTAGCACAACTCTATTTGCGCGAACAAGGAATTGTATTTCATCATGGCAGTCATTCTTACGATCCTATCGGGTTTAGTTCGAGTCAGCTAGTCCGGTTTCTCCCCAATTCTGGCGGATATGTGGGAACTGATGCTAATGGCTTTCAGATATTATTAAACTTTCGCTCTGATCCTGAACCTTTTCGCATCTTATCTTTGAGAGATGTCCTCACTAAAAAAATTGATCCCAATTGGATTAGCGATCGCGTCGTGATTGTCGGCATGACTGCCTCAAGTATTAAAGATAGATTTATCACTTCAGCAGTCAAACGTACATTTTATACTAAAGATTTAGGATTTGAAAATTCTGCTAATCAGTATCAATGGATTTATGGTGTAGAGATTCATGCCCATGCCACCAGCCAAATTATTAGTAATGTTTTAGACAGACGAACACTGTTAAAAGTGTGGCCTAAATTTTGGGAATATTTATGGATTTTAGCTTGGGGTTTACTTGGCATAATTCTGGGTTTAATTCTGCAATCTCCTGCAAAAACATTGTTGAGCCTTGGGTTAGCTAGCATCGGACTTGTGGGAATTTGTTATATTTTCCTAGTTGTGGGTTGGTGGATTCCTTTAGTACCAACCTTGTTAGCTCTAACAAGCGCAGGGCTGACAACATTTTTTTTCGACCGAGATTTAAGAACATTACTCGAACAACGCAATCTAACTCTCAAGCGCTGTTTTGAGACAATCCATAATGGGCCTCTGCAAACGCTGGCTGTAATTTTAAGGAGTCTTGGCGAAGAAAACATAGAATGTGAGAAATTGCGATCGCAACTTGAACAAGTGAATCGGGAATTACGAAGTATCCCTGATTATCTCGGTCAAGAAATGCTTAGTGGTAATGACAGTCTCTATTTGGACGGAAATGAGGTTCTCGATCTGCAAACTCCAATTGCTGAGTTACTTTATCATATTTACGACAGTACCTTACAAAGAAACTTTCAAGGATTTAAAACAATTCAAAGTTTTATTCCTCCCAATTTTGAGCCACTAGAAGATTGCTACTTAAATGCAGAACAAAAGCGAGGCTTGTACTTATTTTTGCAAGAAGCTTTATGTAATGTCGGCAAACATTCGCAAGCAGCTACCCGTCTTGATGTTATTTGTACGCGATCGGCAACCGAGTATTGCTTGCAAATAATTGATAATGGATCTGGAATTATATCCAAATCTAACTATCAAAGTGGCGGGCGAGGAACAGATCAAGCTCAAGATTTAGCCCGAAAATTGAGAGGTAAGTTTCGACGATTTCCTCACTCTCCCCAAGGCACTGTCTGCGAGTTGAGTTGGCCTGTAGCAAGAACTTGGCGACAACGATTTTTGTATCCAGGCAATTGGAAATTTTTCTCTACCCGCACTGATGTAATTTAAGAAAGCACCATTCGTGAGAGATTAAGATAACATTACTTTTGTCAATTAGGAATTATGCTGAAATTTGAGGAAAACCGGAGGTATGAAGTTAACTGTTGTGTTGGATAAATAGCTAACTTGAAACAGAAGTTTTATTCTTTTTTAATTTCTGTTTTAGGTTATCTGAAATTACGTTTTTTGTACTCCAAATTCCTAAAGCCAACAACCCGAATGTGACAGAGGGTTCTGGAACAGAGTCAACTCGACGGAATTCGATGGGTGTGGCGATAAGCAAATTACCTTTAGGATCAAAAATCCTGTCTAGGGAGTCGATCCTACTCGGCTCAATAGTTACGTTGGAAACCACTTTGAAGCCATCACTTGTTATACAGCCATTGGGAGCGTTATTCCCAATATAGCTGTTCGGCTCCCAAAATAATTGCAAATTACAGGTGTTCTTCTCAACAACATTGTTAATACTAACAGTTCGCGTAGACTGAGAATGATTGCATAACCCGCGTACAGTATTTTCATTCAAAAAGCTGCTAATACTGAGATTCACAGCCGAATTATCTTCACTAAAAGAATAAAGGCGTAGGCGTTCAAAACCTGGACTTTCTTGTTCCAGATAAACGTTCTGTGTGTCAGCCAGAGGATTAGTATTATCCAGTTGCACACTACAATTTGAGATCGTAATTAATGGCACAGAAGCGCTATTAGCAACCTGTTGAGCATTATCAAAAAAACCAGTGAACCACTGTGCTACTTCCTTCACCTGTGTCTTAATTGGTGGGGCGATGGTGTCAGCACGGCTTTGTTGAAGAAATGAAAATGTTGTGAGTAATACTGTCAAAATTGATACTTTGAGAAAATGCATATAAGTTCTGACTTCAACAAGAGCAGATTACAGACAGATGATAAATAATTTACACTATTAAGCCCGATTTGCCGCCAATAAATTTATTTCTGGGGTAATTTCTAACGGATTTATGAAATACTGTATTTAGTGATGCGATCGCAACACCAAGACTGTGCATTGCCGAAAGCGATCGCCCATTAAGTAAAGTATTACTTTGTGCTATCATGCAACGCTTGCCATACCGTATTCGTCGCGTTTGGGGAGTTCTCTTTATGACAACCCTAACCTTATGCTTGTGGTTAGCACATCCCTCTCTAACAATTGGGTATAAGGGAATCGCAGAGATAGCAACAGCTAAATCGTCGGCTTTAACAGAGCTAGTGCAGCAAGGACTTGAGCTATATCAAACTGGCGATATTCAAGGAGCAATCAAGTCTTGGCAAAAAGCTCTCTCTTCTTCTCAAGAGTCTAGCAGCAATTCTGCTGAGAGAATAAGTATTTTTACATACTTAGTTAGAGCATATCAACAAGTAGGTCAAATACCTGAAGCGATCGCCCAATTAAAACAAGTTATTGCTTACTATCGTCAAACAAACGAGCCGATAAAAGTAGGACGGATGCTGACAGAACAGGCTCAACTCTACAGTAGCTTGGGACAGCACCGACGGGCAGTTGCCATTTTGTGCGGTCAAAATCAAATCAATTTGCCATGTACTCAGGATAGTGCCCTAGAAATTGCCCGCCGCCAATCAGATCATCTCGGTGAAATAGCCGCTTGGGGAAGTTTAGGAAATGCTCATCGTCTCCAAGGTAAGTACGAGCAAGCTATTCAAGATTTTGAACATAGCGATGAAATCGCCAAGCGTATCAATAATCAAACTTATATAGCGTCTAGCTTAAATGGTTTAGCCAATACTTACTTTTATCTGGCTAAGGGGAATGAGCGTCGTGCTGAATTCGCTAGCGAGGTAGGCGATAACAAAGCTGCCCAAAAATTCCACCAACACACTATTGGCAATGAGAACCAAGCTGTACAATATTTTGAACAAAGCCTGAATCTAGCTCGTAGCCAGAACGACAGAGTAAACGAATTGCGATCGCTACTAAGTCTAGTTAGGCTTTACGATCGCCAACATCGTCAGGATAAAGCCATAGTTAACAATACATTACAGCAAGCGATCGTTGTATTGGAACAATTACCAGACTCTCGTGAGAAAGTCTATGCGGCGATTCAACTCGCTAATCTTTTACAACTGGTTAACCAAAAGAGCGAGTCGTTCACTACTGATGCAGCAACCCAATGCTTAGAGTCAGAATCGTTACTCCCGTCTATTGAACTACTCAACAAAGCTGTAAAAATCACTCAAAAAATACAAGATCGGGAGGGAGAATCCTTTGCCAAAGGTCGATTAGGACATATTTACGAATGTCGCCATGATTATCAACAAGCGATAAATTTAACTCAACAAGCGCTGATTGGTGCGATCGCAAACGAGAGCCTTTACTTGTGGGCGTGGCAGGCGGCACGCCTATCTAAAGCCACAGGTCGGGTGAAAGAAGCGATTAATTTTTATGAACAATCTGTTGACAGCCTCAAAAGTATCCGCCGCGACCTGACCTTAGAACAGCGAGATTTTCAATTTGACTTTCGAGACAATGTTGAACCAGTTTACCGCGAGTTGCTTGAGTTACGCTTAGAGCAAACTGAGCATCTTGTTCAAGAATCTGATATTCAACAGAATTTACAATTTGCCCTTCTAGGAATAGATCAGTTAAGGCTAGCAGAACTACAAAATTATTTAGGTAATGATTGTGCTTTAGCACTGATTCAGCAACCAGTGCCATTAATCGGAAAAAACACTGCTGTCTTGAGTTCGATTATCTTGAAAGAGCGGCTGGCGATCATTCTGACCTTGGCTGACGAGCATCAAAAATTTAAATCACGATTTTTTTGGGTACCTGCTAAGAGTCAAGAAGTCAAAGATGTAATCAATGGCCTGCGAGTAAAACTAGAAAAACGCTCCGATTTGGAAAACAGTTATAAAGCCAAAGCTCAACAAGTGTACGACTGGTTGATTCGTCCTTTTATCAAAGATTTAGAAATAGATAAAATCGAAACTTTAGTGTTTATCCAAGATGGAATTCTTCGGAGTATCCCGATGGGGGCGCTGTTTGACGGCAAGCAATTCTTGATTGAAAAGTATGCGATCGCCACTGCTCCAGCACTGACTCTAAGCAATCCAATACGCTATAACCCTGAAGAATTAAAAATATTGGCTTTCGGCTTGACACAGGCAGCTACCATTGAAACGGATGCGGGTGCAAAATATTTTGAGCCGCTTAGTCAAGTGAAATTAGAGCTTAAAACCATTACAACGAGTTTACCTAAAAGTAAGGGCTTACTGGATCAAGACTTTACACCTGAGCGCTTGCAACAAGAGTTAGAAAAAAATACTTACTCAGTAATTCATCTAGCAACACATGGCAAGTTTGGTATTGATGATAGAGAAACTTTCTTGGTGACAGGTAAAAAAGTTGAAGCAAATAATCAAAAATCTGGCAGAACTGAGACTTATAATGAAAAGTTGACAATAACCGATCTTTATCAACTAATTAGTAATACTCGCGATCGCAATCATCCGATAGAGTTATTGACCTTGACAGCTTGTGAAACAGCAGTAGGTAGCGATCGTGAAACTCTAGGTCTAGCTGGAATCGCCATCCAAGCCGGATCTAAAAGTGCTATGGCCTCTCTGTGGAAAGTTGATGATACAGCAACAGTGCAACTGATTGCCAAATTTTATCAAAGCTGGCACAGTGGATTAAGTAAGGCCAAAGCTTTACAGGCGACTCAAATAGCTTGGCTACAAACGCATCAGCACCAACTCGAAAGTCACCCTGGATATTGGGCACCATTCATTCTTATTGGTAACTGGCTGTAAATCAGTGAACAGTCAACAGTAGACATAAGCGTGAAATTAAATATGCGTTACCCAGAACCCTTGTAGAGACGTAGCAGTGCTACGTCTCTATATTCTTTTTCACGCCTATGTCTAGTTAATCACTGTCTTAAATTTGAAATTTTGGCTCTATCGCTCCTTTTATGGAATCTAATAATAAATAAACTGGTCTTATAGACTGTGTTATTAGATTGACTGGGTTTTCAGGTTTTAAAGCTTCCCAATAAAACCTGAATTTTAATCCCACAGTACAAAGGGAGCGATAGAACCGAAATTTTTCAGTGTTTTTTGGTTGAAATTCAAACGTTTATACTAGCGCTGCAATTGATGAATTGTGCTTTTTGTAAGTTCTACTTTAATTTCTTCTTTCAGTCCGGTTTCAAATTCATTTGCTATCTGTTCTAAAAGAGATATCTTTAATTCTCTCAGCTTCGGCTGATCCTTTGAGGTTAAAGCGATTTCTAAAGTGTTGTACCACAAATCAGCTTGGTTATAGAGATTTGCCTTAATTAAAATATCATTGCTCTGAGAGAGTTGCTTTTCCAAATCTGGTTTAACTGAAACTACTTTCATCGCAACTGTAGCAAAGGGATTGCCTGACGGGCGATTAGCGTCGCAGACTAATTCGACTTGCCAAAGATATCTTTGGCCAACTAACAATTCTAGATTGGACAGAGATAGCATCATAATTCCTGGTAAACTTTTAAAACTTTCGTCTTTAATCTCTTTTACCAACTTAGATTGTTTGCTAGCTTGGTCATACTCATAAAGCCGAAACTCCATTTGCCAGGAGTCAGAATTGCTGATAAACCAAGCAAATGTAGGACGGGTTGCCGAAGTTTGCCCATAAATTTGGGAAGGTGCAAGCAAAATCAGGGCTGGAATGCTAATTGAAGATGGCTTGGGCTGAGTTTCGCATCCTCTAGAGCCACCTGAAGTTCCCGTAGTCTGAGGTGGGGGATCGTTGTTACCATCAGCTAAGGCTGTTGTAGGCATCAATAACAATAAGCTCAAGCCAATATCAATGGATGTAAAAAGGCTTTTCCTCAAACATTTCTGGGAAGGGCGTAATATCTGAGCCATGTTCTACCTCGATAAGTTGCTAGGATAAGTCTTAAGAACATATCTGGTTAACAATACCTTCGCCAAAAAAAGAGTTAGTCTAGCTTTTGCCGAAATAGCCCAACACAAGAGCGTGCAATACTCGTAAGGCAAAACGTCAAATCCCAGTCCAGATGCATAGGACAGTATAAATTCTTTACACAAAAACCATAGAGGATTTTATTGGCTGAGTTTTTTGTCTGATAGCAAAAACAAGCGTGTATGATCTAGGCTTGCTCTATGCCAATACTCCTAAAGAAAGCGAAGGTATTGCCTTGATGATCTGAAACTTTACTTATATATATTATGGGTGTGAGCGAATCAATATATGCAGTTAGTGATAAAAATTAAATTGCCGCATCCTCGTAGCGCTTATTTGCGGTAACAGACATCTTCCACAGTGCTAATATGTCGAACATGGGCTGCTTCTAGCTGGTGCATCTCAATGAATGTAAAAATATCCCTGAACCTAGCGAATGGAATTCGCACGCCAGTTGCTTCTCCCAACGCGAAGTAGCGTCTCCTTGGCGCAGCCTCTCGTAGAGAAGAGTTGGGAAGACGCGCAATTTCCAAGTCGGGAAACCGCACCTGTTGCACTGGCTTGGCTATACAGACTAAACCCACGGACGTGGGTTTCAAGTTCTTTGAATAAGCGCAGGCGAACGAGAGTTTGTATACCCGCGATTTCTAATTGCCAGGTATATTTGCACTCATTGAAATGCTCACCTTGTAGTGCCTACAAGACCTTACACTGCCCATGATGCCGTAACAAATGGTCACACAGAACCAACGCTACCATTGCCTCAACCATTGGAACTGCACGCGGTAATACACAAGGATCATGGCGTCCTTTCGCTGCTAATAGCGTTTCTTCGCCCTCACGAGTTACAGTCTTCTGCTCTTTCCTAATTGTTGCTGTCGGCTTAAATGCAACTCGCAAAATGATATTTTCCCCGTTGGAAATCCCCCCTTGAATACCACCAGAACGGTTTGTTAGTGTGCGGATTTCACCATTTTGATCAATATAAAATTCGTCGTTATGCTCAATTCCCGTTAGCAGGGTTCCCCCAAAACCGGAACCAATTTCAAAGCCTTTGCTAGCAGGGAGAGACATTACACCCTTAGCGATATCAGCTTCCAATTTATCAAATACTGGTTCGCCCAAAGCTTTGGGCACATTTCGCGCCACACATTCTACGACACCGCCGATAGAATCCCCTTGTCTACCAGTTTGCTCAATTAATTCAATCATGCGATCGCTGCATTCAGCATCGGGACAACGGACGATATTGCTTTCCACTTGTTCTAAGGTGACAGTATTTGGATCAACGATACCTTCCAAGTCTTTAATGCGCTTAACGTAAGCGATAACTTCGACATTGGCGACTTGACGGAGAATTTTTTTAGCGATCGCACCTGCTGCTACTCTTCCGATTGTCTCACGCGCTGATGACCTACCCCCACCTTGCCAATTGCGAATGCCATATTTGGCATCATAAGTTGCATCTGCGTGAGAAGGCCGATATTTCTCGGACATCTCGTCGTAGTCTTGGGGACGAGTATCTTTGTTCCGCACCAAAATTGCTATCGGCGTTCCCAGAGTTTTGCCCTCAAATACCCCGGATAAAATCTCGCAGGTATCCGCTTCTTTGCGAGGGGTCGTAATTTTACTTTGTCCGGGACGCCTTCTATCTAGCTCTACTTGAATTTCTTCTGCTGAAATTTCTAGTTGTGGAGGACAACCATCAATCACAACCCCCACACCGCCGCCGTGAGACTCGCCAAAAGTAGTTATCCGAAATAGATGACCAAAAGTGTTGCCCATGATGTTGAGGAAAAAGGTGAGGCTTATGTATTTTACCTAGAGTTATTGCAAAAGTTTATTTTTGCTCTGAATCTTTGTAGAACTTTCCGCTATTTTTTAACATTTATGCAACAGAATCTTTGAGTTTTTATCCAACTATCTATAATATTGGTAAATACCTCATTTGTTGCTAACTTAAATCAAAAAGCGCCCTCCCAATCTGGGAGAGCGCTTTTTGGGAATAGCTAAACTTTACTATTTAACCGTTGATAGCAGGAGCAGTTAGAGCTACAGGAGCAAAATCACCAGCAGCCAAATCTAGGGGGAAGTTGTGAGCGTTGCGCTCGTGCATTACTTCCATACCCAGGTTAGCCCGGTTGATTACATCTGCCCAAGTTGCAATCACACGACCTTCAGAATCAATGATTGATTGGTTAAAGTTGAAACCGTTCAAGTTGAACGCCATTGTGCTTACACCCAAGGCGGTAAACCAGATGCCGATTACAGGCCACGCTGCTAAGAAGAAGTGCAAGCTGCGGCTGTTGTTGAAGGAAGCGTATTGGAAGATTAAGCGACCGAAGTAGCCGTGGGCTGCAACGATGTTGTAGGTTTCTTCTTCTTGACCGAACTTGTAACCGTAGTTAAGGGACTCAGTTTCGGTAGTTTCACGAACTAAGGAAGAAGTAACAAGAGAACCGTGCATTGCAGAGAACAAACTTCCGCCGAATACACCTGCTACACCTAATTGGTGGAAGGGGTGCATTAAGATGTTGTGTTCTGCTTGGAACACGATCATGAAGTTGAATGTTCCAGAAATACCCAAGGGCATACCATCAGAGAAAGAACCTTGTCCGATGGGGTATACCAAGAATACTGCACTTGCTGCTGCTACTGGTGCTGAGTAGGCGATCGCAATCCAAGGACGCATTCCTAAGCGGTAGGATAGTTCCCATTCACGACCCATGTAGCAGAATATGCCAATCAGGAAGTGGAAAATTACCAATTGGTAAGGGCCGCCGTTGTACAACCACTCATCTAGAGAAGCTGCTTCCCAAATTGGGTAGAAGTGCAAGCCGATAGCGTTGGAGGAAGGTACTACTGCACCAGAGATGATGTTGTTTCCGTAGATTAAGGAACCTGCAACAGGTTCACGGATTCCATCGATGTCTACTGGAGGTGCGGCGATGAAGGCGATTACGAAGCAAGCAGTGGCGGCTAGCAGGGTGGGGATCATGACTACGCCGAACCAACCGATGTAAATACGGTTGTTGGTGCTGGTGATCCACTCGCAGAACCGATCCCATACGTTGGCGCTTTCGCGACGTTGTAAGGTTGTTGTCATGGTTTTATAAGTGCGGTTAGTTATTTATGAATCAGGCGGTTTTGTTTTTGCCTGTGAATATACTTTACAATGCTTTACAATTTTTTATCAAGTTTTATTACTTCAGTAAACCTGATATAACCTATTAGCTTTACTTATTTAAAGGTAAACAACGAGGTTAGGATACGCCAAAGTTCTCTTTTGTTTATATGACATCTATATATATGATGGTTGGAGAAATTCTTATTCTATTTTGGTTCTATTGCCTACTGGACTGGGAATAATAGCTTTGTAGATTACCGCTATTCCAAAAAAAATTAACCCTCGGCTTACCACTGGGGGCTTTTTTTGTTTGGCAAAATGGCATATCTCTAAATTAGACGGTTGCTATGGTATTTGAGTAGGATACATTCCATGCGAAAGTACTGACTTGCATTACCCCTGGCAGTTTGCCAGGGGTTTTTATTGGATTTTTACTTTAGTAATTGTGGAACTCTAAAAAAATTTTCGCTTCCTGAAATCTTGCAAGGTGTAGATAAGCCACATTGTACGGTTTCAGGAAAGTACAACTCATCTTCCTAGCAATATCTTCCACAAACGCAGCAAAACTTGTGTCTTGCTATTTTCGACTACCAGGAAAATCTGATAATCGAGGTAAGTAAATAGCCGTAAAACCTAAGAGTAGATAGGCAGGCGTCCTGCTTATCCACTTTTAATTTGTTGAAGGTGCGATCGCGGGGTAAGTGACTTACTAGATCACTAAACGGAATGAAATGAGCGCGGATTGTCTTTTCAGCAGTGCCCTATGTTAAATTCCCGGTAGAATAAACTGTTACCAGGTTTAACAAGTGTGATGACGTACCCGCCCACCGTAAGCGATTGCACTTTTACACTCAACTAATAAGGAGTTATTCAAGATAATTTGGTCAGAAAGCAGCAGGTGAAATATGAAAAAATTCTGCTAGTTCTTCAATATGTCTAGTTGTTAATTTACGCCGCTTTTTCAATATGGCCGATATAATAGATTCTGTTTTAAAAATAGGTACTAAATCTTTTTGGAGTAGCCGATTTTCTTCTCTCAAAACCTGAAGTAAATATACTCCATAAATATCAGGCACGGCCTGTTTAATGATTGGGGTTTTTCGCTTTAGCCTCAATCGCGGTATTTCGGTAAAAAGATACTTGTTACCAGGGTTAACAAGTGCGATAGCTTATCGCACTTCTACCACTCAAAGCAATATATGAGTAGTGATCCTAAAATTCCCTGCTTTTCCGAATTAATTAGGGATAGCGATTTTAATTCAACTAAAGAAGTGTCAATATAGGCTTATATAGAAATGAAAAAATAAAGCGCAACGAATTAACGATGACAGAAGCTAAAAACGTAATCGATGGAAACCTAGAAGCCTGCTGCACTTCTCCCATAACTGGGTTTTACCGCGACGGTTTTTGCCGCACAGGTGGTCAGGATTTCGGGTCGCATGTCATATGTGCCGAAGTGACATCAGAATTCCTGGAGTTCACCAAATTGCGGGGGAACGACCTGAGTACACCTGTTCCTGATTTTAATTTTCCTGGACTGAAGCCTGGCGATCGCTGGTGTTTATGTGCTTCTCGTTGGCAAGAAGCTCTCGATGCTGGCGTTGCTCCACCCGTCATACTTTCAGCAACCCATGCTAGAGCTTTGGAAGTGGTTTCCCTAGACGAACTGAAAAAACATGCCTTAACTTCGTCTTGATTCGGCATTGGGCATTGGTTGGTTCTTCTCCTGCTTCCCCTGCTTCCTACTCCCCACTCTTGACTCAGCACGGCCTAAACGCAAGAGAAGAAAGCTAACAGCACTACTCCCCCACTCCCCACTCCCTTTTCTACAAAGAACGCTGTAACCCTATCTTGTTGTTAATAGTCGTTTGGATAGTGCATGAAGCTGGACTTGTACTAAAGTTGCAAGTATAGGTTGCCAAGGGTTCTTTTTGATAATTAAATACCCGGACATTGTAACCAAAGTTCCGTGCAGCGCTACCCAAGCGATTTACGAAGTCGTAGCGCTCTACATACTCTAGTAAGCTCCAAATTTGCTGATTCACGATCAAGTCTACTCGTGCAGGTTCTTTTTCAGAAGCTGGATATGCTATCCAATTATCCAATAGCTTTTTCTCAGAGTTTTGTTGTGCCCACCATAAGCTGGGAACGGTTAATCCTTCTGGATGAATGGTGTTAGCTGTGATTACATAGTCTTTTGGCTTTGTCAATAAGTCTAGTTCCAGAGGCGCAGTAGAAGGCGACGGTATTAGGCGCATTTGCGCTAGTGAGGGCGCAACTGGTAAAGCTGTGAGGGTGATGGTTAGTAGTAATAAAAAGGATGCCTGGCGATGGCTGCGCCAAGGGCGATCGCACAATTTGAGTATATGCATAGCTGATGCTAATTCGTAATTCGTAATTTGTAATTAAGGCATAAGTCAGAACTCGCACAATTTAAAGTTTAATGGCAACTATACGAATTCTTCGATAGTCTGCTATCCAAGTTCCTTGTCGATACAGTGTTGGCTTAAGATATTCCTCGATGACGCGAATTACTTGTATTTGTTGCTCACTAGAAAGTCCTGCTAAAAAAGTACTGGCGAACATCCCAATCCAGTTTGCCATACCTGCTTCACCGTCTGCTAAAGGAGTTGGACGAGCAAAAAGCATGGCATAGATGACATCAAAGCCTTGCTGTTCTAATAGGCTGGCATATTCAGCAATACTAGGAAAATACCAAGGATTTAGGGCTTGTGCGGGAATATTAACTGCTTCTAAGGCGCTTTCCAAAGCTGTGGCGATCGCCTTTATATTCCCTTTACCCCCAAATTCTGCGACAAAACGCCCTCCGGGTTTTAGGGATTGATGTATGGAAGCGATCGCACTATCTGCTTCTTTCACCCAATGTAGTACAGCGTTGGAAAACACAGCATCCAATGGCTTGCCTACTTGAAAATTTGCCGCATTCGCAACATCAAACCGGATATCGGGATAGTTTTCTCTTGCCTTTTCAATCATCGCAGGTGCGCTATCAATTCCCCATACATCAGCACCAGCTTGGGCAATTTTTTCTGTGAGTTGTCCCGTACCACAGCCAAGATCCAAAATGGATTCTCCTGGCTGAGGGTTGAGGAATTTTAGTAAGTCCTCACCATACTGCCAGACAAAAGCGTGTTTATCTTCGTAAAGAGCAGCATCCCAATAATTTTTAGGTATTGAAAGATTATTCATAAGTAGTGAAATTACAGTGTGTTAATTTGCGGATTGATGACCGCCTGATCATCACAGTAGAAAAGATTTTTAATTATGTCCAATATATGTTTTCACTTTTAGCTTATTATCCTAATGCAGATACTCCCATAGGGCCACGAGTTACGCCCAATTGATTTTGCAACTTCAACTCGCGCCATAGTTGAGAACCTGTAATCTCGCCTTGCAGTAGTTGACTATAGCAATGTATTGTTTTACTCACTTGCTCTGGTGTCTCATTCACAAACTCGATGCGAAAGCGACGTAATCCCAGTTCTATGAGGCGTTGTACGTACTCGGCTCCGGTTTGAGCAGTGCCGTTAAATACAGTATTGCGACAACCTACATCGGCTTTGAGGACATGTTCGCTACCAACGCGATCGCGCAATTTTACTTCCTGCTTTTCACAAGGACGTCCACAGTTAGTGTAGTCTGTACCCGTTGATAGAAAGGCACAAAATACACAATGTTCCATGTGAAACATCGGCATGTGTTGATGGATTGTCACCTCAAACCACTGGGGTGGGCAACTGGTAAGCAGGTCTTGTAGTTGGGTAATATTCAGATCGTAGGATGCCGTCAGCCTTTCTAAACCAAAGTGTTGCTGAAAGTAGTCTGCTGTTAAGGGATTAGCAACGTTGAGCGAAAAATCTCCAATACAACGGTCTTGAGCAAAGAATTGCAATTGGTCATAGTTGCGTATTAGATAGCCATCTGCTTCACAGGCACGTACTTGCTGCAAAATCCAATTTTCCCCCGGTTTGGTAATTCGGGGAGGTGCAACCCAAATTGTGGGGAGTTGGGAGTGGGGAGTGGGGAGTTGGGAGTTAGGAGTTAGGAGTGAAGAATTGTCTGCTTTGTTTTTTTGCTTTTGTTGGCGCACCATTTGAACGGCTTCTCGGTAGGCGCGGGGGTCTTCAAATTCACAGTATAGGGTTTCAATACCAGCTTTCAGGGCAGCTTGGAGTTGCTTGAGGTTTCGTACTAAGACGATGAGTGAGGGAGATGTAGCTTTAGCTGACCGCAGGGTGGGAGATGAGGAGGGGAGTAGGTCTTGGAAAGAGACATCAGAACGTAATTGCCAGCGTTTGGGTTGACTTCGCAATTCTTCCAACTGCACGACAATTTCCCGCCGCATCCGGTTCAATTCACTTACGGGTAGCATAAAGATACCACTGAGGTGGTTGGTTAGCGTTCCCAAACAGAAAGGTGTGTTACCGAGACGACCGAATTGTTCTTGCAAACGGTCTGTATCTAGGGGTTTGGTGTGTGCTTTCACCAATGAAATTGCAGACTCGACCTGTACAATATTACCGAGTTGATCACGAGCGATCGCAATCAACGCCTGACCAACTTCTCCATAAATTTCTATATTAATCGGACGCTGAAATTGTGGGTTCTCGCCAGCAAAACTCTGCCGCAGTTGCTTATCGAGTTCTGGATCACTGGTTTTCCAAATGCGATCGCCTATATGCACTCGGCGCAGGTTCAAGTCATTTCGACCAAAGGTTAGCATGGTTTCTTTACCTTTGGACACCACAGCATAAACCCGGCCGCCTTCTTCCTTCGCCTCTGGATGACCGCAGTCAAATACAATTCCATCTCCTGGTTTTACAGGCGCTTCCAGTTTAACTGTTACCTGTTCGTTGTGAATGCGGCTGACTTCACCCAAATAAACCCCACGTTTTTTACCAAAGTGGGCGTGAACTAGTTCCTGATTATTAATCCCGCCAAACCAACCCGTGTAGAGTCCGCGAGAAAATGCCATTTCTAGGTTGTAGTGTTCTTGATCTGATTGACCTCTCCCCCAGCCCCTCTCCGAAACGGAGAGGGGGGTCTTTATTCCCCCAACGCTGGTAGGGAAGGGGGTTAGGGGGTTAGGTCTTTCCAATTCCGTCATCACGCTATCCAAAGCTTGCCGATAAACACGGGTGACATTAGCAACATACTCTGGGGCTTTCAAACGACCTTCAATCTTGAGACAAGTTACTCCTGATTTCACCAAATCTGGCAAAACATTTAAGCCTGCTAGGTCTTGAGGACTGAGTAAATATTTGCGTTCTTTTAAATTTACAACTTCGCCATCAGCGATTAAATCGTAGGGCATCCGGCAAGCTTGGGCACATTCACCTCTGTTTGCAGAACGTCCGCCTAAAGCCTCGCTAGTCAAACACTGACCGGAATACGCTACGCATAAAGCACCGTGAACAAAGACTTCCAAGGGCAGCGAAGTTTCCTGTTGGGCAATCTGCTGCTGAATTTTATTGATTTCCTGAAGAGAACACTCACGCGCCAGCACCACCAATTGACAGCCGAGGGACTTGGCAAATTCCACCCCAGCCGCACTAGTGATTGTCATTTGGGTGGAAGCATGGATGGGAAAATCGGGCGACAGGTGACGAATGAGACGGCAAATTCCGACATCCTGGACAATGACCGCATCCACACCTGCTGCAATAATTGTGCGGAGATATTGCTGTGCTTCTGCTAGTTCTTTGGGAAATATTAGTGTGTTGACAGTAACATAACCCTTTACGCCGCGACGGTGCAGAAATGTCATCAATTGGGGTAAGTCTGCCTCAGTAAAGTTTTGTGCCCGCATTCTGGCGTTGAAGCGATCCAAACCGAAGTAAATCGCATCTGCCCCATTTTCCACAGCAGCTTTAGCACAGTCCCAATTACCTGCTGGCGCGAGTAGTTCTGGACGTTGAAGGGAGGGTTGGGAAGGGGGGCGTAGGCGTAGCCCATCGGAGATATCGCTTTTCATCAGATTTAGGGTTAAGTAGCACCATAGTGATTTTATCTAAGTTGGTGGGAAATGGTGGGGAAAGCATAGGGTGAGGTTTGGTTATTTAGCATCCTGATAATGAATTTTTACTTAAGTCCAACGTTGACTGATGCGTTCTCGTAATTTTCTTTGGCTATCATAAATTTGTTTTTGAGGTAAAGAAATATATAGACTATCTTGTTGCAAGCAATATTCAACAAATAATTTAATAATAACTACCCAATCTTGTCGAGTTCTTTTCTTTTTAAGAAAATCACGCACACGCATAAGATAACTTTGACTAGCGATAGGCGTATTTAAAGCCATTTGACCTATATAAATTCCTTCTTTTTCTTCAACAGCAAATTCGTAATGTATACGTCCGCAAGGAGTAATTTTAACTCTTTGTGATTCGTAAATATTTGCATCAGTTGGGTCATAGGTTTCAATGAGGCGATAATCCAGAAGAGCCTTTAAGTGTTCCTTAACTAGAATCCTGTTGATTGTCACAGGCTCAAAATAATTTAGAATATCATCAATATACAGATAATTCTTTTCTGTATCTGAGTTCTCAGAATATGTGTCAGATAATAAGCGTAGTATAGATAACCTCAGTAGTGGGCTTGTAATACTGCTAGGTTGAACTTCAAAAAGGTTTAAAATAAAATTGCTATCTTTTTGATAAAAGTGATTATAATCTCCAACTAATAGTGCTTTTTTGATTTGCCAATGACTAATGTGAGACTTTTTACCAATTACATAAGCATTTACAAGTAAAGAAATATCAGTGATAGGTGAAGTGATAATTCTTCGAGCAATTTGTAAACTTCTTCTGATATCATGATTAGAGAGCCACCCTACTACGCGTCCTATGTAATCTTCATTAATAAATATATCTTCTACAGCAAAAGCAAAAGCGCTAATGTTAGGAATTGATAAGCGAATACCTTTTTTAGTAAAGTATTTTTTACTCCCTTCTGAACCTTCTATTGCTTTTTCTTTTATAAATTCTATCCGTTTAGCTAAAACGTCTTTTGTAGACGGTACAGGAAGATAAAAAGCTTGATTTTCATATGACTGTAGTGGGCCTGACTTTGACAACTGCCAAATCGTTCGATCTGTTATTGGACAAATAATAAATGAAAAAACTTTTCTATATATAGATTGTGCATATTGAAACACTGCTTCTTGGAATATCTGTGGGAAATGATCAGTGTTATCAAAAACTATACATGGCATTAATCTTCTTGCTTTAGTAGCATCTTTAATTAATTTCATTACATAATCATCTGGATGTTTTTCAGTAAAATCTGCAATATATTCTCCAAATTTTTCCTTAAATTCATTTTTGTTCCTTTCATACAAAGGCTTACGCTCACCACATCTCCATCTTTTATATTCTTGATAAAATACTCCTTGAAGTTCGCTATATGATGGATATTCATCCTTAAATAAGCCATTTTCTAACTCAATTTTTAGTTGCTCTGTTAGCCAACTAGTAATAGTAGCTTGTTCCCCATTAGAATCAGCTAAATCAACCCTAATTAATAAACAATTTTCTCTAAGACTCTTGTCTAATATTAAACGAAAAAATCTATCGATAAATGTAGTTTTACCAGCTCCTTTATTACCTATTATTAAAACAAATTCTCCTTTCTGTAATTCTACAGAATTACGGATTTGATTTTGTAGCTCAATACCCTTCGCTGAATTAACAATATCAATTCTATTCAATAAGTTTCGTGTTATTTTTTGTAAATTTTCATCGGCTTCTCTACTTTCTTTTGATTCCACAAAACATTTGGCAAGCATATCAGGATCGTCTTCCCCTGACATACTACTGAAAAAGCTGTGGTAGACATTCTCAATATCTTTGAATAATGCAGACTTTGTAAGTAAATATCTATCAGAATTCTCAAGTACTGAATAAAGAGATTCATTATGACTAATTTTTAATCCTTCCGCCTCATATATGTACGTTTTGTATAAATCTTCTAAGATTCCCTCTCGTGAGAACACGTCGTAGAAGGTAGCAAAATTCTGTTGAATAGATTCAAGGTTAGGGAATACAATTGCTTTACCCTCACTTGGAGGCGTACCGTCAGTACGAAGGGCCCAGAAGCCAATCCACTCAAAACCTGTTGTCAAAGCACAAAACAACACAGCTTTGTCAGTACAATAGCGTTTTGCTTGATTTAATCCATCTGCTGCTGACTCAAGCGCAGAACCACCAACTTTGTACCAAGCCATACGTGGTTGACGAGTATCAATCAGTAGCTTTGATGTTCGCTTCGCCTCCACTACAAGCCTGCTGCGTCCTCTAGACGTTATTAGGTAATCAATATAGCCACTGTCTGTATGAGGCTCTGTAAGAATTTCTTCTCTCTGCCATCCCAAAACTTCTGTCAAAATGCGGTCAATAACTTGGAACCGTGCATCCTGTTCAGTCTCAATTTTTATGCAGCTTTGTGTTAATTCTGTATATAGTGAGTTAAATTTTTCTTTTGCTTGATCAATATTCATTAACATCTAATCCTTTGCAGATACTACAGATTAGCGGCTTGAGGCTGCTAATAGTATATTTATACTAATATAATTTAGAGTAAAAAATAATTCTTATTCTCTAGTCGTGGATGATACCTTAACTTTTATTGTTACTAACCCTATTTGATAGGTAGGAGAGTTTACGAAATATCCACTATCTGCTTTGGATAAGCAAAGTAATCGCTCAATTAAATCAGATGATCACCTTAGTCAGTAAAGATGAATTAGGCAATCGCCCTATCAACTTTATAGGCAACAATAATTATATGGCGTAGGAATAATGAGCGATCGCTACAGTATGGTAATTCAATGGTCAGATGAGGATAATTGCTACTTAGTACACTTACCGGAATTCCCTTGGCAGCAATTCCACACTCATGGCAAGACTTATGAAGAAGCCGCTAAAAATGGCCAAGAGGTGATTGAGTCTCTGATTGAATGGTATAAAGAGAGAGGAAAAGCTCTGCCAGAGCCAATTACTTTTCCTCAAAAACCGTTAAAAGTGGCTTAAATCTTTTTAAGATGCTTTGCATAAGTCATGCGATCGCACCTTACCCCAATCCCTCAACATCAGCACTTTCCCCTTCGGACTCAACAGGCTCAAACTTAACTTTGTTGTATAAATCCTGTAGGGAAATCTCAAAGGGTACGGTTACAAGTGCGATCGCATCATCTTCTTCATCATATTCACGAAGCGTCCATTGCTTTTTCCCAGTTTTAGAAAATTGATCTACATGAATCCGAGTTTGGTCAATTAATAAATATTCTTGGAAGGTAGAAATAGTTCGGTAAGCCTGAAATTTATCTTCGCGTTCGCATAGCGTCTCCGCAGGAGAATCGTAGTTTTTAGTAGATTTAGACAAAACCTCAACAATAACTTGGGGATTTGTAATAATATCTGTACGGTTGTTGAAAAATTCTGGTTCACCGACTATTACTGTCACATCTGGATACGTGTAGATACGCTTTTGGTGTATCCACAGACGCATATCGCTATTAAACACTTCGTATTCTTGTTGTCTGAACGCGAAGTTTAACACAGCATAGAAATTACCAGCTATACGATTGTGATTTGCTGTTCCACCCGCCATAGAAATTATTTGCCCGTCAATGTATTCACTTTTGTAGTCAGCAGCTTCTTCTAGCTCTAAATATTCCTCTGGGGTATAGTATCGCTGTTGTGTTATTTGCATAGTTCTATCGGGTAACAATGTTTAACGATACGGAGCGTCTAGGCACTAAAGAGATTTTACCCATGTTTACCGAACAGGTTAACATGGTTTGATAGAGCTGCTATGTGCTTTCTACAAAGTGTGCGTAGGCGCAGCCCGCCGTAGGCATCGCTATCTAAATTCACAAAATAGCTCACATCCTATTGATAACCGGCTGCTTGTAACAAAAACAACTTGGCATAACGTCCCCCTAGCTGTAACAATTCTTCGTGAGTTCCCTGTTCTATAACTTCCCCGTTTTCTATAACTAAGATTTTGTCAGCCATTCGTACCGTTGAGAAGCGATGGGAAATCAAAAGTACCATCTGATTTTGAGTAACAGTGCGAAAATGATTGAAAATCTCAAACTCAGCTTGGGCATCTATTGCTGATGTTGGTTCATCTAACACCAAGATATCTGCTTGCGATCGCATAAAAGCACGAGACAAAGCAATTTTCTGCCACTGTCCCCCCGAAAGTTCCTGTCCTCCCTTAAACCAACGACCAAGTTGAGTCTGGAAGCTTTGGGGTAATTGGTCGATAAAAGATTGGGACATGCCTTTTTGGGCAGCAATTTGCCAACGGGTTTTGTTTTCGAGATGTTCTACATCACCCACGCCAATATTCTCCCCCACTGTGAACTGGTAGCGGACAAAGTTCTGAAAAATCACACCAATACGACGCCGCAGCACATCCACATCCCATTCCTGCAAGTCCAAGCCATCTAAGAAAATTCGCCCAGAGTCTGGCGTGTACAGTCGGGTAAGTAGTTTGATTAAGGTAGTTTTACCGGAACCGTTTTCACCGACAATTGCCAGTTTCTCAGTGGGTTTCAAATGCAGCGAAATGTTTGTCAACGCTGGCTTGGAACTTCCTGGATAAGTAAATGATACGTTCTCAAAACGAATACCATCTTGGGAATTTAAACCAATGGTTGCTTTACCCCAAGACTTTGGTACTTCCTCTTCCAGGAAATCATAGAGATTTGATAGATATAGGTTGTCCTCATACATCCCTCCAATAGAAGTAAGAGCATTGGAGAAAGTAGACTGTCCTTGGCGAAACACAGTGAGATACATTGTCATATCTCCCAAAGAAATCTTACCTAGCACTGTTTCCAACACAATCCAAGCATAAGCTACGTAAAAAGCACCAGTACTGACTAAACCCAGGAGATACCCCCAAAATCCTCGCCGGAGAGTCAAATCGCGGTCTTCGCCATAAAGTTGCTCAAACAGGTTGCGGTAACGTCCTAGCAGCATCTCTCCCAACTGGTAGAGTTTAACTTCTGTGACAAAATCTTCTCTTGCTAGCAGATTTTCTAAGTAGTTCTGTTGACGAGTTTCTGGCGCACGCCAACTAAACAAGCGAAAGCCTTCCCCAGCAAACTTTGTTTCTGCAATAAATACAGGTATGGCAGCCAAAATCAGCACCACCACCGCCCAAACTGAGAAATTTACTAGCAAAATACCGTAGGTGAACAGGGAAAGAGCATTTTGCACTAACCCAAAGGTGCGGCTTACTAAAGAAAGCGGACGAACTGATGCTTCTCGTCGGGCATTGGTCAATTTGTCATAAAATTCTGAGTCTTCAAACTGCCTAAGATCGAGTGTCAGCGCCTTTTCTAAGATCAGGACATTCACACGCTGACCCATTAGCGCCCGCAATAACGACTGACAAATAGTGAGTCCGCGCTGACTGCCTGCTAGTAAAATGACAGCGATCGCTTCAAATCCTACATACAACAAAGGGTGAGAAATATTCACAAAACCATTGCTGTCTGAGTTAACTTGAGAGGCAAATACCACCGCATCAACAATTAGCTTACTGATGTAGGATATCGCCCCCGGTAAAAGACCAGCAACTATTGTTAAACTAGCCAGAAGAATAGTCAGCGATCGGCTAGTAGTCCATACTAGGTTTACAGCCCGTCCACTGTAGCGGAAAACCGTCAGTGATTGGCGTAGGATATTTCTTTTTTTTTAATTTTCATCTTTTTTGCGCGAGATACCCCAGCTTGGGCGGATCTACCTAACTCTATATTAATCTTTATAAATTTTACATTTTTATCAGAATGTTGGCTGAAAACCCCAAAGTTGAAACCTAAAAACTAGTTTTGTAGGGTGTGTTATGCCGTAGGCTAACGCACTAGGGTGTTAACTTTCTACCATTTTAGGTGTTCAAAACTCATGCAAAATATATATATGCCAGTAGTTCTAATCAAGCGGACTACGAACAGCTTTACCACCCCTATTAAGTACATGGGTGTAAATGATCGTGGTTTTTACATCCTTGTGTCCGAGTAATTCCTGCACTGTGCGGATGTCGTCGTAGCCATTTTGTAATAAATGGGTAGCAAAACTGTGGCAAAACGTATGACAACCCACTTTTTTTTGAATACCAGCTTCGCGAACCCCTTGTTTTAACGCTTTTTGTAAACTAGTTTCGTGAAGGTGATGACGACGAACTTCACCATTACGGGGGTCTTTAGAGATGCTTCCAGAAGGAAAAACAAACTGCCAAATCCAATCATACTTGGCTCTGGGGTATTTTCTTTCTAATGCAAAAGGTAAATAAACCGAACCATAACCTTTTTCTAAATCTTGTTGGCGTATAAATTTTTACACCTTACAAATAAATTTTTAATTCTTCAGCAATACTTTCAGGTAACATCGTCACCCGACTTTCATTTCCCTTTGTGTCACGCACAATAATTTGTCCGTATAATAAATAGTTATACTGCAAAATTAAACGCAAGAGCACGTGAAAGACATTAAGGGAATTCCTATTAGGAAAGGAATAATTAAAAGTGCCTTTGACTATCAAGGGCTAGATGCAAATTTGATAATTACTTATAAATATTTTGAAGAAAAATTCAAAGAGTTATATCAATCTTACGCTGATATATTCTGTTTGGATAATTGTGTTTTCTACATAAGCGAAGACTACTATAGGTGCAATGGTTTTGCAGGAAGAATCGAGCATTATAACATTATAGGGATTACGAATGGATACCCTGTCTTAATGAAAGATAAGTTTGATGACAAATACTTCTCGAACATTATATGTGTTGGCTTTATTAACGAAAAATCTATTTCAGATGCTTATGTTGATCTCCATAAAGATCAGAACTTTAAGTTTAATGAGTTCATGCTGAACTGCTCAATTCAGTATACTTTTAGTCATGAATTTCAACATATATTACAGTTCAATAGCTCCAAAATATGCAAGAATTTCTTGTACTCCGAAAATTTGGACAAAAGTGATTTTACCTTGAAAAACCATGCATGGGAATTTGATGCAGATAGGATGGCATCTTATGAGGTACTTAAGTATACATTCAGTGTGTATAGAAGCCTAAAGTATAAAGACAACGAAAAACTTAAATGTATGTTGTACATTGCCTTAGCAAGCATAGTCATTACAAAAAATCTATTTTATTTTGGAGTTACGAATCCAATCAATTCAGAATGTACTATTGATAAGCAAGATTTTTATATAAAGCAATACTCACATCCTCATCCTTTAGTGAGGATATATAATATGGTTGAATACTTCTACGACAATATTAAAGGTGACTTCCCGAAGCTAAACATTGATCCTCAAGAAATTTTGAACAATGTTTTAGGCATTTTGAAAATATATTTCAATAATCTCATTCCAAATCAAAATGTAATGCAAAATTATTTTGAAGATGCAATTGAATTTACAAATGAAATAAATTGCTACAATCAGGAGCTATATGATTTTGCAATTAAAGATGATTCCATAAACGTTTTATTGAAAAAGCGCGGAATCAAATTTTAAGCACAACAAGATAGTTTAAATTGAGATCGCCTATCGCCGTAGGCTGGGTTTACAACAGGAAACCCAGCATCACTTTTCTCTGGCAGTACTAACCAGAAGCCAGATTGCACTTTAAGCTGCAACCGTGGATGCAATCGCGAGGCTAAAATGAGAGGGCGATCGCTTGATGAGAGAATTGCGTTTCAAACGTTATGTGATGCATTGTGTGGGTGGAATTTGGACAAGAGGAACGCTGAAGAATTTGCTACTTGCGATGCCTTACGTATTACACAGATTTATTCCACCTTTCCATGTATTGAGTTACTTATTGCAGCACGGTGTGCCTAATGAGTTTTTCCCTGACGGCCTGTTGCCAAACGGGAAAGTTCAATATGATGCTGGGAGAGTGGGGGTTGTTCATGGAAACCCTTTGAGATTACACCAGAGGAGTATGAGGAATTGGTTTTGGACTTGCTGACCGATCCAGAGTCGCAATTTGAGGTTTTGGATGCGCCCGCAGAGGTTCAAACTTATATGCAGTGGGTAGAGTGGAAACTGAATCATCTAAAGTGAAGGGTGAATCAATCGCCGCTGCAAAGCTATAATTTGATTAATATTCAGATACTTTCAACGTATGAACTACCGAAATCACATCACGATCGAACCCAATAAACGTGGTGGTAAGCCTTGTGTCCGTGGCTTGCGAATTACGGTTTATGAAGTGCTTGAGTACCTGGCTTCCGAGATGACCGAAGCAGAAATTCTCGACGATTTTCCTGATCTAACGCGAGAAGATTTAAAAGCTTGTATTGCTTACGCTGCCGACCGTGAGCGTCGGTTTATGACCGCTCCATTATCCGCATGAAGTTGCTCTTTGACGAAAACTTGTCGCCCAAGTTGCCAAACTGTTTGAGCGATCTTTTCCCAAATTCATTTCACGTTCGAGATGTGGGTATGAAGGCAACGATCGACCCAATCGTTTGGGATTATGCAAAGGACAATAATTTGATGATTGTCTCGAAAGATGCAGATATGCACGACCTAAGCTTAGTATTTGGGAATCCACCGAAAGTTATTTGGCTTCGCCTTGGCAACTGTTCGACATCACAGGTTGAGAATTTGCTGCGTCAGAATTTTGACGCGAGCAAATTATTTTATGAAGATGAGAACTTATCGCTGCTTGCTTTATCATAATGCGCCGATGATTTTGGATCTCTTCCAGGTTTTTTGAAATAGAGAAAACATAATGGTTATTTATCGCTGCATAACAACGCCCATGCACGCCAACCACCGAGAAGTTATTTGTTGGAATTGATAGGTTATCTGCGTCGGGTGATGGGCAATGTTATACGTCGTTATACATATAGCTCCAGAGGGTGCAATTGCACAGGTCAAAGTAGTTGCACAGAAGAGGGACTGATAGCGAATTTGACCCTGGATTAGGCATAAACACTCATTTTCGCGTTCTCTTGAACATGCCCTAATCATTAAGTACCTGAGCAAAATTAATTGAATATTTTTGGAACAAATCAAAATCCCTAACAACTTCTGTAGTTAAGCAAGCACTAGAAACTGTTCGATACCTTGATCTGAAAGCATGGTCATCCCAAGTTTTTGGTCAGTCCATACTATCGCAAAGAAGAACTGTGTTTTCAGGCTGGGATGATGACACAAAAATTGCATGAATTTTTTTTAGCGCATTTTCTACAAAGTCAACACCCTACTAATGCACCATCTCAGATTTTCCGTGCATTAGGACTAATGTCCATAACGCACCCTACCAGATTCAAGCCAATGTGGATGAGGTTTTCCGACTTGTGTGTACACAGTAAGTCTTTAGACCGGAGAGTGTCAACCCCACAATCTCCTACCTACTTTCCCATTTAATCTTTCGTGAGTATCTTCCAACAAAGCTGGAATATCTAACTTTTCTGGACAGCGAGGCAAACAGTCACCGCATTCTGTACAACGGTTGCCTTTCATTCCAGGGAACCAGTGACCGGCATTTTCAAACATTCCGTAACGATATTGGCCATAGTCTTTCATGTCGTATGCGACTGCGAGATTACGTAACCGCAATACCTCTGGAATATTGATATTTTCTGGACAAGGCAAACAAGCATAACACTGGCTACAATTATCAGTTTCCAAAGCAATTTTTTGGTGATTTTCTAATTGCTGAAAAGCAGAAATTTCTGCTGATGTTAACTCTCCATCATGGTCAGCAACTCGCAAAGGTTCCATTAATTCATCTGGGTTGGCTGGCCCTATACTCAAAGTAGTAATACGGTTGTCAGCAAGTAAAAATCGATAACTTAATTTTAAGGGTGAATACGGGTGACATAGGTCTTTTAGAGTTTGGGGTGGCGTGTAGAGGCGTCCTCCCTTATCAGCAGGAGAAATTATGAAAACGCCCATATCTTTCTCATCTGCTAGCTGAATCGCTGGTGCGTTTCTTTGGAAAAAATAGTAATAATGCAGATTGACAAATTCAAAAAAATCTGTATTTATTGCTGCCTGAATTACCTCTAATGGCCCGTGGGTAGAAAAACCAACGTGTCGCACTCGACCATCAGCAACAGCTTCCTCTACGGCTTGCATACAGCCATTTTTGGCTTGCACCCACTCTAAATGTTGCCAAGTGTTCAAACCATGAACGCCTAAGCAATCTAAATAATCTAGCTGTAAACGTTCTAGGGATTCGTCGATGCACCGACGCATGGTGTCAGCATCTGCTGTGGGTGAGATTTTGGTAGTGACGTGAAGCTTCGTTCGGGGTAGTGACAACCCAGCTTTTAGCGCCCTACCAAGATACTCCTCACTTTTACCATAACCTCTGGCAGTTTCTAGATGATTAATTCCTAGCGCTAAGGCTTGTTCGATAGTCTGGTAAGCATTTTCAAAATCAGCCAAATAGCGCATTGTTCCCAGAGAAAAAACCGAGAGGCGCAGATTCGTTTTCCCAAAGCGTCGGTATTGCATCTTTAACAAAGAGTTAGAAGTCATTCAATTTTAGATTTTAGATTTTAGATTTTAGATTTTAGATTTTTCCTTTAATCTAAAATCCAAAATTCAAAATCTAAAATTGCCTAGCTGTCGCCATTACCAAAGCGCTTAATCAAATCTTCAGGACGGAGATTGGAAATAAATTCACGGAAGGCTTGCTGTTCAGCTTCATCTGCATCGCGGTCAACAGGGATAGAAGCATCGGCAATCACTTCTTCCATTACCCAGATGGGGGTATTTGTACGGAGGGCAATGGCGATCGCATCGCTAGGACGTGCGTCAATTTCTTTTTTAACATCACCTTGCTGGACAATTAAAGCTGCATAAAATGTATCCTTTTGCAGGGAATGAATAATTACCTTTTCTAGAGTCATGTTCCAAGTCTCTAGAAGATTCACAATCAGGTCGTGGGTTAAGGGTCTGGGAGGCTTTTGATTCTCCAGCGCACCCATAATTGCCCTTGCCTGTTCCTGACCGATGTAAATTGGCAAAGCCCGCCGATCTGAAGAATCTTTCAAAAGTACGATCGGGCTGCGGGTTATGGCATCTAATGCTATGCCAGCGACTTTCATTTCAATCATTGCCTAAGCCTCTACAATGCTTCGAGAGCCTTGGATGCTGTGTAACAAATAGTACCCCTTTTTAGGCGGTTGAGTGACAGTAATAAACATAAGCATTTGTTCTCTATAATTGCTTCTATTAAACTCCGAACTTGTGGTGAAAACCAGAGTAAGTCAAATTGGTCTTCTTAGAGAATAACCTTCTTACCCAAGTATGCCTTGTGAAGGATGCTAATGTGTTAATATCCCCATACGAAAAAAAAGTCAGAAAATATACTTGGATGTTCTAGATTTCTGTGACAATTACCAATTGATTTCAGGCAAAAGTAGGCAATAAATAGAGTTAGTTTGACAAAAAAGCCGTGTTTACAGGATTAATCCAGACATTAGGAACGATGGAACCCTTAGGGGGCGATTCTTGGCAAATTACTTGTGTAAGCCAGTCGGGTGAAGTAATTAGGCAAGATTTGGCTTATGGTGACAGTGTTGCTGTAGATGGTGTTTGCCTGACAGTGGAAAAAGTTTTAAAAGACGGGTTTATCGCCACTGCTTCACCGGAAACACTACGCCGCACGACTTTGGGAGGTGAGCAAACGCAACAGAGATATGTCAACTTAGAAGCGTCGCTAAGGGTGGGCAGCAAAGTTGGCGGTCATTTTGTGATGGGTCATGTAGACGGCATCGGTCGATTGCTAGTGACAGAACAAACGGCTACTTCTTGGGAAATGACCTTTATTGCATCCGAGGCGATCGCACGCTACATTGTCCCTAAAGGTAGCATTGCTGTCAATGGCATCAGCCTCACAGTAGCCGCATATGAGCCAGAACTTTCCCAATTCAAGGTGGCAGTAATTCCCCTCACCTATGCCGAGACAAATCTTCGCTATTTGGTTCCTGGGAGTTTAGTGAATCTAGAAGGGGATATTCTCGGCAAATACGTGGAAAAATTCCTTTACTCTGGGAACCCACACACCACAGCCCCTGATAATAATAGTATAGATGGCATTACACCCGGATTCTTAGCAGAACACGGGTATCTCTGAATTTTAGATTTTAGATTTTGGATTTTAGATTAATTTAAAATCCAAAATCCAAAATTTTCAATTTAGCTGCCTGGTTGTTGGCTTACCTGGGCGGTCTGCAAGCCTCGCACTAACTGGCTGAGGGCACTTTGTAATTCCACACCTGGGTCGGTAGCAACCCACCCATCTTGTGACAGGTGACGGACTTCAAAGTGCAGGTGAGGGCCTGTGGAGTTCCCGGTGCTACCAACTAGCCCGATGACAGTTCCAGGTTGTACCCACTGACCAGGTTGAACAAGGATTTCTGACATGTGACCGTAGAGAGTTTGTTCGGCGGATTTGTGATTTAGGATAACGGTTAAACCATAACCACCCACCCAGTTAGCAGTTTCCACTTGACCAGCAGCAGCTGCCAAAACTGGTGTTCCCGTAGGCGCACCTAAGTCTGTACCAGCATGGAAGCGTTGGTTTCCTGTGATTGGATGAACTCGCCAACCAAACAACGAGGTAATGGGAGCGGGAATAGACAGTGGATACATCATTCCCGTACCACTATAGGCGACCGCCCCAGTGTAGGGGATTTGCGGCAATACTGATGCCAGTGAGAAGTCGTAAGCTACGCTGCTGGGGCGGGGTGCAATGTTGCCATCTGCCATTGGTGGAGGTAAAGTACCGCCACTCGGCGCAATCGGAGTTGCACTCACTCTTGTGGGGCTGAACTCGCCAGGATTGGGGATAAACCGATTAGGGCGCAATGCGTTCTTGGTGACACCGCTAGAACCACTTTGAGTAGGACGCCATCTGCTGGTGTTGCCAGTAGAAGATGCAATCTGCCGCACGGGTGGAACTACTGCTAATTGTGCATTTTGACTTCTTCTGAGCCAAGTAGGTGCTGGTTTACCATTAGAATCAGCTACATTCCTTTGGGGTACTTTGGCGCAAACGCCGCCTAATAGACTTTGCCCTGACGGCAAGATAGCTCGACAACCACTGGAACGGTCTGTGAGAATTACGGAATTTGGTGCTTGATAAGTAGCTGTGGCACCACTGTCATAACTATTAGGATCAATATAGGCGTTATTATAATCCTTGGTTTTCTGTGCCGTTGCACTGACAGTACTGTTGGAGTTATTTGATGGTTGAGCAACTTCTCTTAATTTTTCAGGTGCATAGCGGGCAGGGGTATTGGGTTTTTCCTGTCTCGCCCTTGCAGGAGTAACCTGAGAGGCTTCTACTTTGGGGTTTGAAGACTGTCTGATAATCACAACAGGTTGGGCAGCTTCGATTTTGGGTGTAGACTGCCTAACTGGCTCTTTTGATTGAGCAACCTCTGGCTTGCCTAATCTCTTTCTGAGTCTGGCTCGCCGTTGGGAAAATTCCGGTTGCGCTTGGGCTGCTTCGGGCGCAATAGCCTGTTTTTTAACTGGATTTGTAACTGCTGTTGGTTGGGAACTTTCAACAGTGGGAACGATGTTGTCTATTTGTGTTTCCGTTTGGGCAAACACAAAGCCGCCGCTAAGGAGGCTGATGCTACTCAGCCAACAGAGGCTCTGAGCTGGTAGCGTCGAGGCAAAGCGTTTTTTTGTCAGACCTTGTTGCCATAAGTAATGCAAACGATGAGGGGCAGAATTATTGCGCTGCGTCATTTGTTCTCTCAGTTGTGTGTAATTAGTCTAAAGAGATGATGCTAGTGGTTTGTCTTGCCCAAAGAGCGGAATTTTGAACAAACCTCAAATTTAAACGGAAGATTTATGGTACCCCAAACTGATTGTACCGGGTTGAATATAAATTTCCGGTGTATTTAGTTCCTTTGTATCATCTGTTTCCAAATCAACTCGTAAATTTCCTTGAGAAGTCACCCCAACTACTTTACCTGAAAGATTGTTGACGTAGACCCGATCGCCCATGTTTATAAGCAAATCTAAATAGCGAGACAAGAGTACCTTTACTCCTTCTTGGCAAAGGCACTCCATACCGGATTCTATTCCCAGCAAGACTTTAGAGGTTAGCATTTCCAGACAAGAAATTGGTTTGAAATCTTGAGAAGCTTGCCACGATTCCAGATTGATTCCAGTTTCCGGTACTGGGTTTGTCCAGTTAATACCAACACCAATTACTGCTTGGGTGATTTGTCCTTTGTTTACTTTGGTTTCTGTCAAAATGCCGCCTAGTTTGCGGCCATTTAAAACTAAATCGTTGGGCCATTTTATCCCAACATCAACACCGCATTGGCGCAATTGAGAGGCAATTCCCCAAGCAGTAGCAAAAGTTAGCTGGTAGCTGTCAGTAGCTTCTATTTTGTGGTCGAAAGAAATCGCCACGGAAAGATATAATCCCCCAACAGCAGAAATCCACTGCCGTCCCCATTGTCCCCGCCCAGCAGATTGCACAGTTGCGATTACTACTGTTCCTGAAATAGCTCCTTGGTTGAGTAAGTTCCAGAGGGTTTGGTTAGTTGAGGAGACGCTTTCAAAAAAGTGGAGGGAAAATGGTATATGTGTATACTTACGCCCTGTTTTCAAGGCTGCTTCCAAGTTTTGCAGATTAAATTCCACAGCAGTTAACCCAAATTCCGTTGTTCAAGTTAGCATTGATTGGCTGATGAAGTGATTTTCCGTTTAGGTTTGGTTGAAGATGCACACTTGGTACTGGCGCAATTGGCAAGGACTGCCCTATCTAACTTGTAGTATTCTGGAACGTTGGGAGCACGGCTTCTTTACCCAGCAGTTTTGGCCGCGATCGCCACAAGTTATCACAGAAGTATTGCAACCAGAGGCATCAGTCTATCGCTTAAAGCAGGTTCATGGCAATACTGTTCTCACCCCTCAAGAAATTGACAGCCTCTTAAGCACTGATGATCAGGATTTAGCATTGGCAGATGGTTTAATTAGCGAACAGCCTCTACAAGCTGTTTGGGTGGCTAGTGCAGATTGTACACCTGTGCTGATTGGGGATGTGAAAACTGGACAGGTGGCAGCATTACACGCAGGCTGGCGGGGGACTGCTAAAAAGATTGTGCCCCTGGCGATCGCTCGATTACAATCTCAAGGCAGCAAACTCGATGATTTACGCATTGCGATGGGCCCGGCGATCGCTGGTGAGGTTTACCAAGTCTCTATCGATGTAGCTGCCGAAATCGGGGCTAGTATTATACCAGATGATGACGAACAAAAAATTATAACTGCATTACATCAGCTACCAAATTCACCTTTGCTAGAAGACCCAAATGCAGGTAAGGTACGGCTGGATGTCAGGCGAGTGAATACCTTACAACTGGAAAATATGGGAATTAGTGCAGAACAAATTGCGATCGCACCTTATTGTACTTTCCAAACTCCAGAGCATTTCTTTTCTTACCGCCGAGAGAAAGAGAAAAAAGTTCAGTGGTCAGGAATTGTTAGCAGCAAAAAGAATCACTAGGCTATATTCCAATACGCTTGGGTTAGAGCCAAAAACCTTAAACTGCGTAGGTTGGGGAGCCACTGCTACAGGTGCGGTTTCCCGACTTGGAAATTGTGTGTCTCCGACAGGAGAAGCAAGTGGCGTTTGAGGAACGGAGCTTTCCTCCCGCAGGGTAACCCAACATTATCAAGAGTTTGTTGGGTTTCACTTCCCTACGGGACGCTGTTGGCGAACGTTCAACCCAACCTTACAATTATCCTTAACCCAAGCGTATTGGGCTATATTCTCATTACAGGATAGTTAGGATGATCAGGATTCGGAATAAGTCGCTGATTTCTACAGTCCACTAGTAAATCCAGCGTCTCAAGCACCGTTTGTCCAATCAAGACTATATCACCTGTAACTAATGTGGCTTCAGTAGTTTCCCGTCCTGTCAATTCAATAATTACGGGTTCAGTCACGCCTATAGATTCTTCACTACCGTTAGCGTATTGAGCAATTTGCTGTCCTCGAATTCTCAAACCAAGTTGCAGGGCAATCGACATCGGTAGTACAGTACGTACTGCCCCAGTGTCTACTAATGCTTCAGTTTCATATACCCGCAGCATATTTGGATTGAGCATTCCTCGGCTAACAAGCGCTTCATCAATGGCATTAGTGAGTTTGACTTTGACTCGAACTGCACCCATAGGTTGATTGCTGGCAAGATTGTAACGATTGAGATTTACCATAATCTGTATGTTTGGGAAAATTCTTTAATCTGCTTCTAGAGTATCCTGTGTTTCCCAAGTACTTACTTATGACTCCTGATGTTCTAATTTGACACCCGACTCAAAGGTTCCAATTTCATAACCTGTTTTTGACGCAGGGAACTAATTGCTAAGACTAAAATACTCACGGTAATTCCTAAAATCGCATAACTCGGTAGGGCGAAGATAGTTACTTTCATAATGTAGGGCAATTCCCCTGCTTTCACATTCCATCGTTTTGCTAGAGAACCGATGAGCCAGCCATGAATAACTGCTGTTTGCACTGCAAGAAAGCAAACTCCTGCTAACCAAACAGACATTCTTTTCATAGAGAATGTACAATGCCTAATCTGATAGAGCAAATCATTTAGTAAAAAAACAACAGCAGGTACTAACATCACAGAACTAGTTTCCTGCGAATAGTTGATGCCAATGCTTAAGCAAGAAATTAGAACCATTTCTGCTAAGTAGATTTTCTTTGACCAGGCTGTGAGAGATTGTTGTAGATACCAATACCAACCCGCCCAACCAATAAGTATCAGAACAATTAAGTCTGACAAAAGCTTGGCAAAGAATGGGTTATTGGGTAATAATCTCGGCCCCACAACCATCAAATCGAGGCGACTAATCGAAATATCGGGGCTAACTGATGGATCATTTAGCCACAGTGAAAATCCCCGAGCTGCATCCGACATGAATTGTGTCAAAGAATTACCCGTCAAGGCTAGACCTAAAAATACTAGAGAAGTAACTGTGATCAGAGATACAAAAACTAGAGAAAACCGTCTTTTTAGTAGAAAATATAGAACGAATAATGCAGCTAATGTTGGTTTACAAAGGGCAAGCCCCAAGCAAACTCCTGCTAGAATATCCTGATGTTTTCTAGCCAAGATAAACATCCATAAGATTAGAGCTGCAATGAAAATGGCAACATTACCAACTTGAAGATCGTAAACTAAGCCATAAATCAAGGCTGCTGAGATTGTGCAAATAGTTCTTAGAGCTAGTGATCTCGACTTCAAGAGAATATTCGCTCCCCATAAAACCAAAGCGATTGCTAATATATGCATTACAACCCAGATTGTAAATGCAGTATTGATCGAAAAATAATCGAGAAACCAGATGAGAGGAATAATATTAGGTGGATAGACAAACGGTGGAATAAATCCACAGACCTTAGTTAGGGTACAGAAACTTTGGTTAAAAATCTCGACATTAAAAGGACTCAAATGCTGATGAGCCAATTTACTCGCCACATAATACCACTTAAAATCCCAGAAAGGTGGATTTGGTTGATTTAGGAAATAAACTAGCCAACCTGTATAACAGAGTAATCTTGTAACGATTAATACAACACCTGCTTGGACGAGAAAGTTAACAATTGGTTGACGAAAAAATTGTATCAACCGTTGGATCACCAAAGATTTTAAGAATAAAGAATTTTTCCAGGCTGCCTTTTCATCATCTAATTGCCAATTATTTTTCAGAACTAAAGCAACTACAATTACTATAAGTAGGTTCCAAAAGCCAAAGCTTATCATCGTAATTATCTCAAGAATTATTTCTGGATATCGTAAATAATATCGCCTAAACAGTCGTTATAAACGATACTTAAGTATTTTCATTCTCAATTTACAAAACTTTGACAATTACTCCCTTCCGGCCATAACCAAGCTTGCTCTCAGGGACTGACAACAAATAAATTACCCAATCTTGTGGGGTGGGCATCTTGCCCGCCTTTGTATACGTATACGGGCGGGCGAGACGCCCACCCCACAAGAAGTAGTTGAGTATTGTTTTATTTGTCAGTCCCTCAGGGACATGAGCCACCATTGTCCGGTCGATTTTATCCAAATAGTAAATAAATGAAGTTTTGTATTTTCTTCGGGCTAGATTTTTTGGTCTTAATTATTACATAAAGCTTGGCTCAATAACTCGCGGTGTATTAATGCCCTATCCACCAAATATTGGATTTTCTCTGGTGATAACGGCTCGCCATTGGCGTAATGCTCCATCCAAGCCAGACTAATCAAATTGGGGTCATCTGGTAAACTCGCCAAATCCCACCCAGGCATTTCCAAATCTTCCATGAGCCGATTTATTTTCGGATCATAACTAAGAGCAAAGCAGCGACAACCAACAGCCGCAGCCATAATCAAGCTGTGTAGACGCATCCCAATTGCCATCTCGACACCGCGAAACACACCTTTTAAAAGTTGCGGATCTTCTAGACATAAAATCTTGCTGACATCTTTAAGTTGGGGTTGAATAGCTTCGGCAATACTTAAATCTTCACTTTTTTGAAACGGCAGTAGTAAAATAAAAGCCTGCGTAGCTTTTTGAAAGTCCACCAAAGCACGAGTCAAGTTTGCCAGACGTGTTTCTGTAAGTAGGGGGTGCGATCGCAACGTTACCGCAACTCTCGGTGCCGGTAAATCCCAAAGTCCTGGTACTGGTTTAGATTCCAATGCCCAAACCGGATCAGGAGCTATAATACAAGGAATTTGCCAATCAGATAATAAAGCAGCGCTGGCGCGATCGCGGACACTAATTTTGGTACAATTACCAAAGGTTTGCCGTGCTAACCAGCGAGTTTGCGGACGCACCAAAGGGCCAATACCCTGCGCCCAAGCAATGGTTTTCAAACCCATTTTCTGCGCCAATGCCATCAGTCCCCCATAATAAAATGGGCTGATAGTACTGGTAACATCTTGAATGAGACTCCCGCCGCCCCAAATCAAGGCATCACTTGAGCGTAAAGCTTGCAGCACAAGTAAGGGAGCCATGCGATCGTAGGTTTCTACATTGTAGCGATCGCGCGTTTCCTCTGGATTACCAGAAAGCACCACAGGCGTTACGTGAGATGGTAACATTTGCAAAAGCGTTGCCAACAAAGCTTCGTCACCACCGTTACCTTTACCGTAATATCCAGACAATAATGCCCGCATTTTGACCATTTTGGATTTTAGATTAACAACTTTTTTTATACAGAATATCTGTGATTACTACAGATACTAGACTCATTCACAAATTCTATTTTCAAACTTCGTAACAAAGGAAGATAAAAAGGACTCCCAAATCCTGTACAGACGCGATTAATCGCGTCTCTCCCAAATCCTGTACAGACGCGATTAATCGCGTCTCTAACTTTCTTATGCAAGCCCTATCGATTCCCACCTGGATTATTCATATTTCTAGCGTTATTGAGTGGATTGTCGCCATTTGGTTAATTTGGACTTATGGCGAACTCACTAATAACCGCAGTTGGTGGGGATTATCCCTTGCCATGTTACCAGCTTTAGTCAGCGCCATGTGTGCTTGTACCTGGCATTATTTCGACAACGCCGAATCTCTGGAATGGCTGGTGACGCTTCAAGCTACCATGACCTTAGTTGGTAATTTTACGCTTTGGGGAGCGGCGTTTTTGATTTGGCGTTCTACGAAATCTCCTAACATTGTTGAACCAAAACCGATCAAATTAGAGCAATGATTTCTAAAGAAACCCTGTTTGCACTTTCACTGTTTCCCTATTTGGGTTTCTTGTGGTTTATTAGCCGCAGTCCGCAAATGCCGCGTTTAGCGCTGTATGGATTTTACGGCACTCTCGTCTTTGTTGCCATCACCATCCCAGCCGGAATTTACGCCCAACTGCATTATGGCGAGTCTTTGGCCAATGTAGATTGGTTGCACGGTGGTGCAGAAGTATTTTTGACGCTTTCTAATATTTTGCTTGTGCTGGGTTTTGGACAAGCTGTAAGGCAATTAAAAATGAAAAATGAAAAATAGACCTCTTACATAAATCAAAAATAAGAACTCCACCCCGCCAAAGCTACGCTTTGTCTCCCCTCCCCGCAAGCGAGGAGGGGTTGGGGGTGGAGTGTTAGGGATTTTTGCTTTCTTGTCTAATATAAAAATAGTATTCAGCTATAGCTAGTCAGGACTTACGCAAACAATAGCCGAAACCCCGATTTTCAGGTAGGGGCAATTCATGAATTGCCCCTACGGCGTGTAGTTTTGCGTAAGTCCTACTAGTGTTTGATTCTATTAAGTTATGAGGTAAAGGTAAATGGATGTAATTCCAGCGATTGATTTACTAGAAGGTCACTGTGTGCGACTGTATCAGGGAGACTACGATCGCTCACAAGTTTTTAGCGAAAATCCTGCTGATGTTGCCAAACAGTGGGTAGATCAAGGTGCTACCAGATTGCATATAGTTGATTTAGATGGTGCCAAAGCAGGTAAAGTAGTAAACTTGGGGGCAATTGAAGCGATCGCTCAAGCAGTGTCAGTGCCGATTGAAATTGGTGGAGGATTGCGCGATCGCACCAGCGTGCAACAAGTATTTAATCTAGGCGTACACTGGGCAATTCTCGGCACCATCGCCGTAGAACAGCCTCAGCTAGTGCAACAACTGTGTGAAGAATTTCCTGGACAGATTATTATTGGCATTGATGCCCGTAACGGACGCGTAGCAACTCGCGGTTGGTTAGAAACCTCAGAAGTTTTAGCAACCCAACTGGCTGTACAAATGCAAGAATTGGGTGTAGCCGCCATAATTTATACAGATATCCACCGTGATGGTACGCTCACAGGCCCCAATTTAGAAGCTTTGCGAGAACTTGCAGCAGTAATTTCCATCCCGATAATTGCTTCAGGCGGGGTAAGTTCTCTCACCGATTTGTTGAGTTTGTTGGCGTTAGAACCTCAAGGCGTGACTGGCGTAATTGTCGGACGTGCTTTGTATACTGGGGATATTTTACTCAAAGAAGCATTACGAGCGATCGGGCCTGGGCGGATTCAGGATATTCCACCAAATCTAGGTTTTTCTACTTTTGCTTGAGATTAAGGGACTTCCAAGAAATAAATCCAAAGAAACGAACCACAGAGACACAGAGAACACAGAGAGAAGAGAAATAGAGAGGATTTTTGCGTCAGTTTTGGGATATTTTTTTATTTGGAAGTCCCTAAGCATTTCTTTCTTCTCTTCCTTCGCGTCCTTCGCGGTTCGTTAAAAAAATTTACTTTGACAAAGAGTTAAGCCTTAACCCAACCGTATTAGTCCCTAATATCTCAACTTTAGACCTAAATGCAGAGAAAATAACTAGCAATGGTCGAAAAAAATAACTGGAAAAAAACACGTAAATCTTTTGAAGAAACTGGTGTAAAATTCGTGCGAGTTCTTTGGTGCGATAATGCCAACATTATCCGTGGCAAAGCCGTACATCTGGGGATGCTAGATCACTACTTTGAGCATGGGGTGGGTATTTCTGTAGGGCAGCAGGGAATTCCTGTGATGTATGATGCAGTTGTACCAGAAACTGGTTTAGGGCCAGTAGGTGAAATTCGCTTAGTACCAGATTGGTCTAGCCTCAAGCTTTTACCTTATGCTCCTGGTCATGCTCGTGTTATGGGCAATATGGTATTAGATGGTTCTGCTTGGCCATTATGCCCGCGAAATTTCTTGAAGCGGATGATTGCGGCAGCCGAATCTAATGGCTGGGAAGTTCGGGCAGCATTTGAAAATGAGTTTTACTTACTTCGGCAAACACCTGATGGAATCATTCCTGCTGACTCCACAGTTTTTGCCTCAACTCAGGCAATGGATATTAACCGAGAAGTAATTGATGCGATCGCAGATGCACTGATCGCTCAAGGCATACCTGTAGAACAGTATTATCCTGAAGCGGGCCCCGGTCAGCAGGAAATTTCCATCCGCTATACCGATGCTTTGCAAGCAGCTGATTGGCAAATTGCTTTTCGAGAAACCGTCAGAGCGATCGCCTACAAGCACAACCTGATCGCTTCCTTCTTACCCAAAATCTTCCCGGATGCGGCTGGTAGTGGTTGTCATATCCATCTGAGCCTTTGGCATGGCGAGAAAAACTTGTTACCTGACCCACAGGGAATCTGTGGTCTTTCTGAGGTAGCATTACAATTTATTGCTGGCATTTTACACCATCTTCCGGCACTGATGGCACTAACTACCCCAAGTACTAATTCTTACCGCCGCCTTCTTCCTCATAGTTGGAGTGGTGCTTTTCGCTGTTGGGGATTAGATAATCGAGAGGCAGCCGTGAGAGTCCCCAGTGACCCTGGTTTAGGCTGTCCGAGCAACTTGGAATTGAAAACTGTGGATGCCTCAGCTAATCCTTACTTAGCTTTAGGAGCAGTGATTGCCGCCGGACTTGATGGTGTGCAGCGTGGTCTAACACCTGGAAACCCGGTGAATCAAGACCCTGGATATTTATCAATTGCAGAACGCAATGCTAATCAAATAGACCGATTACCAGATAATCTGGGGCAAGCGATCGCTCACCTTCAGCAAGACGATATCCTATTAACAGCTTTAAATCCCCAGTTAGCGAAAGCTTTCTTAGCAGTGCGTCAAGCAGAGTGGCTAGCAATGAAAGATTGGGAATTAACGGCAGAAGTGAAAACCTTATTAGAGAAATACTAGCGATATCATTAATTACCAATGAATCTAGCTGACATTCCTTTAATTGACCAACACGCCCACAACATCTTAAGACCAGAAGTTTTTGCCCAGTACCCTTACGCGGCTGCCTTCACTGAAAGCTCTGATCCAGAAATTATCAACTACCATGCGCGTCATACGTTCTTTTATCGGCGTAGTTTACGCGAGATTGCAGCTTTATTAAACTGCGAACCTGAAGAAGCAGCAATTTTGGCACGGCGGGAAAGTTTAGGGTTAGAAGAACTGACGCAGATTTATTTTCGAGCCGCTAACCTGGAGGCGATTTACTTAGATGATGGTTTGCAGCCAGAAACTATCCTACCGATATCGTGGCATGAAAGGTTTATTTCTGTGCGACGAATTCTGAGATTAGAAATATTAGCAGAACAGCTAATTCCGCAATCAGAAGATTTTGCACAATTCTTAGCAAGATTCAACAGCGAACTTGATCCACCACCGTTTGGAGTGGTGGCTTTTAAAAGTATTGCCTGTTACCGGAGTGGCTTGGATATTCAACCTGTAGCTGACGAGGTGGCGGCGGCTCACTTTGACCTACTCAAACAACAACTGCAAAATCAACCTCTGCGACTGACTGATAAATCCCTGATTGATTTTCTGTTACAACAGGCGTTATTAGTAGCAGCGAAATATCGCCTACCAGTGCAATTCCATACTGGCTATGGTGATCCAGACTTGGATTTACGATTGGCGAATCCCCTAAATCTGCGATATTTACTAGAGTTACCCCAGTACCGCCGTGTACCATTAGTATTGCTACACGCTTCCTATCCTTATATGCAGCAGGCTGGTTATTTGGCTTCTGTATATCCCCAAGTTTATTTAGATTTCGGTTTGGCAATACCTTTTTTAAGCGTGTCCGGGATGCGGGAAGTAATTAGGCAGCTGTTAGAATTAACTCCCACTACTAAATTAATGTATTCTTCTGATGCACACTCAATTCCAGAATTGTACTATTTGGGTGCAAAATGGGGTCGCCAGCTTTTAGGGGAAGTGCTAGAGCAAGCAATTGCAGATTCTGACATTACTGTGGCTGAAGCAGAGGCGATCGCTGTCGCAATTTTACGCGAAAATGCCTTAGTTCTCTACCAATCAATCCCCGAAATAGATACTAGTGGTCTGTCCGATTAAATCTGAGGGATAAGAGAACGAACCGCAAAGGTCGCAAAGAGCGCAAAGGAAGAAGGAAAGAAGAGAAATTGAAATTTGATTCACCTATCAGAATTAATGGGACAGACTACTAGTACCGCAAGGCGGAATTCAAAATTCAAAATTCAAAATTCAAAATGAATACAGAGTAAGCGTTTCATTGATTTTGAATGGGTGGTTTATTTACGCCGTGCTGTACTAGCCCTTTTTGCCTCCCCGTAAGATCCCTTACGTTGAGCTTAACCCGCGATATCTGCAATACCTTCGCCAAATTAAAAGCCTACAGTAGAGAAATTTTACCAGTTTTACCAAGATCATCCAGTTTTCAAAACTTTGTGGTTCAAATATCTGGGAATACTAACTTTAGGTTGACATGGTTATGGCTGATTTATCGCAATGAAAATTTCTCACAAACTGCTTGGAAGTTTTGTTGGTATTTCCTTATTAACAAGCCTTGTTGGTGCGGTTGCGATCGCCCAAAACCAGAAAATTGCTGAAACTCTGGCGATCGCAGAAGCTGAAAATGTTGCCCAAGTGCTTGCTATTTCAATCGTCCACCATATCTCTGATGATCACGAATCGATTTCTGTTCAACGTTCGGAGGAACTGCAACACTTCGCCAATTCGCTGCATGATGTGCAAAAGCGTGACATTGTGGTGGTCAATCGGCAAAAGCTGATTGTAGCGGACGCTGTTCCCGAAAATGTCGGCACGATTTTTGATCATGACAAGGGCAATGAAATCCAGAAAACGATGCAGGATAATAACCTCAGAAGTTTTTTGGAAAAGAGCGTTGATTATCCTCAAGGAATTAAATTAATTGTCATTCCCTTGACAAACAATCAAAAACAGGTGACTGGTGCTGTGATTCTAGAGTGGTCATCGCTGTATGACAACGCGATCGCCCAAGCCAGACCGACAATGATTGTGATTAGTATCACCAGTTTAGGCTGTGTTATTTTGGCATTGATCATCGGATTGAGAATTTCGAGCAGCATTGCTAAACCACTGCAATCCGTGACAGAGGTGGCGCGGCAAGTCACCCAAGAGTCCAACTTTGACCTGCAAGCCCCCGTGACGACCAAGGATGAAATCGGTATTTTAGCGACTGCATTCAACCATTTGATCGAACGCGTGAAAACACTGCTGACTGAAAAAGAACAACGTTCAACAGAACTTCAGCAAGCTTTAACTCAGCTTCACAGTACTCAACAGCAACTTGTTCAAACTGAAAAGATGTCGAGTCTGGGGCAACTCGTCGCTGGAGTTGCTCACGAAATCAACAACCCTGTCAATTTTATTCATGGCAACATTACTTATATTAATAGCTACAGTAAAGACCTACTGAAATTGGTTCAGGCGTATCAGGCGCACTACCCCAATCCGCCCCAAACGCTCCAGGCAACTTTGGATGACGTGGATCTCGACTTTCTGAATCAAGACCTGCCCAAGATACTGCAATCAATGAAAGTTGGCACTCAACGGATTCGGGAAATTGTTTTATCTCTTCGTAACTTCTCCCGCCTGGATGAATCCGAATTCAAAGCTGTTGATCTTCATGAGGGGATTGACAATACGCTGCTGATTTTGCAACATCGCCTCAAGGCAATACCAGAGTCTCCGGCAATTGAAGTTGTTAAAGATTACAGTCAGTTGCCATTGGTTGAGTGCTATCCCGGACAACTAAATCAGGCATTTATGAACATACTGGCGAATGCGATCGATGCGCTGGAGGAATCTGCTCAACAAACACAACCCGGTAAAATTTGGATTTCTACTCAAGTTACGGCTGATAATCGGGTGCAGATTGCGATCGCCGACAATGGCTCCGGGATACCTGAAATAGTGCGGTCGCGCATTTTCGATCCTTTTTTCACCACCAAACCCGTCGGTAAAGGCACTGGCTTGGGCTTATCCATCACCTACAAAATAGTCATAGAAAAACATCATGGCAAGATGTGGTGTGATTCCACATTAGGAGAGGGTACCAAATTTATGATTGAGATACCAGTTCATCAACCTGAATCAATGGCGAGATGACGCAGCTACTTGGTATCACTAAATTATAGTTGTAAATCCTGCCCTCTTTTTGGGAACCCTAGATAGTAAGGTCTCAAAAATTAAGCCGTATGGTCAGCATTCCTGGATATCACGTTAGCGAAGAACTATACAACGGTTCTCGAACTTTAGTTTATCGCGCTAATCGAGAAACTGACCAAAAATCTGTGGTGATAAAGCTGATGAAAACTGCTTATCCCAACTTCAGTGAATTGGTACAGTTTCGCAACCAGTTCACGATCGCCAAAAATCTAAATCTACCTGGAATCATCCAAACCTACAGCCTGGAACCCTATCAGAATGGCTATGCGTTAGTGATGGAGGACTTTGGAGGAATTTCTCTCAACCAATGGCAAGGGAGAGGAGAGAATGGGGGAATGGGGGGAACAGCACAAAGTCTTATTGAGTTTTTACGAATTGCGATCGCTGTGTGTAATTCATTAGATATTCTAATTCGTAATCGGATCATTCACAAAGATATTAAACCCGCCAATATTTTAATTAATCCAGAAACTAAAGAAGTTAAGTTAATTGACTTTAGTATTGCATCTTTGCTGCCACGGGAAACTCAAATATTGATGAGTCCTAATGTGCTAGAAGGGACACTCGGCTATTTATCTCCAGAGCAAACTGGACGAATGAATCGAGGAATTGATTACCGGACTGATTTTTATTCTGTGGGTGTAACTTTTTACGAGTTACTAACAGGGGAATTACCATTTCAATCGCACGATCCGATGGAATTGGTACATTGTCATATTGCCAAACTTCCGCGTTTAGTAAATGAGATTAATCCGCAAATTGCGCCTGTACTCTCATCTATTGTCAGCAAATTGATGGCGAAAAATGCCGAAGACCGCTATCAGAGTGCATTTGGGCTGAAAGATGATTTAGAAATTTGTTTACATCAGCTAAAAGAAACGGGGAAAATTGCAAGTTTCCCAATTGCTCAACGGGATGTGTGCGATCGCTTTATTATCCCAGAAAAACTCTATGGTCGTGAGCATGAAGTTGAAACTCTGCTAAAAGCATTTGACCGCGTTACCAACAATCAGACGGAACTAATGCTGGTGGCTGGTTTTTCTGGTATTGGTAAAACTGCTTTGGTCAATGAGGTTCATAAACCCATTGTCCGGCAAAGGGGCTACTTCATCAAAGGCAAATTTGACCAATTTAATCGTAATATTCCCTTCTTTGCTTTTGTGCAGGCGTTTCGAGATTTAATGGGGCAATTGCTGAGTGAAAGTGATGAACAATTGTCAACTTGGAAAAATAAAATTTTACAAGTGCTGGGTGATCAGGGGCAAGTCATTCTTGAGGTAATTCCCGAACTAGAACAAATTATTGGTCAACAACTACCAGCAACGCAACTTTCACCCAATGCAGCCCAGAATCGGTTTAATTTACTCTTCCAAAAGTTCATTCAGATATTCACCACAAAAGAACATCCATTAGTAATTTTCCTCGATGATTTGCAGTGGGCTGATTCTACATCACTCAAATTGATGCAGTTGCTCATAAACGAGTCAGGAAGTGGAGCTTTACTTTTAATTGGAGCTTATCGGGATAATGAAGTTTCTGCTGCTCATCCATTGATGTTGACATTAGATGAAATTGCCAAAGCTAATTTTAGGATTAACAAAATTACATTATCTCCTCTGAGTGAAGCAAGTTTAAATCAACTGGTTGCTGACACCCTAAATTGTTCACTAAAAACTACAGAAATACTCACACAATTAGTTTATCAAAAAACCAAGGGAAATCCATTTTTTAGTACACAGTTTTTCAAAGCGCTGCATCAAGACCAGCTAATTAAATTTGATTTAGATAGCGGAAGCTGGCAGTGTAATATTGCCCATTTGAAGACGTTAGCCTTAACAGATGATGTGGTTGATTTTATGGTGTTACAGTTGCGAAAACTGCCAGAATCAACGCAAGATGTTTTGAAATTAGCGGCTTGTATTGGGAATCAATTTGATTTGGCAACATTGGCAATTGTTTCGGAAAATTCCGAAACCGAAACAGCAATATACCTCTGGAAAGCATTACAAGAGGGATTAATCCTGCCGCAAAGCGAAGTTTACAAATTCTATGTCGGGCGGGAAACACAGGATTTAGTAGAAAGTTCGCTAACTGTAAACTATAAATTTTTACACGATCGCGTTCAACAAGCGGCTTATGCGTTAATCCCAGAGTCAAAAAAGCAATCCATCCATCTGCAAATTGGCCAACTATTATTAAGCAAAATACCGATTAAAAAGCAGGAAGAGAGAATTTTTGAGATTGTTAATCAGTTGAATATTGGTGTAAAACTAATCACTCAGCAGTCTGACAAAGAACAATTAGCACAGTTAAATTTGCTGGCTGGGCAAAAAGCCAAACTATCTACTGCTTATGCGAATACAGTGGAATATATCAGTTGCGGGATTCAGCTATTGAGAACAGATAGCTGGCAACAACAATATTCACTCACATTAGCCTTGTATGAAGAAGCTGCTTCGGCAGCCTATTTCATGGGTCAATTTGACCAGGTAGAAGAGTTTGTTAAGCAAGTGCAAGACCATACTAACGTCTTACTAGATAAAGTGAAATCGATTGAGATCCAAATCCAATCTTATTTAGCTCAGAGTCGTTTTGATGATTCGATTCGGACTGCGATCGCACTACTAAATCTCTTAGGTGTCAAACTATCTGATCAAGCAAATCAAACCCAAACATTCCTTACTTTAGCCCAAACAAAATTACGACTTTTAGGTAAATCTCCTTTAAATTTGATTGATTTACCTGACATGATGGGGGACAAACAACTGGCAGCAATCCGAATTCTAGCTAGTACGAATTCAACGGCTTATATTGGTCGTCCAGATTTACTGCCACAAATAATCTTGAGCGAAGTCAATTTATCCATGCAGTACGGGAATGCGGCAGCATCTGCATTTGGCTATGCCTGGTATGGATTGATCGAATGTGGGATGCTGGGAAATATTCAGACAGGTTATGAATTTGGTCAATTAGCATTACAAATTCTGGAAAAATTCCATAGCAAGGAATTCAAAGCTAGAACCGTCTTCATTGTTCAAACATTTATTAATCACTGGCATGAACCCCTTCAAGATACAATTGCACCGTTAATCGAAGCCTATCAAGTGGGGTTAGAAACAGGAGATATTGAATATGCTGCTTGGGCTAGCTTTGTCTGTAGTTTTCATGGATACTTTATCGGGCAGGAATTGGCGGAGTTAGAAAAACAGATGGGTGGCTATGCTGAAGTCTACAGCAATTTTAGACAAGAAAAACCTCTGACCTATACTAATTCATTTCGTCAAGCTATCTTGAATTTGTTGGAACCGTCTACAAATCCCAGTTACTTATCGGGTGCTGTTTATGATGCACAAACTATTCGCCCATTACAAGAACAAGCAGGCGATCGCACTGGATTGTGCTTTAGCTACACCAATGAACTGATACTTTGCTACCTGTTTGAAAATTATACCGGAGCATCTGAGGCATCAATTAAGGCAATAACCTATTTAGACGGGGTAACATCGGCGGCAGTTGTACCAATAGTTTATTTTTATCAGGCACTAACTCAACTGATTCTCTATCCAACAGCAACGCTTACTGAGCAAAAACAGATTCTTAAAAAAGTAACATCTCATCAGAAAAAGCTGAAAAAATGGGCGCATCATACCCCAATGAATCATCAACACAAATTTTACTTAGTCGAAGCAGAACGGCATCGGGTTTTGCTGCAAAAAAACAAAGCAATGGAATTCTACGATCGCGCCATTTCTCTTGCTAAAGAAAACAAATACATCCAAGAAGAAGCTTTGAGCAATGAACTAGCTGCCAAGTTCTACCTCGACTGGGGCAAAGAAAAAATCGCCCAAGCTTACATGCAAGAAGCTTATTACTGCTATGCCCGTTGGGGCGCTAAAGCCAAAATCGAGGACTTAGAAAAACGCTATCCCCAACTCCTAGCTCCCATCTTACAAGGGCAATTTAATGGCTTTCAACTGAGTTCAAATATCGATACATTATATCAAACCATTCACACAAACCTCTCGAGCAGCAATATTTCTGAAGGCTTCGATTTTGCCACCATCTTTAAAGCCTCACAAGCTCTCTCCAGTGAAATTCAATTAGAGCAATTACTCACTACCCTTTTGCAAGTGGTGATCGAAAATGCTGGCGCACAAAAAGCTGCCCTGCTTGTACTCCAACAAGACAACTTAGTGGTTGAAGCTGTAGCCACTATTAATCAAGGAGTGACGCTGGTATCTGTACCATTGTCAACCAGTGAAGGCATTCCGATTACACTGGTAAACTCTGTCAAACGCAGCTTAAAAACTGTTGTGTTCGATGATGTAACAGCACAAACTGATTTTATCGCCGACCCATATTTCATGCAGCAACAACCTAAGAGTGTGTTGTGTACGCCGATATTAAATCAGGGTAAAATCATTGGGCTGCTATATCTAGAAAATACGCTGACAATTGGTGCATTTACGAGCGATCGCATTGAAGTTATCCAACTACTATGCGCCCAAGCCGCCATCTCTCTAGAAAATGCCCGTCTTTATCAAGAATCTCAAAATTATGGACAACAGTTAGAGCGATCGCTGCAAGAACTTGAGCAAGCCCAACTACAAATGGTGCAAAATGAAAAAATGGCAACCTTGGGCAATTTGGTTGCAGGTGTAGCACATGAAATTAATAATCCCATCGGATTTCTCAAAGGCAGCATCGACAATGCCGAAGACTATACTGAAGACTTACTCGCCCATATCCAATTGCTTAAACAACATTATCCCACTGGTGCGATCGCAGTCATTAAGCATGGCGAAAAAATTGATCTAGAATTCTTAACTGAAGACTTACCAAAGCTATTAACTTCCATGAAGATGGCAAGCGATCGCATTGAAGACATTAGTAACAGTCTCCGCACTTTCTCCAGAGCCGATACAGCCGAAAAAGTTGCTTGTAATCTCCATGAAGGGATTGAGAGTACGCTGTTGATTTTGAAGTATCGCCTTAAAGCTTACGAAAAACGTCCAGCGATCGAAGTCATCACCGAATATGGAAATTTACCGCCTGTCGAGTGCTTTTTAGGACAGCTAAATCAAGTATTTATGAACATCCTCGCTAATGCAATTGATGCCTTCGATACATCCATTCAAGGGCGTTCTTTTGCCCAAGTCAGAGCCGATCATCAACAAATACTGATTCACACCGAAGTATCCAGTGACCAACGCACGGTAACAATTCGTATTAAAGATAACGGTCAGGGTATGCCAGAGGAGATTAGATCGCGGATCTTTGACCACCTGTTTACAACTAAAGAGGTGGGGAAAGGAACAGGATTAGGATTAGCGATCGCTCGTCAAATTGTCGAGGAAACCCACGATGGGCGGTTGAGTTGCAATTCTGTGCTTGGCGAAGGAACAGAATTTATCATTGAGATTCCAGTATCTTAATGGCTACTACTTCGATTTAAAGAAGTACGGATTTGAGACTTACTCCCCAACGCTAGCTCTTAAGGGGCTGTTCTTGTTAGGTCTGTATTCCATGCAATTAAGCTAAAACATATCTAAGAAAGCATATTTCGATTTCATCAAAATCTTGTGGGGTGGGCCGGAAAGCCCGCCCTAATGGGAGCAACTTAAATGCCAATTAGCTTACAGCAGTTTCCATGTATTTGAACCACATCTGTCGTAAGCTACAGCACAGATGTGCATTGGTGTCAACTTAAGCCAAAACCCTTTTCAAACCTCGTTAACAGCCTCTGGCTGGAAATGCTCTTCAATTGCTGCTCTGCCGCAAGTCTTGAGGCGGCAGCCCCCCAATACGCATTCCCAGTCGGAGACTTCTTTTCGAGACAATCTTAAAAGCTGCTTATAGACTGGCTTTCACGTTAAGCTGACACCCATGACAGATGTGCTATCCCACCGCCTGATCTATTTACTTAAATTTTCTCTGAGATATTTCAGTAATCGACAATACCCGTAATGTAGATTAAATTGTATTAGACCTTAAAATTTACTATTATGTCCAGTCAAGAACAAAATTCCAACAAAGGATTTAAGCAAACACAAGCTAGCGGAACAAAGAAGAAGAAAATACAACCTCCACAAGACATCAAAAAACCAGAGAAAACTGACTAAAAAGCTTTATAGTTGATTGTAGAGACTTCAATTAATTTGAAATCTCTACAATTGTGATCAAAAAGAAATCAGATAAGAATTCAGCACGCAGGAGTCAGCCCCTTCCCTACGGGACGCTGCGCGAACGGGGAAGTGAAAAGTCACGCATTCAAAAGTCAAAAATTTTGAACCCCATAAATAAATTTACTTGCTCTGTACCTTTGTATTTCTGGTCAGAAGTCAGAATTTAGAAGGAATCCAGTATAATTGGTATATTGATTCATCAAATGTTATCCTGATTCTTTAACTATTCTGACTCCTGAATTCTGACGAAATCAGCTTATTTATTTTTAACTTGAGTTTTTGCTTGTTCTAAAGCTATTTCTTTAATTGCCTGATATGAATTAACATTTGAATTACCTTCAATAGCTTTAACTGCCAAATCCTGAACTTGTTTGAGAGCCGATTCAAGTTGTTTAGAAAGATTTTGAATCCGCATCTCTTGATTACTAATAGTTTGTTCTAGAGATTGCAGTCTTAGTTCATAGAAACGCTTTTGCCCTTCCACTTCCTTAGAATATAAATCTGATTTTACTTTAGCTTGGTAGTGGGCGATGCCTTTGCCCTCTTCTGTAGCTTTTTTTATAGCTGCTTCTTTATCTTTCGGAAAAGCCTCTACCTTGGCTTTTAATTCTTCAAATTGTTTCTCTCTCTCAGAAATTGCTTTCTCTCGTTCAGCCCACTGTTTATCTGTTTCTTGTAGTAATTCTTCGAGTTGCTTATATAGTGCTTTCTGCTCTTGTTCGTATTCGCCACTTGCCAGTTGTCGCTGGAGTTCTAAATTATACTTATACTCTGAGGCATCCCGTTGCCGAGTTTTATCCAAGTTTTCATTCCGTTCTTTTATCGCGCGTTGCTGTTCCTCTTGTTCTTTTCCCCAAGTATTCCTTCGCTCTAATATTTCTTGGAATAACACTTCAGAACGCTGGCTATATTCTTCCTGATAAGCTTTAGTATTATCTTCATAAGCTTGGATGAGAGTATCCAAGATATCATCAGAAATTTCCAAATTGTGCATCTGTGTTAATTGTTGGATTTCTTCTTCTAAAGTTCGCCTAATTTCTTTTAATTTAGAGGCTTTTGTGGTTAGCTGCTCTGATAATTCATTAGCAGCGCTGCCAAAACCTAATTGAATCTTCGCCAAGCTTCCAATTGTATTGCTCATCTTTTCTTGGACACTAGAAAGCTGATTCATAGCTGTTTTTTGTTCTAATTTAGGCTGTTCTTTAGTTAGAGACTGGTTTTCTTTGGCAACTTCATCGAGTTGCAATTTCAGCGCTACTTTTTCTTTAGCTAACTCCTCATACGCCTGAAGAATTTCTACTTTAGTATTCTTATCAGTCGGTTTTTTTACCACCACAATAAACCTCATCTTCAGGAATTAAAAATGATTAAGATTCTCCAGAATCACAACTATTTAGGATTAGAACTACCAAAAGCTCTCATCGCTAAGTCTTGTGATTGTTTTAATGCAGTTTGCAATTGATCAGAAATACCTTCTATCTGCTCAGATTGTTTCTTAATTGTTTCTTCCAGAGATTGAATTTTTAGTTCATAGCTCTGTTTATTAGCTTCCCACTCTTTATCAAATAAATCAGCCTCAATTTTAGCTTTTTGACTTGTTTCTTTAATTGCCTCTTCCCTAGCTTTCTTAACGGCTTCTTCCAATTCGTTAGGAAATGTAGCTACTTGTTCTTGATAGTCTGCAAAGAGTGGTTGACGTTCGGCGAATATCTTTTCTCGTTCTGTCCAATCTTTTTCTTTATTTGCAGATTTTTCTTGTATTTCCCTTTCTTGTTGACGTTTTATCCCTTCGTAGCTGTCTGTATTGAGTTTACGAGTAGTTTCTAACTTATACTGAGATTCTTCTTGTTCTTGCTGGCGATCTTTGACTAATAAATCGTTATATGCTTGGAGTTCTTCCGCATATTCTGCTTGCTCTTTTTGCCATTCTTTCCGCCTGATTGTAATTTCTTTCTCTAGTGCTTCCCTTTTGCTGATAGTATCTTGTTCTAGGGTTTTTAATTTTTCTTGGTGTTCTTGACTTAAAATGTCTAGAGTATCCGCTACAACTCTGATTTCTTGAAACTCTTGTAAGCGTTGAGTTTCAATTTCTATAGCTCGGCTCAATTCATCTAACTTGGAATTTTCTTGAGCTAGTTTTTCAGATAATGCATTGAGAATACTGCCAAACTCCAATTGTAAATCAGCTAAACCTTTGACAATACTATCAACTGTATATGCAGAAGCTGCTTGCAGAATTTCTTGACTTTTTGCCTTTTCTGCTTCCTCTTGTTTGGTTGCTATTTTAGACTCCAGCTTTTTTCTTTGGATAATAATTTGTTGAAATGCTTGCAGTAGTTGTTGTTTGGTGTCCTTGACTCCAACTATAGTCATCTTCCAACCCCCTTCTATAAGCAATGATTTATTGGGTAGCAAGCCATACCAAATACTACCCATGCAGACATCAGAGTAGCCTTTGAATCAACATTTTTAGCTCAGTGGTAATACTGAAATTTTCCCCATCTCACACTTAATTGGGAACGATTTTTCCACACAAGTGTCATTGTGTTTTTACTTTATAGTAAATGTGTACTAAAGTAAATATACTCAACTTCATCTGCTCTTGTCAAGGGGAGCATCTGCTGTCGTATATATTAATTTTTGTAAAGAAAACCGAAAAGAATTAACCCTAGTAGAAGCGTGGTTACAGTAAGGCTAGATAATAGATTCAATCATCTTAATTGATACAAGCACAGTCCTAGACTTTTGTGATATCAATGTATACCAGTGAATCGACCAAATATTCTGCCAGAACGGACATTGGACAAACCAGCCGTATTCTAGTAGTAGAAGATGAAGAATTAATCCAGGAAATGCTAGCTGTAGCCTTGGAAGAGGAAGGTTATGGGGTGATAACTGCACCCGATGGGCGGTCTGCTCTAGAGTATCTCAAAAGTTTTGAAACCAACTCAGGGGAACTTCCCTTTGATCTGATCATTCTTGATTTGATGCTGCCTCAAATCAATGGGCTAGATATTTGCCGTTTGTTGCGTCATCAAGGAAACCCAGTACCTATTTTAATGCTCAGTGCTAAGGGTACTGAAACTGACCGCGTTCTGGGCTTAGAGGTGGGAGCAGATGACTACCTGACCAAACCATTTAGTATGCGCGAGTTAGTGGCTCGCTGTCGCGCTTTACTCCGCCGCCAACGCCTAAGTAATTTACCCCCAGTACCAGTATTAAAATTCAAAGATGTTACCTTGAATCCCCAAGAATGTCGTGTGCTAGTTCGTGGTCAAGAGGTGAGCCTTTCCCCTAAAGAGTTCCGCCTGCTGGAATTGTTTATGAGTTATGCCCGTAGGGTATGGTCACGGGAACAATTGCTCGATCAGGTTTGGGGGCCAGATTTCGTGGGCGATAGTAAAACTGTAGACGTTCACATTCGCTGGTTGCGCGAAAAATTAGAGCAAGACCCCAGTCATCCTGAATATATTGTGACTGTACGAGGTTTTGGCTATAGGTTTGGATAATTAGTTTAGATAGTTGTTAGTTTTTAGTAGTCACCAAGAAACTAACAACTCAAATGCTCTTATTGGGATTTTTTCTGGGTTTAGCGGTAGGCATTGGGTTTTGGGTTTGGCAACAGGTTCAACTTAACCGCTACCTGGGGCGCTTACTTCGACCGTTAACCTCGCATTTTTACAAGATGCGACTGCTGCTGATTCCTGGGTTGCGGCAGGAAATAGCGATGGTGAAACAGCAACGGCAAGATTTGCAGCAGTCGTTGCAAACTTACCAAAACCTGCTAGATTTTGCACCAGTGGGATATTTGCAGGTGGATGAGGAAAATCAACTGCTGTGGTGTAATCGGCAGGCGCAGGAAATTTTGTATCTGCATTGGCAACCAGAACAGGTGCGTTTGTTACTAGAGTTGGTACGGTCTTACGAACTTGACCATCTAATTGAACAAACTCGTGATCGGCAAAAACCACAGACGGGAGAATGGGTATTTCATCCATCTTGTGAGGATGCCGCAGAGATGCCAACAATAAAATCTCTGGCTTTGCGGGCATCTAGCTTGCCTTTACCCAATGGACAAGTGGGAGTCTTTTTAGAAAATCGTCAACCCCTATTAGATATAAATCAAGTACGCGATCGCTCTTTTTCTGATCTAGCACACGAACTCAGAACGCCCCTGACTTCGATTCGCTTAGTTGTGGAAACCTTACAAAACCGTTTGGAACCACCTTTAAATCGCTGGGTTAACCGCCTAATGCAAGAAGTTGATCGGCTGATTAACTTGGTGCAAAGCTGGTTAGAACTTACCCAAATCGAAGCAAACCCAAACATCCAATTGCAAACCAAAGCTGTAGAATTGCGATCGCTGATTGCATCTGTTTGGGAAACACTAGAACCCTTGGCAGGGCGCCAACATCTGTCTTTTTCTTATTCTGGCCCAGAAAATCTGTGGATTAAGGCAGATAAAGCCCGTATTTACCAAGTTTTTCTGAACTTGCTAGACAATAGCATTAAGTACAGTCCACCTTATACAAGCATTCAAGTCGAAGCGAAAATTCTATCAACCAATAATGGGGATGATACTGCTTCCCCAATTGTCGAAATAAATCTTATTGATTCTGGAGTCGGGTTTTCTGAGGCAGATTTACCCCACGTTTTTGAGCGATTTTATCGAGGAGATAAAGCGCGATCGCATTCCCCCCAAGATGGTAACTCCATAGGGGCGATCGTTGGAAATGGGTTAGGTTTAGCGATCGTTGAGCAAATTCTGATCGCCCACGGTGGTTCAATCAAAGCAATGAACCATCCAGAAACTGGTGGTGCGTGGATGCAACTCCAATTTCGTGAAGTTATGGCAAACTTCCTAAGCCAAGACTATAGTTAGTAATATCTTCACCTTTGAGACAACAAGTGTGAAAGCTATCGATTATAGTCCCAATCCTCAAAGACCTCAACTCGCACGCGCCATTAGGCGTTTAGAACGGGATGTATTACGCATGGGTGCTTTAGTCGAACAATCATTTCGCCTCAGCCACCAAGCGTTATTTGCCCGTAACTTAACAGCAGCTGAGGAACTTCCCCGATTAGATAAAAAGATTGATCGCTTCTATAGACAAATAGAATCAGAGTGTACGGCGATTATGACGCTGCAAGCGCCTACGGCTCAAGATTTGCGCTGCTTGAGTGCCTTTATGCAGCTGGTGCGAGACTTAGAGCGCATTGGCGATTATGCTGAGGATTTAGGTGAGATTGCGATTAAAATTTTTCCTTATCCGCCTCATACGTCAATGCCCGACATTGAAGCTATGTCCCTTCACGCGCAGGCGATGCTAGCAACTAGCTTGAAGGCTTTGGGAGATTTTGATGAAGCCGGCGGACGCCGTTTAAAGCACCTAGATGATACTGTAGATGATGCCTACGATCGCGTTTATCAGACTTTAGCCCAACAACGCGATGTCCCAGGTGTCGTCGAGCCAATTGTGCTGCTGGCACTGGCAATTCGTTGTCTGGAACGCATGGCAGATCATGCCACTAATATCGGTCAAAGGGTAGCATATATTGTCACCGGTCAACGCTCTTAAATAAATCCAGCGATTTAGTAAGCGCCATTCCCCTATTATCTTCATAATTATTTGCACCTACATACTTACTTATACCAATTTAATATGAAGCTGCATAGAATAGAGCTTCCAAGATAAAGTTATAAG